>JAYZBS010000012.1:0-37090 GCA_036338635.1 Pseudomonadota bacterium | reverse complement strand
CGCGGGTGGCCGCTGCTGTCGCGGGCGATCCTAGCGGGAGCAAGTCCGCAATTGCGCAACAAGGCCACGACGGCCGGGAACCTCTGTCAGCGCACAAGGTGCAGCTATTTCATGGACAACCGATCTGCCTGCAACAAGCGGCAGCCGGGGTCCGGATGCGCGGCCATCGGCGGGATCAACCGCAACCATGCGATCCTGGGCACGTCGGATGCCTGCATCGCCACCTATCCCGGCGATATGGCTGTGGCGCTGGCTGCCCTCGACGCACAGGTGGAAATCGAAGGTCCGGGCGGCACCCGCCGCGTTCCGGTAAGCGATTTCCACCGCCTGCCCGGCGAACATCCCTCTCGCGATAACGTGCTGGAGGCCGGAGAGGTTATCACCGCCGTCCTGCTGCCGGCGCCGGTCGAGGCGCGGCAGATCTATCGCAAGGTCCGGGATAGGGCGTCCTATGCTTTCGCGCTGGTCTCGGTGGCGGCGGTCCTGCGCATGCAGGACGGTGCCATCGCGCAGGCGAAGCTGGCCTTCGGCGGCATTGCGCACAAGCCCTGGACCGACCCGCGCGTCGATAGCCTGCTGGTGGGCGAAAGGCCCTCGAAGGCGCTGTTCGACAAGGCCGCCGACCTGCTGCTGGAAGGCGCAGAGGGTCAGGGCGGCAACGACTTCAAGATCCCGCTGGCGCGCCGCACTCTGGCTGCCGTGCTGGCCGAAGCCACTGCGGAGTGACCATGAAGGACAGCTATGACAGCCCCGACGATCGCAACCTGCTGGATCAGACCCGTCAGGGCGTGATCGGCCAGCCGCTGGACCGCCCTGAAGGGCCGCTGAAGGTGGCCGGGCAGGCGCCCTATGCCGCCGAATACGACCGGCCGAATTGCGCCGAGGGTGTCCTTGTCGGCGCGACGATCACCAAGGGCCGCGTGAAGGCGATCAACCGCGATGCGGTTCTGGGCATGCCGGGCGTGCTGGCGGTGTTTTCGGCCCCCGAGATGCTGCGCCGCGCCGCACAGGGCGGTGCCGGAGAGGCACCGATGCAGGACGTGCGGCAGGTGGAATTCCCGCTGCAGCCCATCGCGCTGGTCGTGGCCGAAACGTTCGAGCAGGCGACACATGCCGCTAAGGCCCTTGTCGTCGAATATGACGACCAATCGTCGAAGGCGGTTCTTGCGCCCTCGCCCGACCGAGCCGAACCGGCCAAGGACCCGACCGAGAACGGCGATCTGGAGGGGGCGTTGAAGGATGCGGCCCATGTGGTGGACGTGACCTACACCACGCCCGGTCACGCCAGCGCCGCGATGGAGCCGCATGCCGCCATCGCGGAATGGAACGGCGACAGCCTGACGCTGCACGGCAGCCTGCAGATGGTCAAATACAACGTCGACGAATTGGCTGACAGCGTCGGCATCCAGTCCGACAAGGTGCGGATCGTGTCGGCCTATGTCGGCGGGGGGTTCGGGTCAAAGCTCGGTATCTCTCACGAGGCAGTGGCGGCGGCCATCGCGTCGCGGCAACTGGGCCGCCCCGTGCGTGTCGTGATGACCCGTCAGCAGGTCTTCCAGGCAATCATGCGGCGGTCCGAGACCGTGCAGCGCATCCGCCTTGGCGCCGACGCAGATGGCCGCCTGACCGCGCTGAGCCACGAAGCCTTCGTGTCGAACCTGCCCGAGGAATCCTTTTCGGAGCCGGTCCTGCAGGCGACGCAGTTCCTCTATGGCGGGGATAACCGGCGGCTTGCGCTGAACATCTCTCGCATCAATCGGCTCACCGCCGGGTCCGTGCGGGCACCGGGCGAAGCCGTGGGCATGCCGGCGCTGGAATCCGCCATGGACGAGCTGGCCGTCGCGCTGCATCTGGACCCGGTCGAGCTGCGCAAGCGCAATGTGCCGGATGAGGTGCCGGGCGAGGGCACCCCGTATTCCTCGCGCAAGCTTGTCGAGGCACTGGACGCCGGCGCCCGCGCCTTCGGCTGGGACCGTCGCAGGCCTCTGCCGTGCCAGCAGCGCGAAGGCGAGTGGTGGATTGGCATGGGCATGGCCTCGGCCGCGCGGGTCAACATCCTAGCCAAGGCCGAGGCGCGCGTAACCCTTCGCGGCGATGGCACGGTCCTCGTCGAAAGCGACCAGACCGATATCGGCACCGGCAGCTATGCCATCCTGGGCCAGATCGCCGCCGAGATGCTGGGCCAGCCCATCGAGCGCACGAGCGTCCACCTGGGCGACAGCCTGTTTCCGCAAGGCGCCGGGTCCGGCGGCAGCTGGGCCGCAAGCTCGACCGGGTCGGCCGTCTTCCGCGCCTGCGAAGCGATCCGGGCGGAGCTGGCCCGCGGCCTGAACTGTGCGCCGGACGACCTGCAGTTGCGCGACGGCATGGCCTGGGTCGAGGGCTCCGAGCCACGTCCCGTGACCGACCTGATGGACGGCGACATCGCCAGGATCGGCCGGATCGAGCCGGGCGAGCTGATGGAGAAGGTCAAACAGGCCACCTATGGCGCCTTCTTCTGCGAAGTCGCGGTCAATGCCTTCACCGGAGAGACGCGGGTCCGCCGTATGACCGGCGCCTTCGGCTTTGGCCGCGTGCTGAACGCCAAGACCGCCCGGTCGCAATGCCTGGGCGGCATGGTCTGGGGCATCGGCATGGCCCTGACCGAGGAGTTGCAGTTCGACCACCGCGACGGCCACCTGACCAACCACGATCTGGCCGAATACCATGTCCCCGTCCACCGCGACATCCCCGAGATGGAGGTTCTGCTGATCGAGGAACGCGACGCCGCGGCCTCGCCCCTGCAGGCCAAGGGTGTGGGAGAACTGGGCATTTGCGGCGCGGCGGGCGCGGTGGCCAATGCCATCTACAACGCCTGTGGCGTCCGGCTGCGGGACTTCCCGATGACCCCCGACAAGTTGCTGGCGGATCTGCCCGATCCCTTCGGCGACCCGACCTGAAACGGCAATCCGCTTGCCCACAGCCGAAGGTGACCCCGATGGCCGAGAATCTTTCCGACGAGAATGCAGCCGTAGACATTCCCGTCGCAGGCTATGACGGGCCGGTCGGGGGCTGGGGTTCCGCCGAGGGCATGGCGAAGGTGGCCAGGACGGCGCGCAGCACCCCCGGCGCGCTTGAGACGCTGAAGCGGCAGAACAAGCCCGGCGGCTACATGTGTTCGTCCTGCGCATGGGCCAAGCCGCCGAACCCCCATGTGGCCGAGTTCTGCGAGAACGGCGCCAAGGCGACGTTGTGGGACCTGACCACCGCCCGCTGCGGGCCGGAGTTCTTCCGCGATCACACTGTTTCCGACCTGGTAACCTGGGACGAGCACGACCTGGAACGTCAGGGCCGCCTAACGCATCCCCTGCGCTATGACGCCGCCAGCGACCGCTATGTCGAGACAAGCTGGGACGAAGCTTTCGCCGCCATCGGCGCCGAGTTGCGGCGGCTGGACCCGAAGAAGGTGACGTTCTATGTCTCGGGCAAGGCGGGGCTGGAGGCCTCCTATCTCTACGGGCTGTTTGCTCGTGCCTATGGACACACGAACCTGCCTGACAGTTCGAACATGTGCCACGAGACCACCTCGGTCGGGCTGAAGAAGGTGATCGGATCGCCCGTCGGGACCTGTGTGCTGGACGATCTGGAACACTGTGACATGATCATCCATGTCGGCCAGAATCCCGGCACCAACAGCCCGCGGATCCTTCACCCGTTCCAGAAGGCGGCCGAGCGGGGATGCCACATCGTCGCGATCAACCCGCTGCGCGAGAAGGGCCTGCTGGAGTTCGCGAACCCGCAGAACCCCTGGCAGATGAGCCTGGGCGCGCCGACCGAGATCTCGGACCGCTACCTGCAGGTACGCACCGGCGGCGACATCGCGGCCCTGACCGGTATCGCCAAGCAGGTCCTTGCGCTGGAGGATGAGGGCGGGGGCGTTCTGGACCACGCCTTCCTGGCCGAACACTGCACCGGGCTGGACGACTGGATGGACTGGGTCCGCGCGACGCCATGGGACCGTCTGGAAGCTGTCAGCGGGCTTTCCCGCGCCGAGATGGAAGGCGTCGGCACCCTCTATGCCCGTGCCAAGGCGGTGATCGGCATCTATGGCATGGGCGTCACGCAGCATGTCCACGGCTCGGACGCGATCGGCGCACTGGTGAACCTGCTGCTGCTGCGCGGGAATATCGGCCGGAAGGGCGCGGGATGTTCACCCGTGCGCGGCCATTCCAATGTCCAGGGGCAGCGCACCGTCGGCATTACCGAAAAGCCGAAGCTCGTCCCGAACGACAAGCTGCGAGAGATGTTCGGGATCGAGCCGCCCGAGGAGCCCGGCTGGAATACCGTCGAGTTCGTCGAGGCGCTGCTGGCGGGCGAGGCGCAGGGATATGTAGGCTTGGGCGGCAATCTGGCGCGGGCTGTGCCCGATCAGGACCGGGTGACCGAGGTCTGGGGCCGGATGCCGCTGACCGTCCACATCGCCACCCGCCTGAACCGGACGCACCTGATGCCCGGCCGGTCCGCATGGCTGCTGCCCTGCCTCGTGCGGTCGGAGGAGGACCTTCAGAACGGCACCAGCCAGCAGATCACCATGGAGGACAGCTTCAGCCACATCTATGGCTCGATCGGCAGGCGCGAACCCGCAAGCCCGCATCTGAAGTCAGAGGTCGCGATCGTCGCGGGGCTGGCCGCCGCGACCTTGCAGGCGAACCCGCGGCTCGCCTGGGACGACTGGTCGGTGGATTACGCCCAGGTTCGGTCGTTGATCGAAGCGACCTATCCTGACGATTTCCATGACTTCGAGGCCCGGATGAACCAGCCCGGCGGCTTCTATCGCGGGAACCCGGCGCGCGAGCGCGTCTGGAAGACCGGAACGGGCAAGGCGCAGTTCACCGTGCCGGCCGATCTGGACGCCACCGGCCTGGCTGACGGGGATGGCATGTACCGGCTGATGACGCTGCGGTCGAACGACCAGTTCAATACGACGATCTATGGTATGTCTGATCGGTTGCGCGGAATCGAGGGCGACCGCATGCTGGTGATGATGTCGCCCGCCGACATCGAGGCCGAGGGCCTGCGCCCCGGCCAGCGCATCGCCTTGACCGGCGCCGCCGATGACGGAGTCGCGCGCCGCGTGGACGGGCTGCGGATTGTGCCCTACGATCTGCCGCGCGGCTGCATCGCCGGGTATTTCCCCGAATTGAACCCGCTGTCGCCACTGTCGCGCCACGATTTGCTGTCGAAGACGCCTGCGTCCAAGGGCATCCCGGTGCGTCTGGCCTAATTCGGCATCGCCTCGGACCGCGTCAGAAGCGGTCCGGCGGCGATCTTGTGGCAGAGCGCCACGAACTGCCGCCGCTCTTCCTTGGACAGGACGCCGAAGACCTCGGCTTGGCGGGCCCGCGCGGTGGCAAGGATCTCTGCCAGCAGCGCGGCGCCCTCGGCGGTCGGGTGGAGGCGCTTGGCGCGCCCGTCCTGGGGGTCGTCCTCGATCCGGATCAGCCCGCGCGACTGCAGCAGCGACACCGCACGGCTGATGGTGTTCTGCGGGCGCGGCAGCAGCCGCTGCACGTCACGCGCCAGAAGACCGGGGAACCGGTCGATCACGTAAAGGGCCGACCAGCACTGCACGGGCATCCGATAGCGACGTTCAATATGGCGGTTCGTGACCTGGTTGTTCGCCAGCACGATATAACTGACCGACATCAGTTCCTGCAGGTCCGACCCCAGCAGTTCGTCAAGCATCCTGTCTGTCATCGTCATCCCCCGGCGCCGCCCCATTCTGGCGCTTTCGGCGGGGCGTCACAATTGCGCATTGCGAAATACATCCAGATGGATCAATGTTGTCCCGACGGCTGGCGCGGGCACGCCTTCTGACATCCTGCCGCCGCGCGTCTTGAAATAATCTGACCCGAAAGGCTTGGACCCATGCCGCAATTGCTGGCCTTCTCGCTTCTTGCGCTGATCCTGTGGATCGGCGACGTCGTCTCGACCCGGACCCGGTCATGGCTGCCGTCGGTCTTTGTCTGCGCGATCCTGTTTCTCGCGGGCTACTGGACCTTCTTCCCCGAAGACATTGTGCAGACCGCCGGTTTCCAGACACCGATCGTCTTCTTGGCGATGTACCTGCTGATCACCAACATGGGCACGCTCCTGTCGGTAAAGGAACTGGGGCGGCAGTGGCGGACGGTAGTCATTGCGCTGTCGGGCATCGCCGGGATCGTGGCGCTGTTGTTCACGGCCGGGCTTCTGGTGCTGGACTGGCAGACCGTCGTCGTGGGCACGCCGCCGCTGGTGGGCGGGGTCGTCGCGTCGCTGATCATGTCGCAGGCGGCCGCCGATGCGGGGCTGCAGGCACTGTCAGTGCTGGCGATCCTGATCTATGTCATGCAGGGGTTCGCAGGTTATCCGCTGACGGCCATCATGCTCAAGCGCGAGGGGCGGCGCGTTCTGTCGCTGCACCGCGACGGCCGCTGGAGCGCCGAGGCACCGCAGGCCGAAACGACCGAGGTGCCGCGCCCACCGCGCCTCTTCGGCGCCATGCCGGTGGCCTATGACACCGTCTACTTCAAGCTGCTACGCCTTGGCGCCGTCGCCCTGGCAGCCTGGGGCGTGTCGGAACTGGTCAAGCCCGCCTTCGCGGTCAGCCCCTTCGTGCTGTGTCTGATCTTCGGCGTCATCGCCACCTCGATCGGGCTGCTCGAGCGCGAGCCGCTGCGCAAGTCCAACGCCTTCGGCTTCACCATCCTGATCCTGATGGTCTTTATTTTCGACGGCTTGAAGCGCGCCACCCCCGAGATGCTGCTGGATCTGGCCGTCCCGCTGGTCGCGATCATCGGCATCGGGCTGGTCGGCATGTATGTCGCCTCGTTCATCGTGGGGCGGATCCTGGGTGCGACGCCGGCGATGGCCTTTGCCTGCTCGCTGACCGCGCTTTACGGGTTTCCAGCGGACTACATCATCACCAAGGACGTGATCGACACGCTGACCGACGACGCGTCCGAGCGCGAGGTATTGACCGCGCATCTGCTGCCACCGATGCTGGTAGCGGGCTTCGTGACCGTGACGATGGTTTCGGTCGTTCTGGCGGGCATCTTCGTGGGGTTGATCGCATGACCGGCTATGCAGATGTCGCGCGCGTCGAGGCGATGATCCTGGGGATCGACCAGTTCAACGCGACGCCGGGGCAGGGCACGACGCGCCTGACCTATAGCTTGGAATATGCGGGCGCGCGTGATTACGTCATCGACCAGATGCTGAAGGCGGGCCTCTCGGTGCGCCAGGATGCGGTCGGCAATGTCTTCGGCCGGATCGAGGGGTCGCAGCCCGACCTGGCGCCGATCCTTGTCGGCTCGCACCTGGATTCGGTTCCGAACGGGGGGCGCTTCGACGGCCCCGCAGGCGTCGTTGCGGGGCTGGAGACCGCGTTCCTGTTCCGCGATCTCGGTCTTGTTCCGGAACGTCCTATCGAGGTGATCGCCCTGATCGAGGAGGAGGGTTCCCGTTTCGGTGGCGGCCTGATGGGGTCGCGGCTGCTGACCGGCCAGCTTGACGGGGCCAGCCTTCACGACCTGCGCGACGACGATGGCATTTCGGCGGCCGAGGCGATGACTGCCTTCGGCCTCGACCCGATGCAGGCGGGGCAGGCGGTGCTTCAGCCCGGCTCGGTCCACGCCTTTCTGGAACTGCATATCGAGCAGGGGCCCGTCCTCGAGGCCGAGCGCAAGGACGTTGCCATCGTCGACCGGATCGTCGGGCTGGCGCAGCTGAAGGTCACGGTCCGCGGCAAGGCCGGGCACGCCGGCACGACGCCAATGGATGCGCGGCAGGACGCGCTGGCCGGTGCAGTGGCGATCCTGTCGCAGCTGCCCGATCTGGCGCGGCAGGTCGGCCGCGGCGCCGTGCTGACGGTCGGCAAGCTGGAGGTCCTGCCGGGTGGGGCCAACGTGATCCCGGACCTGGTCAGCTTCACCGTCGATCTGCGCGCTCCGCAAGAGGACGACGTGATGCGCCTGATCGAGATGACGAATGCGGCTGCCGCACGGGCTGCCGGGAACGGCCTGACCTGCGACGTGGAGCAGCAGTTGTATGCCCCGCCGACGCCGATGTCGGCGCAGATCCACGCCGCCCTTTCCGCACAGGCCGAGGCTCTGGGACTGTCGCAACGTGACATGGTCAGCGGGGCGGGGCATGACGCCATGATCATGGCGCGCTTTGCGCCCACCGGGTTGGTCTTCGTCCCAAGCCGGGGCGGCATCTCTCATGCGCCCGAGGAGTGGACGGATTTCCCCCAACTCGCCCGCGGCATCGACGTGATCTTCGCCACGATCCGCCAGATGTCCCGCGCCCGCCCAGATCCCGCCGCCTGACCGAACAGCCCGCCGAACCGGCTCACCCGCCGGACCGGCTGGCACGGCAGGCAGGAGAAAGTTTGCCTAAAGCTACCGGCTTGGGACTGTGCGCCCGGCAATGCCGCTCTGCCGAGGTCGCAGGATCAGGACATGCGGTGTCCCACCCGACGCTGCAATCGCGGAACTCGCTTCCACCAAAGGCCAAACAAAAAACCCGCCAGCGTGGGCTGGCGGGCTTGAAAAACATTGTCTTCGCGGGTTGATTACTCCCGGTTGCCCATGAACGACAGCAGGAACATGAACAGGTTCAGGAAGTCGAGGTACAGGCGAAGGGCACCCATGATCGCGCTCTTGCCGATGAAGTCGGAATCCGAACCCGCCATCTGCAGGTAGGTGTTCTTGATGTTCTGCGTATCATACGCGGTCAGGCCGGCGAAGATCAGCACGCCGATGACCGAGATCGCGAATTGCATCGCGGGCGACTGCATGAAGATGTTCACGATCGACGCCACGATCAGGCCGATCAGGCCCATGATCAGGAAGCTGCCCCAGCCCGAAATGTCCTTCTTGGTCGTATAGCCCCAGAGCGACAGGCCAGCGAAGGCGATCGCGGTCACCAGGAAGGTCTGGACGATCGACACGCCGGTATAGACCAGGAAGATCGAGCTGATCGACAGGCCCATCAGCGCCGCAAAGCCATAGAACATGAACGTCGCGGCCGAGACCGACAGGCGGTTCAGTGCGGCGCCAAAGGCGAAGACCATCAGCAGAGGGGCGAACATGATCACCCACCGAAGCGGCGAGGTGTAGATCGCGGCCCCCAATGCGGTCAGCTGTCCTTCCGGCGTCACCGCGCCAGCGGCGATGCCATAAGCTGCGACGGCGGTCACACCCATCCCGACCGCCATCAGCCCATAAACCTTGTTCATGTAGGCCCGCAGGCCCTCGTCGACGACCGCCCTGCGGGCGCCCACGCCCTGCGCGGTGCGGTAAGTGTTGTATTCTGCCATCGAACTCTCCCCTGAAAGGCACGCCGGTTCCCGCCCGGCCTAGGCAGAATATTGGACCAATAAGACCTCGATTCAATGCCTCGGCTGCGGCAAATCGTCCATTTTCACAAGGTGATGACAACTTTTCCGACGCTCTTGCGCTCTCGCAGAAGTGCATAGCCCTCGGCCAGCCGTTCAAGCGGCAGGACTACGCCGGCGACGGGGTTCAGGCGCCCCTTGTCGAACATGGCGAACAGCTCTGTCATGCTGTGTCGCAGTGCGTCAGGGTCCAGCCTGCTGTATCCGCCCCAGTAGAAGCCGTGGATCGCGATGTTCTTGACCAGCGCGTGGTTCAGGGGCAGCGCTGGCGGTCTGCCTCCGGCAAAGCCGATGACCAGAAAGCGCCCGCCGGGACGCAGCGCACGGAAAGCCGCCTCTCCGGTGGTGTCGCCGACGGCATCATAGACAACATCGGCCCCGCCCAGATCCCGGAGGGCGGAGCGCAGGTCAGGGCAGTTGGCGCTGTCGATGACCTCGTCCGCGCCGGCCTTCGCCACGACACGCAGCCTGTCGGCACCGCGCGCCACACCGATGACGCGCGCGCCGATGGCATGCCCGATTTCGACCGCGGTCAGGCCCACCCCTCCGGCGGCACCCGTCACGACAAGCGTCTGGCCGGATCGGAGATCGCCGCGGGTGACCAGCGCCAGATGACTTGTCCCATAAGCCACCTGGAAACCCGCTGCCTGTTCGAAGCTCATCCCGTCCGGAAGCGGCTGGACGGCGCTGACGGGCACTGCCACGACCTCGGCCATGGTGCCGGGGGCGGACACGGCCACACGGGCTCCCTGGGCCAGGCCGCTGTCTGCAGGTGCGTTGATCACCGTTCCCGCGCCTTCCAGGCCGGGAACGAACGGGGGATCGGCCACTTCCTGGTATTGCCCCCTGGCCTTCAACAGATCCGCGAAATTCAGGGCTGCCGCGGCCATCCTGATCAGCACGCGTTCCCTGCCCGCAGCGGGCGGTTCCGCCCGGACCATGATCGGGTCGGTTCCCAACGCCTCGACCTGCGCCATCCGAATCAGTCCCGTCATGTCCCCTCCGCCAAACTGCCGCCGGAGCTTGGCCGATCGGCCGTTGAAGTCAAACATGAAGGACAACGGACCCGAAAGGCCCGGTCCGGACCTGTCCTTTTGGGCAGAATAGGGGCGATTAACTATGTTGACACTCGATAAGTGTGCGACCCTGCGCTACCGCTCTTTTAGATTGCAGAGGGTTGCGGCAATGAAGCACAGTGTAGATGTTCACGTTGGTAAGCGTATCCGCCATCGCCGTTGGATGATTGGAATGACCCAACAACAGCTGGCCGACAAGGTTGGCATCAAGTTCCAGCAGATCCAGAAGTACGAAACCGGAATGAACCGGGTTTCGGCATCTCGTCTGTGGGATATTGCGCAGGCGGTCGACGTTCCGGTCAGCTTCTTCTTCGAGGGGCTGCACGAGGGCGACGTCCCCGGCATGGTCGAAGGCGACATCTTCGCCGACAAGGAGGCGCTGCAGCTGGTCCGCGCCTACTATACCATGCCCGAAGCGCAGCGCCGCCAGATATTCGAACTGGCGCGCGTCCTGTCGGTCGCGGCATAGAGGCCGGAACCGCCAGAAGGCGACTGACCACGCTGTCGTCCCGCGATGCGTGACCGTCGGACGACAATCTCGAAAGCCTGCTGGCCCCCGCTGGCGTGACGGGTTACACCCCGTTTGAAACATCAGGGGGCCAGCATGCAGGACGCCGCACAGATCATCCGCACTGCCCATGACATGGCCGATGCGGCCCGTGAGGCCATCCTGCCGCTGTTTCGCAGCGCTGACCTGATCACCGACAACAAGCGGCCCGCGGACTTCGATCCGGTGACGCAGGCCGACCGCGCCGCCGAGACGGCGATGCGTGACGTGCTGGCGCGCCAGCGCCCCGACGATGCCATCCTGGGCGAAGAGTTCGGGCGCAGCACCGGCACGACCGGGCTGACATGGATCCTCGACCCGATCGACGGCACCCGGGCCTTCTTGTGCGGTGCACCCAGTTGGGGCGTCCTGATCGGCCTGTCCGACGGGCAGGGCATCAAATACGGCATGATCGACCAGCCTTATACCGGCGAGCGCTTTGAAGGCGGGCTTGGGCGCGCGAGGATGACCGCCCCGATGGGTTCTCGGGACCTGCGGGTGCGGCGCGGTATTGAATTTGATGCCGCGATTCTGATGACGACGTTCCCTGAAGTGGGTGATGCGGCCGAACATGCCGCCTTCCGGCGCGTCGCCGACCGCGTAAGGCTGACGCGCTATGGGTTGGACTGCTATGCATATGCACTTCTGGCCCTGGGGCAGATCGATCTTGTGATCGAGGCCGGGCTGCAGCCCTATGATATCGCCGGTCCGCTGGCCGTGGTCGAGGCGGCCGGCGGCATCGTCACCGACTGGCAGGGCGGCCCTGCGGCCGAGGGGGGACAGGTCGTCGCCGCCGCCTCGGCGCATCTGCACGAACAGGCGCTTGCGCTACTGGCGGGCTAGGCCCGATGTCTTCAATTCAAGCGACGGGGGCATGATGGCCGACGACAGCCAGCGCGACGAAACCCAGTTCGATCAGGACGAAGACGATTTCGGCCCCAACGCCGAGTTGCTGGCCCAGATCGACGCTGCCATCGACGCCGGCGACGGCGATGCGCTGAACATCGCACTGGAGCCGATGCACGCGGCCGACATCGCCGACCTGATTGAGCGGCTGGCGGCGCCGCGTCGGCGGACGTTCCTGGAGCTCTATGCCCGGCAGATCGACGGCGAGATCCTGTCCGAAATCGACGAGTCGATCCGCGAGGACGTGATCGAGCAGATGCCGCGTGAGGTCCTGGCCGAAGCGGTCCGGGAAATGGACAGCGACGACGTCGTCGACCTGGTCGAGGACCTGGATCAGTCGGACCGTGACCAGATCCTGGCCGCGCTGGATGCGGGCGACCGGGCGGCGGTCCAGCAGTCGCTGGCCTATCCTGAATACTCCGCCGGCCGTCTGATGCAATCCGAGGTGGTGACGGCCCCCGAGCACTGGACCGTCGGCCAGACGATCAGGTTCCTGCAGTCCGAGGAATGGCTTCCCGAGCAGTTCTATCACGTGATCCTGGTGGACCCGCGCCGCCATGCCACGGGCTATGTCACCCTCGGGCGGCTGCTGGCGTCGCGCCACGACACGACGCTGCGCGACCTGGCCGAGGACAGCTTCCGCACCATCAGCGCCTATGCCGAGGAAGGCGATGTCGCCTATGTGTTCAATCAGTATCACCTGATCTCGGCCCCGGTGGTGGACCGTCACGATCGCCTGGTCGGCGTGATCACCATCGACGACGCCATGGCGATCCTGGACGAGGAGCACGAGGAGGATATCCTGCGACTGGCGGGCGTCGGCGACGAATCGACGATCAACGACACCGTGCTGCAGACGGTCGGGCAGCGCGTGCCCTGGCTGGGCGCCAACATTGTGACCGCCCTGGCGGCCGCCAGCGTCATCGCGATCTTTGAAAGCGCGATCGCCCAGTTAGTCGCCCTGGCCGTCCTGATGCCGATCGTCGCCTCGATGGGCGGCAATGCCGGGACGCAGACGCTGACGGTGGCGGTGCGGGGCTTGGCGACCCGTGACCTGTCGCGGTCCAACGCCGTACGCGTGGTGCGCCGCGAGGTGACGGTCGGCCTGATCAACGGGGCGATCTTCGGCGTGATCATGGCTGGGATCACCCTGCTCTGGTTTGGGGACCCGGGTCTAGCGACGGTCATCGGCCTGGCGATGATCGTGAACCTGCTGGTGGCGGCGCTGGCCGGCATCCTTATCCCGCTGGCGCTGAACAAGCTTGGCGCGGACCCGGCGCTGGCGTCGGGAACGTTCGTCACGATGATGACCGATGTGATCGGCTTTCTGGCGTTTCTCGGGCTTGCGACGGCGGTGCTGCTATGACGACCGTGAAGCAGGAACTGCGCGCGCAGGCGATGGCCGCGCGTGCGCAGGGCGGCGACGATGCGGCGCTTGACCGCCACCTGCGGGCAGCGCTTGCGCCATTCGCGGGTGCGGTGCTGGCCGGATACTGGCCGATGCGCGGTGAGGCAGACCCCCGCCCGGCCATGCGGGCGCATGACGGTCCTGTGGTCCTTCCGGTCGTGCCGGGCCGCGCGCAGCCGCTGCTGTTCAGGCTGTGGGACGGGCGGGATATGGTGCCCGGATCTTTCGGCACCTCTCACCCGCCCGAGGACGCGCCGGAGATGCGGCCCGCGGTGCTGATCGTGCCACTGGCGGGCTTCGACGCCGATGGTAACCGTCTGGGATATGGCGGCGGCTTCTATGACCGCACGCTTGAGGTGTTGCGCGAATCGGGACCGGCAGCGGCCATCGGCCTGGCCTATGCCAGCCAGGAACTGCCCGCGATTCCGGCAGAGCCGTTCGATCAGCCGTTGGACATGATCGTGACAGACCGCGGGCTGCGAAAATTCCGCTGAAGACGCCGGAATGTGGCGGATTTGCAACCGCTGTGCGCAACCTGCGGATGAGGGCGGGATAAGCCTGTGGAAACTCGTAGAATTGGCTGATGCATCGGCCTGCATTCGCAGGGAAAATGCCGTCGCAGCTGAAATTGGCGTCAGAACCGCTTGGCAGTCTGTGCGCGAATCTGCAGCGCTGCGGGGTGGCTCGATGTCAACGGCGAAGCGCCCGCGTGAAGCCAAAAATACCTGTTGAACTGCCGCCGAGTCACCGTCACCTTGTGGCATGAGGCCAGAACGGCACCAGATGTAGTGGAACCTGACGGTTTTGCCACAAGTGCGATCCGAACCGATCTTCACAGCGGGCCTGCCCCGTTGAAGCCCCTTGGCGCGTGCCGAAGGTCGAGGATCTCGTGACCGCGGATGCCGTGGCTGCGTCGACAGCAACAGGGGGTTGGCATGCAGATCGAACGGCGATTCACCACGGAAACCGGCGGAGCCTATGGCGGGATCGGGTTCACCACCACCGTCAGCGAGATCCGGAACCCGGACGGCTCGGTCGTGTTTCGCAACGACCGGGTCGAGGTCCCCCAAGGCTGGAGCCAGGTTGCCAGCGACGTCATCGCTCAGAAGTACTTCCGCAAGGCCGGCGTGCCCGCCCGCCTGAAGCGCGTGCGAGAGAAGGGCGTGCCCGAGTTCCTGTGGCGCAGTACTGCAGATGAGGCTGCCTTGGCCGAGCTGCCCGAGGACCAGCACGTCGTGGGCGAAACAAGCGCCGCGCAGGTGTTCGACCGCTTGGCTGGCGCCTGGACCTACTGGGGCTGGAAAGGTGGGTATTTCTCCAAAGAAGAAGACGCGCGCGCCTATCTGGACGAGATGCGGCACATGCTGGCCCGCCAGATGGCGGCGCCAAACAGCCCGCAGTGGTTCAACACCGGCCTGCATTGGGCCTATGGCATTGACGGACCGGGGCAGGGGCACTTCTACGTCGACCACAAGACCGGCAGGCTGACCGCCTCGACCAGCGCCTATGAGCATCCGCAGCCGCATGCCTGCTTCATCCAGTCGGTCAGCGACGATCTAGTGAACGATGGCGGCATCATGGACCTGTGGGTCCGCGAGGCGCGGCTGTTCAAGTACGGCAGCGGCACAGGAACCAATTTCAGCAGTCTGCGCGGCGAGGGCGAGAAGCTGTCTGGCGGCGGCAAGTCCAGCGGCCTGATGGGATTCCTGAAGATCGGCGACCGGGCGGCGGGCGCGATCAAGTCGGGCGGCACCACGCGGCGGGCTGCGAAGATGGTCATCTGCGACATGGACCACCCTGATATCGAGGCCTTCATCAACTGGAAGGTCATCGAGGAGCAGAAGGTCGCCAGCCTGGTTGCCGGATCGAAGATGCACGAGCGCGAACTGAACGCGATCTTTGCCGCGATCCGCCTTGGTGGAGGAGAGACCGATCCGGCGCGCAACGACGCGCTGAAGGCGGCCATCAAATCCGCCAAGCGGGCGATGATCCCCGAGACCTATATAAATCGCGTGCTGCAATACGCCCGCCAGGGCTTCGACAGCATCGAGTTTCCGACCTATGACACGGACTGGGACTCCGAGGCCTATGTCAGCGTGTCGGGCCAGAACTCGAACAACTCGGTCCGGGTGACGGACGCCTTCCTGCGTGCGGTCCGCGAAGACCAGCCGTGGGCGCTGATCCGCCGCACCGACGGCAAGCCGGCCAAGGTCGTCAGCGCCCGAGAGCTGTGGGAACAGGTCGGCCACGCGGCCTGGGCCTGCGCCGATCCCGGCATCCAGTTCCACGACACTGTCAATGCGTGGCACACCTGCCCCGAGGACGGGCCGATCCGCGGGTCGAACCCGTGCAGCGAATACATGTTCCTGGACGACACTGCCTGCAACCTGGCGTCGATGAACCTGCTGACCTTCTGGCATGACGGGCGCTTCGACGCTGATGGCTATGTCCACGCCACGCGGCTCTGGACCCTGACGCTGGAAATCAGCGTCCTGATGGCGCAGTTCCCCAGCCGGGAAATCGCGCAGCGAAGCTTCGACTTCCGCACCCTTGGTCTGGGTTATGCGAATATCGGCGGTCTGCTGATGAACATGGGGCTGGGCTATGACAGCGAGGCGGGACGCGCGCTTTGCGGGGCCCTGACGGCGATCATGACCGGCGTCGCATATGCCACCAGCGCCGAGATGGCGGCCGAGCTGGGCGCCTTCCCCGGCTATGCCCGGAACCGCGATCACATGCTGCGGGTGATCCGTAATCATCGGGCTGCCGCCCACGGGACCGAATGCCAGGGCGTGAACGTCGCGCCGGTGGCATTGGACGCGGCCAACTGTCCCGATCCGTCGCTGGCCGCGCTGGCGCGGGCGGCCTGGGACGAGGCGCTGGCCTTGGGAGAGGCGCATGGTTTCCGCAACGCCCAGACCACGGTCATCGCGCCGACCGGCACCATCGGCCTTGTCATGGACTGCGACACCACCGGGATCGAGCCCGATTTCGCCCTGGTCAAATTCAAGAAGCTGGCCGGCGGCGGCTATTTCAAGATCATCAACCAGTCGGTCCCGGCCGCGTTGGAGGTGCTGGGATACTCCAGCGCCCAGATCGAAGAGATCGTGGGTCACGCCGTGGGCCACGCCACGCTTGGCAACTGTCCCGCGATCAATCACGCCTCGCTGGCCGGCCACGGCTTCGGCGGGGCCGAGATCGGCAAGATCGAAGCCGCGCTCGGCAGCGCCTTCGACATCCGCTTCGTCTTCAACCAGTGGACTCTGGGCGAGGATTTCTGCCGTGGCACCCTGGGCATCCCGACCGACAAGCTGGCCGACCCGACATTCGACCTGCTGCGCCACCTGGGCTTCAGCCGGGCGCAGATCGAGGCCGCGAACGACCATGTCTGCGGGACGATGACGCTGGAAGGAGCGCCGCACCTGCGGGCCGAACATCTGCCGGTCTTCGACTGCGCCAATGCCTGCGGCAAGACCGGCAAGCGCTATCTCTCGGTTGAAAGCCACATCCGCATGATGGCTGCGGCGCAAAGCTTCATCTCGGGCGCGATCAGCAAGACGATCAACATGCCCAACAGCGCCACGATCGAAGACGCGCTGGCGGCGTACGAACTGTCGCACAGCCTGGGCATCAAGGCCAACGCCCTTTATCGCGACGGATCGAAGCTGTCGCAGCCCCTGGCCAGCGCCTTGGTCGAGGATGACGACGAGGCCGAGGAGATCCTTGCGACCGGCACCCAGCACGCCAAGGCCGCCGTTCTGGCCGAAAAGATCGTCGAGCGCGTCATCGTCAAGGAGATCGTGCGGTCGAACCGCGAGAAGCTGCCGCAGCGGCGCAAGGGCTATACCCAGAAGGCCATCGTCGGCGGTCACAAGGTCTACCTGCGCACCGGCGAATACGATGACGGCAAGCTGGGTGAAATCTTCATCGACATGCACAAGGAAGGTGCGGGCTTCCGGGCGATGATGAACAACTTTGCCATCGCCGTGTCGGTCGGCCTGCAATACGGCGTGCCCCTGGAGGAGTTCGTCGACGCCTTCACCTTCACCCGGTTCGAGCCGGCGGGGATGGTGCAGGGCAACGACAGCATCAAGAACGCGACCTCGATCCTGGACTATGTCTTCCGCGAATTGGCCGTCAGTTATCTGGACCGCACGGATTTGGCTCATGTGAAGCCCGAGGGTGCGCGCTTCGACGAGATGGGTGGCGGTGAGGACGAGGGAAGCCGTCAGGCCCCCGTCACCGAGCCGTCCGAACTGAAGTCTCTGACGATGCTGAAGCAGATCAGCAGCGCCGGTTACCTGCGCAAGCGCCTGCCGCATGACCTGATGGTGCTGCAGGCGGGGACCGCGACCGCCGCCGTGGCCACCGGCATGGCAGAGGTCGGTCTGGACCTGCGCACCAAGGCCCGGATGCAGGGATACGAGGGCGATCCCTGCGGCGAATGCGGCAACTACACCCTGGTCCGGAACGGCACCTGCATGAAGTGCAACACCTGCGGCGGCACCAGCGGCTGCAGCTGAGGGATTGGGTTGGGGCGCGAAGCTGGACCCGTCGCGCCCCGGCCGCCTTGCAGGTAATCAAGCGCATGCGACGCAGACCCGCTGACCATTTCCGGCCGTCATATGGGACCAGGCACAGACGCAGGTCCAATAGCTGTCTTTCCCGCAGACCAATTCCCGAAAGTCGGGCCAACCTGTGGATAAAAGCAGGAATCCTCCCATAGATGGAAGGAATGCGATCAGCCCTCCGTCGGTCATGGCGGCATCTTCCAAGAGGGTGGTCCGGGCGGAGGTCGGCGGCCGAACTTCACGACCGCATCAGACAACAGGCCGATGGCGCCAACGTCTAAATTGAACTCGATCTGGAAGCCCATCAGCACCGCGCCCGACAACAAGTGCCGAGTGACCTTCGGCGGCAACCCCTGCGCACGCAGGCTAAGGTGGTCACTGGCCCTGCAGGAGGCCAGTGACGACAGCTTAGACCCAGATGACGCTCAGGGCCCCGACCCCGTCTTCTGGCCGCAACAGCTTGAGGATAAAACTGCGCTATTGGACTGCTAGCATTCGGCGGTAGTTGACGGACAGGCGCCCAGGCCCTTCAGTGGCGGCGTCGGTCCGGCTTGTGCCGGCGCGGAAAAAGGCCAAGGCGTGAAAGGTGCGGCGATGGGAAAGATAACCCCGGTTCTGATGGCTGGCGGATCAGGGACGCGGCTGTGGCCCGTCTCTCGCAAGAGCTTTCCGAAGCAGTTCGCCGCACTTGTCGGTGATGAGACACTGTTCCAGGCCTCGGCCCGGCGGCTGTCAGGGTCGCTTTTTGGGCCACCTGTGGTGATGACCAACTCCGACTTTCGGTTCATCGTGGCCGAACAGCTGGAGCAGGCGGGCATCGCCCCCGGCGCCATTGTCATCGAGCCTGCCGGGCGCAATACCGCACCCGCGATCCTGGCCGCTGCCCTGATGGTCGAGGCCGAGGATCCCGACCGGCTGGTGCTGGTCGCGCCCTCGGATCACGTCATTCCCGATGCGGACGCTTTCGCCGCCGCCGTGGCCGAGGGGGCCGAAGCCGCAGCGCAAGGGCGTATCGTCACCTTCGGGATCACCCCGGACCGCCCCGAGACCGGCTACGGCTATCTCCAGCTGGCCTCGACCGGAGAGGGGCCGCAGCCCCTGGAGCGTTTTGTCGAAAAGCCCGACGCGGCGACGGCGGCCGACATGGTGGCCGCCGGGAATTTCCTCTGGAACGCGGGGATCTTTCTCTTCAGCGCCCGGACGATGATCGACGCCTTCCGCAGTCACGCGACCGCCTATCTGCAGCCGGTCCAGGCGGCGCTGGACCAGGCGAAGACCGACTTGGGCTTCCTGCGTCTGGCGCGAGAGCCATGGGCCGAGGCCGAGGACAACTCGATCGACTATGCGGTGATGGAGAAGGCCGACAACCTGTCGGTCGTGCGGTTTTCGGGGCGATGGTCGGACCTTGGCGGTTGGGACGCGGTGTGGAGAGAGGCGTTGGGGCAGGCGCCCTCTGACACCGGCGTGGTGACTGACGCACGCTCGACCGCGATCGACTGCCACGACGTGCTGCTGCGATCCGACAGCGAGGACCTGGAGGTTGTTGGCATCGGCCTGTCGGACCTGATGGTCGTGGCCACCGCCGACGCCGTCCTTGTCGCCGACCGTTCGCGTGCCCAGGACGTCCGCCAGGCGGTCAGCGCGCTGAAGGCCAAGCGCGCGAAGCAGGCCGAAAGCTTTCCGCGCGACCACCGTCCCTGGGGCTGGTTCGA
This sequence comes from Pseudomonadota bacterium, assembly GCA_036338635.1. GTDB lineage: Bacteria > Pseudomonadota > Alphaproteobacteria > Rhodobacterales > Rhodobacteraceae > Paracoccus. Next base: position 17,452 of record JAYZBS010000012.1, on the reverse strand, counting down.
GACGCTGGCCCTGGCCGACCGCTTCCAGGTGAAGCGCATCGTCGTCAAGCCGGGCGCGGCCCTGTCGCTGCAAAGCCATGTCCACCGGTCGGAACACTGGGTGGTCGTGTCGGGAACCGCGCGGGTCACCGTCGATGACCGCGTCACGCTGGTGACCGAGAACCAGTCGATCTATGTGCCACTGGGTGCGGTCCACCGGATGGAGAATCCCGGCAAGGTGCCGATGGTCCTGATCGAGGTCCAGACCGGCAGCTATCTGGGTGAAGACGACATCATCCGCTATGAGGACGTCTATTCCCGCAGTTCCGCCGACTGAAGACCGCTTATGACCGCCGCGCCACATGGGGCGCGGCGTCTTTGAAGTCATTCCCATCCGTGCGGAGGCAAGCTTCGCGTGAACCCGTCCGCCGCGGGGCAGTTTCTCCGCACAGGCAGTCAGACCCGAAACACGGGTGGGGGAGTCCCGGTTGTCTCGACTCGGCCTCTAGCGGCGAACAGGGCGCTACATTGTCTCGCGGATCTGGGCGACCGTCTCGGCCACGCCCACGCGTGGGACGCCGCGCAGCAGTTGGTCGCCGATCACGAAGGTCGGGGTGCCCTGGATCGCCATGACCTCGGCCAGCTGGCGGTTGTCGCGCAACACCTTGGTCACGGCCTCGGTGTTCATGTGCTGGACGATGCTGTCCGCGTCGACCTCGATCTCGTCGGCGATCTTCCGCAGGGCTTCGAGGGTGGCCGGACCCCGCAGGGTGATCAGCGCGTCATGTGCCGCCTTATAGGCCTCGTCCCCCGCGATCTGATGGACCGAGATGGCGAAGCGGCTGGATAGCTCGCTCTCTTCGCCCAGAATAGGAAATTCCTTCAGGATCAGTCGGATATTGCCATCTTCCGCGACGGCGTCGAAGATTTCCTTGTTGAACTGGCGGCAGACGCCGCAGCGATAATCGAGGAATTCGACCATCGTCAGGTCGCCGTCGGGATTGCCGCCGACCCAGCTGTGGCCGTCGTTGAAGATCGCGTCGTGGTTTGCTGCGACCAGTTCCAGATCGTTCTGCGCGCTCTGCTCGGCCTGCCGGGTTTCCAGCACGTTGATGGATTCGATCAGAACCTGCGGATTTTCCATCAGGTATTCCCGAACGGCCGCGCCGAATGCAGCCTTTTCATCCTTGGTCATGGACTTGATGTCGAAAGCCATCGAAGGCGAGGCGAGAGCGGCACTGATCAGCAGCGCGGCGGACAGGCGGTTCATGGCAAGGGACCCTCTCGGTTCGTGTCGCGCGGCAGCTTGGACTGCGGCGCCTGCGATGGCAAGAAGACGGGCGACACAGGCGCGTGACCGTAGCCGATCAAGTTGTCCGTCCAAATGACTGGAGCAGCCGCGCATCCCGCGCTATCACCATGCCAAAAAACAAGAGGCCGAGCCATGCGATCTTCCCTGCGCGGACAGGTTGACCCGTTCATCGTGATGGACGTGATGGAGGCTGCCAGCCGCGCCGAGGCGGCAGGGCGCCACATCATTCATATGGAGGTGGGCCAGCCTGGCACGCCCGCCCCCGAAGGCGCGCGGCGCGCCCTGGCCGAGGCGCTGGCGCAGCCCTTGGGCTATACCGTCGCCCTTGGCCTGCCGGCGCTGCGGCAGGGCATCGCTGATCTGTACCGCCGCTGGTACGGGGTTGATCTGGACCCCGCACGGGTTGTGGTGACGTCCGGCAGCAGCGGGGCGTTCATTCTGGCCTTCTCGGCGCTGTTCGACGCTGGCGACCGGGTGGCGATGGGGTTTCCGGGCTATCCCAGCTATCGCCAGATCCTGCGTGCCATGTCACTGGAAGCCGTAGGCATTCCGACGCGCCCCGAAGATCGCTATCAGCCCCGGCCCGGTGATCTGCCGGATGCGACGGGGCTGATCCTGGCGTCGCCCGGCAACCCGTCTGGCACGGTGCTGACGGTGCCGGAACTGCGGGCGCTTACCGATGCGGCGCGGGCGCGGGGCATGGCCGTCATTTCGGACGAGATCTATCACGGCTTGAGCTATGGCGACCGCTGCCATTCCGCGCTGGAGGTGACGGACGAGGTCGTCGTCATCAATTCGTTCAGCAAGTATTTCTCGATGACAGGTTGGCGTGTCGGCTGGATGGTGGTGCCCCCCGACATGGTCCGCACGATCGAGCGTCTGGCCCAGAACCTGTTCATTTGCCCGCCCCATGCCAGCCAGGTCGCGGCACTGGCCGCGCTGGATTGCATTCCCGAGGCCGAGGCCAATCTGGCCGTCTATGCCGAGAACCGCCGCCTGATGCTGGAGGGTCTGCCGCGTGCCGGCTTCGACCGCATCGCGCCGCCCGAAGGCGCGTTCTACATCTATGCCGACGTGTCGCACATGACCGACGATTCAGTGAGGTTCGCGGCGGAAATTCTTGAAAAGGCGGGTGTGGCGGTCACCCCGGGCCTGGACTTCGACCCTCACCGGGGGCGGGGGACACTGCGCTTTTCCTATGCCCGAGCCACCGCCGACATCGCCGAGGGCCTGAGGCGGCTGACCGCCTTCATGGCGTCCAGATGAGGGCGGTCGTCCTGGTCCTGGCGCTTCTGCTGCCCTTGCAGGCGCTGGCGCAGGACCCCGCCAGGCTGAGGCTTGGCGCGTCTTCGGTGACCGAGGCCGCGACCGGGTGGTGGCAGTCGGTCTTCGGGCCGATGCCGCTTGAGGTGCGGCTGAGCCTGGACCGACCGGTCCCCTGGCGCGCCTTCCTTGTCGGAGAGCCTGCCCGGCTGGTCATCGACCTGAAGGACACGGATCTGTCGGGACGCAACCCTTCGCAGCTGTTCGGGCAGGACCTGATGCCCGCGATCCGGTGGGGCAGCTTCCGCCAGGGCTGGACCCGCATCGTGATGGAGCTTCCGCGCCCGTTCCGCGTCGCCAGCGCAGGAATGTCGACCTTGGGTCTTGATGCCACGCTGCGCATTGAGCTGGACCCCGTACGCGAGGGCGCATTCGCGCCCAGACCCTCGGCCGCGGCGGCGCTTCGCAACCTGCCTGATCCTGCAGACGTGCCGGCGCCCCCCTCCGCCGAGGGGCTGGTGGTTGCGCTCGATGCGGGCCACGGCGGCTTCGACCCCGGCGCCCAGGCCGGAGGAGAGACCGAAGCCGATCTTGTGCTGAGCTTCGCGCAGGAGCTGCGGGCCGAGCTGGAGGCGCGGGGTGTCACCGTGGCGATGACCCGCGACGATGACGTCTATGTTCCGCTCGAGGCGCGGATGACCGCGGCCCGGCAGGCGGGGGCGCATTTGCTGATGTCGCTGCATGCCGATGCGCTGCCGCAGGGGCAGGCGGCGGGCGCCACGATCTATGTCTGGTCCTCGTCAGCGGACGACCGCGCCAGCCGGCAGCTGGTGATGCGCCACCAGCGCGACGACCTGCTGCGGGGGCAGGACCTGACGGGACAGGACGACGGACTTGCAGTCGCGCTGATGGATTTTGCCCGCACCGACACCCAGCCCCGGTCCGAGGCCTTCGCGCGGCACCTGACCTCGCGCATGGCACTGCGGGGAATCGGGCTGCACGGACGGCCGGTGCAGGGGGCGGCGTTCTCGGTTCTGAAGTCCCCCGACATCGCCTCGGTCCTGCTGGAGCTGGGCTTCATCACCGACGAGGCGGACCTTTTCAACCTGACGGATCCCGACTGGCGCGCTCGGATGGCCACGGCGGTGGCCGAGGCCGTCACCGGCTGGTGGCGCGACGAACAGGCGCGGGCGGCACTGCTGCGGCGCTGACACCGACAGTTGCTTTGACCGGGAAGGCCGCTGCCGCTATAGACGGCGCAAGGCTTGGAAAGGCAAATCCCCGTGCTGCGGATCATACTCTCATTCTTCGGTGCGATCTTTTCCTGGGTCGTGACGGCGGCGTTCTTCGCCGCGCTGACCATCGGCGGGATCTTCTGGATCTATTCGCGCGACCTGCCCAGCCACGAGACCCTGGCGCAGTATTCCCCCAAGACCATCAGCCGCATCTATTCGGCGGAAGGCCAGCTGATCGACGAATTCGCCGAGGAACGCCGCCTGTTCGTGCCCATCGACGAGATCCCGGATCTGGTCAAGCAGGCCTTCATCAGCGCGGAGGACAAGAACTTCTACAGCCACCCCGGCTATGACCTGCGCGGGATCTTTGGCGCGGCCTGGCAGGCGCTGGCTTCGCGCGGATCGAACGTGCGCGGCGCATCCACGATCACGCAGCAGGTGATGAAGAATTTTCTTCTGTCCAGCGACCGCAGCGTCGAACGCAAGGTCAAGGAGCTGATCCTGGCGTCGCGGCTGGAACGCACGCTGACCAAGGACCAGATCCTGGAGCTGTACCTGAACGAGATCTTCCTGGGCCAGAACAGCTTTGGCGTGGCCGCCGCCGCCCAAACCTATTTCAACCAGTCCCTCGCCGAATTGGAGCCGCACGAGGCGGCGATGCTGGCTGCCATGCCCCAAGCGCCAGGTCGCTATCACCCCGTCCGCGCCAAGGAGCGGGTGACCGAGAGACGCAACTACGTCCTGCGCGAGATGTGGCAGAACGGCTATATCAGCGAGGCCGCCTATGAAGCCGAAGCCAAGCTGCCGCTGAAGTCCGTGCAGAACGGCGATTTCCCGTCGTTCCAGCGCGCCCTGCCGCCACGGGACTATTTCACCGACGAGATCCGCCGCCAGCTGAGCCGCGAGTTCGGGCAGGAGGAGTTCTTTGGCGGCGGCCTGACGATCCGCGCCACCGTCGACCCCGAACTGCAGTCCGAGGCCGCAACTGCGCTGCAGAAGGCGCTTGAGGATTACGACCGCAATCAGGGCGTCTGGCGCGGTACCGGAGAGACGATCCCCGTCGAGGCGCTGAGCGACGAGGCCGCCTGGCGCGGCGCGCTCTGGGATCTGCGCCTGCCGCGCGACATCCCGGGCTGGCATCCTGCCGTCGTGCTGGAGATGGGCGACAGCGATGCCCGCATCGGGATCGAGGGGATCGAGGAGGATGCTGACGGCCACTGGATTCCCGCCGCCGACGTGCAATGGGCCCGGCCGGTGAACCGCGACACGGGTCAGGTGGGCGCGCGGGCGCAGGTGGCCGACGACCTTCTGGACGTGGGCGACGTGGTGCTGGTGCGCGCAATGACCAGCGACAGCGACGGCAGCTTCATTCGATGGACGCTGCGGCAGGTGCCGCAGGTGCAGGGCGGCTTCATGGCGATGGACGTGAACACCGGCCGCGTCCTGGCGATGCAGGGCGGATTTTCCTATGAAAGTTCGGTCTTCAACCGTGCGACGCAGGCGCAGCGACAGCCGGGGTCCAGCTTCAAGCCGTTCGTCTATGCCGCGGCGCTGGATAACAACTATACCCCCGCGACGATCGTGGTTGACGAACCGATCCGCATCAACACACCCCAGGGCCTGTGGGAGCCGAAGAACTCTTCAGGCCGCCACTACGGACCGACGCCCCTGCGCACGGGGATCGAGCAGTCCCGGAACCTGATGACCATCCGCATCGCCGACGATATCGGGATGGATCAGGTGGCGCGATACGCCGAGGATTTCGGCGTCTATGACGACCTGAAGCCGTTCCTGGCCAACGCTCTGGGCGCGCAGGAGACGACGCTGTTCAAGATGGTCGCCGCCTATGCGATGTTCGCCAATGGCGGCGAGCGGGTCGAGCCGACGCTGGTCGACCGCGTCCAGGACCGGCGCGGACGCACGATCTATCGTCACGATCGACGCGTCTGCGAGACCTGCGCCCTGCAGGCGATGCCGGCCGGGCAGGCGCCCGTGATCGACACCAACCGCGAACGGGTGATGGATGCGGTGACGGCCTATCAGCTGACCTCGATGCTGGAGGGCGCGGTGGAGCGCGGGTCGGGATCTGGCGTCGACCTGCCGGTGCCGATCGCGGGCAAAACGGGAACGACCAACGACGCCAAGGACGTGTGGTTCATCGGCTATTCCAGCAACATCGTGGCAGGCTGCTATCTGGGCTATGACCAGCCGCGGTCTCTGGGGGCGCGCGCCTATGGCGGGACGCTGTGCGTCCCGGTCTTCAATGATTTCATGCGCGAGGCCGTGGCCAAGTTCGGCGGAACCGAGTTCAAGGTCCCCGAGGGCGGCTATTGGGTGAAGATCGACCGGATCACGGGCCAGCGCCTGCCCGACGACGCGACCGGGCCGAACGTCATCAGCGAATATTTCCGCGACGGAACGGATCCCGACTGGCTGGCGCCCTATGTCGTGTCGGGCTTTGGCGACGACACGGTCATCCTGCCCTGGGAGGCCGGCGAAAGCGCGGCCAAGGCGATTACGACCTCGACGGGTGAAAGGCGGGTGATCCCGCAGCGGACGGACTTCGGCACGATGTCTTCCGGCGGCCTATACTGACGCTGGTTGCGTCCCGCGACGGCGGGGGCCGGCTGCCTCCGCACTCCCCCCCCGCGGGGCGCGCTGTCCCGGCCGTCAGCCGCCATGCTTCGACCGGGTCTCCTTCTGCCGCGCGACGTGGCGCAGCAGGCGCAGCACCAGAAGGCCGAACGCAGCGGCGATGATAGCGAGCATCCCCTTGCCTGTGCCGCAGGACAGGCCGATGGCGCCGGCCAGCCACATCGATGCCCCCGTGGTCAGGCCACGGACCGACCCCTTGGTGATGATGATCGATCCCGCCGCTAGGAACGCCACGCCCGAGGTGACGGCTTCGATCAGGCGCAGCGGATCGATCTGCAGCATCGCGTCATTGTCGGCGCGCATATGGGTGAGCTCCATCGCGATGATGGTGAACAGGGCAGCGGCCATCGAGATCATCATGTGCGTGCGCAGACCCGCCTCGTGATCCGAGCTTTCCCGTTCCCAGCCGATCAGCGCGCCAAGGATGAGCGCGAGGACCATCCGGGTGGTGGCGACCGACAGGCTCATAGAATAGAGGGACTCGAAGGTCTGGGACATAAGCTCTGGCATTGCAACTCCGTTTCTGGGGGAACGCAGCCCGGCGCCCGCTGGTTGCGACTGCGCCACCCTTGCCCAAGGTGGCCGGGCACGTTATCACACCGGACCTGACGCCAGACCGAAGGAGCCTGTCCATGCGTGCCGAGACGCTCTCTGCCATCGAGGCCATCCGCCGCTCGCTGTCGCTGCTGGGGCAACGGCTGGACTGGACGACTGCGCCGCACCGGCTGGAAGAGATGAACGCGATGATCGAGGACGGCGATCTTTGGTCCGATCCCGCGCGCGCGCAGAAGCTGATGCGCGAGCGGCAGTCGCTGTCCGACGCGATCGACACCTATCGCCGGATCGAGGGCGATCTGGCCGCCAATGCCGAGATGGTCGAACTGGCCGAGGAGGAGGGCGACGCGGACCTGGTGGCCGAGGCCGAGGCCAACCTGAAGGCGCTGGCGGATCTTGCCGCGCAGAAGGAGCTTGAGGCGCTGCTGAACGGCGAGGCTGACGCCAACGACACCTTCCTCGAGATCAACGCCGGGGCCGGCGGGACGGAAAGCTGCGACTGGGCGGCCATGCTGGCGAGGATGTATGTCCGATGGGCCGAAAAGAAGGGCTACGAGGTCGAGCTGCTGTCCGAGACCGGCGGCGACGAGGCGGGCATCCGCAGCGCCGCCTACAAGATCACCGGCCACAACGCCTATGGTTGGCTGAAGTCTGAATCGGGCGTGCACCGGCTGGTTCGGATCAGCCCCTATGACAGCGCCGCCCGCCGGCACACGTCCTTCAGCAGCGTCTGGGTCTATCCGGTGGTGGACGAGAACATTGAAATCGACATCCCCGACCGCGACATCCGCATCGACACCTATCGATCGTCCGGGGCGGGTGGCCAGCACGTCAACACCACCGATTCTGCGGTACGGATCACCCACTTGCCGACGAATATCGTCGTGACCAGTTCCGAAAAGTCGCAGCACCAGAACCGTGCGAACGCCATGGCGGCGCTGAAGGCGCGGCTATACCAGATGGAACTGGACCGCCGGAACGCCGAGATCAACGCCCAGCACGCCGCCAAGGGCGATGCCGGCTGGGGCAACCAGATCCGGTCCTATGTCCTGCACCCCTATCAGATGGTCAAGGATCTGCGCACCAGCGAGGAAACAAGCGACACCCAAGGCGTGCTGGACGGCGACCTGGACCGCTTCATGGCGGCCACACTTGCGCTGGACGTCGCCGGCAAGAGCCGCGCCGAGGCCACCGCCGAGGACTGATCGGCCCTCAATGCCGCGATGCCGCGTCGGGCATGGGGTTGTTCCGGCGTAGGAAGCTCGTATCATGCTGCGACTGCATCATGCGTGGGGCCTGACCATGAAGCACAAGAGCATCAATGTCGCGCTGCAGGGCGGTGGGGCGCATGGCGCCTTCACCTGGGGCGTTCTGGACAGGCTGCTTGACGAACAGTGGCTGGATCTGGCGGCGATCAGCGGCACATCGGCCGGGGCGCTGAACGGCGCAGCACTAAAGGCCGGTTTGGGCGCTCACAAGGGTATCGCCGGACGCCGGGCCGCACGGGAAAACCTGGACTTCATGTGGTCTCAGGTCGGGCAGATGAGCGACAACCGCGTCGTGCGCTGGATGCAGTCGCTGGTCCCCATGCCGCGGGGGCTGCACCGCTGGACCGAGATGCTTTCCCCGGCCGCCTGGCTGGACAACCTGACGCGGCTGTTCAGCCCCTATGACTATGGCCCTTTCTACGTAAACCCGCTGGACGGGCTGCTGCGCGGATTGCCTTACCCTGACTTCGCCTGTGCCACCGGCCCCAGCCTCTATGTTGCTGCCACCAACGTCCGCACGGGGCGGATCAAGGTCTTTTCCGGCACGGGCGCCACACCCGAGGCCGTCATGGCCTCGGCCTGCCTGCCAACGCTGTTCCGTGCGGTCGAGATCTTCGACCCCGACACCGGCAGGATCGAGGCCTTCTGGGACGGCGGTTTCACGGGCAACCCGGCGCTGTTCCCACTCTATCGGTCCAGCCTGCCGCGCGACATCCTGATCATCGCGATCAACCCGCTGATGCGCGAGACGCTGCCGCGCAGCCCGGTCGAGATTGCGGATCGCGTGAACGAGGTCAGCTTCAACAGCTCTCTCATGAGCCAGCTTCGCGCCATCAACTTCGTCAAGCGTCTGTTCGCGCAGGGCAAGCTGGACGAGGGCACGATGAAGAACGTGCTGGTCCACCTGATCGACGACGATGCGTTGATGACGGACCTGACGGCGCGGTCCAAGCTGATGCCGGGGCCGGGGCTGCTGGCATCGATGAAAGCGGCAGGGCAGGTGGCTGCCGACCGCTTCATCGAGGATCATGCCGACAAGCTGAACAACGCCGACAGTTTCGACCTGACGGCGCTGTTCCCGGCGATGCGGCCGACCTAATTTGCCATGGCGGCGGCGATCTTCGCGGCCAGCCGGGCGTTGTTCAGGACAAGTTCAATGTTTGACTCGAGCGAGCGGCCTTCGGTCAGCTCGAAGATGCGCGACAGAAGGAAGGGCGTCACTTCTTTCGCGGCGATGCGCTGCGCCTCTGCTTCCGCCAGCGCCTGTTCAATGACCGGGGTGATCTGGTCCTGCGGGATCTCGGCCGCCTCGGGGATCGGGTTGGCGATCAGCTGCCCACCGCGCAGGCCAAGCCGGGCACGCATGTCGGCGGCAGCGGCGATCTCCTCGGGGCGGTCCATCCGCAGCGGCGCCTTGATGCCGGAGCTGCGCGACCAGAAGGCCGGAAGCTCGTCCTGGCCGAAGGCGATGACCGGAACGCCCAGAGTTTCCAGCACCTCCCACGTCTTCGGCAGATCGAGGATTGCCTTGGCGCCGGCAGCCACGACCGTCACCGGGGTCTGCGCCAGTTCCTGAAGGTCGGCGGACAGGTCAAAGCTGGTTTCGGCCCCGCGATGCACGCCGCCGATGCCGCCCGTCGCGAAAACGCGGATGCCGGCCAGATGCGCACAGATCATCGTCGCGGCGACGGTCGTGGCCCCGGTGCGGCCATTGGCCAGGCACACAGCCAGATCGGCGCGGCTCAGCTTCATGGCCTCGGCAGGAGGGGTCTGCGCCAGCTTGCGCAGCGCGTCAGGGGTCAGGCCGACGTGGATCAGGCCGTCCATCACCGCGATGGTGGCCGGGACGGCGCCGTTGTCGCGGATCACGGCCTCGACCTTCTCGGCCATCTCGAGGTTCTGCGGCCAGGGCATCCCGTGGGTGATGATCGTCGATTCCAGCGCGACGACGGGCAGGCCCCGGTCCAGCGCGTCGGCGACTTCGGGGGCAAAGGCTAGGGGGGCGCTGTGAGTCAAGGGACGTCCTTTCCGGAGACATGGGCTGCCGACGCCTCGACGGCGCGAGCCAGGGCCGCATCGCGCGGCAGATTGTTGAGTTCGGCCGACAGATGCGCGGCCAGAAAGCAGTCGCCCGCGCCGGTCACGCGCGCGACGGTGACTGACGGCGGGCAGTGGGTCAGCGTGACGCCGCCGGCCATGGCTTCGGCCGCAGGGTTCGGGCCGTCGGTCACAAGGACACGGGCAGCCCCGCGCGCGACAACAGCCTCGGCGGCCGAGGCTGCGTCGGGACAGGCGCGGCCGGCGAGGATCTCGGCCTCGAGGCGGTTGAGGTAGAAGCAGCCGCGACGGGCGGCGATCAGCGGCTCCAGCCGCTCGGCCTTGCCGGGGCTGGCAGGCACGACGCGCAGGTCGGCGCGCGCCAGGCGGCGGTCGCGGGCGATGGCGTCCAGCAGATCCTGCGTCAGGTTGCCGTCGAGGACGACGGGGCCGGTCCAGTTGAACGCGTCCAGCGGCGACAGGATCGCGGCGCCGGCCTGCTCAAGGCTGTGCGCATCGGCGATGGCCGCGATCAGCCCCTCGCTGTCCTCGATGCCCATATAGCAGTCGGTCGGCAGACCCGCGTCGCGCGTCAGGCAATCGGTCAGCACGCCAAGGCGATTGGCCTCGGCCACCAGGGCCTCGCCCTCGGGGTCGCGGCCGACTGCTGAGAGAACCGCTGGCGCCAAACCCCAACGCGCCAGCGCGACGGCGACGTTCAGGGCCACCCCCCCCGGCAGGTGCCTGATGCGGCCGGGCACGTCGGCCCCCGGCGCCATGCGACGCGGCGCACGGCCGATCACGTCCCACAGCATCGCCCCGATACAGAGTACGTCAGGCGTCCTGGTCATCGCTTTCCCTCAGTTCGGCCCGCAGGAACCGTTCGAAATCATCCAGGTCCACCGGGTCGAACTGCCCGAAGCCCTGCATCCAGACCGAAGCCGCGCGCATCCCATCGGGGTCGAGCTTGCACCAGGTGATCCGGCCGCGCCGCTCTTGCCGGATCAGGCCGGCGGCCGCAAGCACCGCAAGGTGTTTCGAGATGGCGGCCAGGCTGACGTCGAAAGGCTGTGCCACATCGCTGACCGCCATGTCATCTTCCAGCAGCATCGTCAGAACCCTGCGGCGGGTCGGATCGGCCAGCGCCGCGAAGATCAGATCCAGCCGATCTGATAGGGGGGGAAGGGTCATCGGAGCGCCTTCATGCAATGGGATGATCAACCGGGCGGTTGAATGATGACGGACGGGCAAAGCGAATGCAACCCGCCACCTCGCGACCGCAGTTTTAGAAAGGAATAGGATTTCAGATACTTGGAAGGCGCTGCCGCTTGCTTGACTTGGCGGGTGGTTGCCCCTAGACAGCGCCCAACGATGACGGGGGCGTGAAAATGGCCGGTGAGCCCCAGGACGACGCGGACAGGGCAGCGGATGCCGCCCGACTGCGCGCGCTGGAGGCGAGACTGGCCCAGAAAGCGCTCAAGCCCAAGGGTCCGAACCCGATGGGCAAGTACGAACAGGCGAACCTCGCCTGGCGCATGGTGATCGAATTAGTGGCCGGCCTGGGGCTTGGCTTCGCGATCGGTTACGGGCTGGACTATCTGTTGGGCACGACGCCCATTCTGATGGTGCTGTTCATTTTCCTCGGCCTCGCGGCCGGCATCAAGACCTTGATGCGTACCGCGTCCGAGCTTGACAGGAAATCCGGCGATGCGCCGGGAAGTGACGAGAGGGATTGATCGTGGCGACGGAAGCGACTGGCGGCGGCCTTGAATTCCACCCGATGGACCAGTTCGTGGTCTCGCCGCTGTTCGGCGCCGGAGAGGTCCACTGGTACACGCCGACCAACGTTACGTTGTGGCTGGCGCTGACGGCGCTTGCCTCGATCGCCTTGCTGGTGCTTGGCACCCGCGGCCGCGCCATCGTCCCGAACCGTGCGCAGTCCATGGCCGAGATGGCCTATGGCCTTGTTCACAAGATGATCGAGGACATCGCCGGCAAGGACGGCCTGCAGTATTTCCCCTACGTCCTGACGTTGTTCATGTTCGTGGTCTTCGCGAACCTTCTGGGCCTCATTCCGATGGCCTTCACCGTCACCTCGCACATTGCCGTCACCGGCGTTCTGGCGTTGGCAGTGTTCTTCGGTGTCACGATCATCGGCTTCGTCAAGAACGGCGCGCATTTCCTTGACCTCTTCTGGGTCCGTTCGGCGCCGCTGGCCGTCCGCCCGATCCTGGCCGTGATTGAGGTCATCAGCTACTTCGTCCGCCCGCTGAGCCTGTCCATCCGACTGGCTGGCAACATGATCGCGGGCCATGCCGTCATCAAGGTCTTCGCGGGCTTTGCGGCCATCGCCGCCGTCGCCCCCGTCGCCATCATCGCGGTCGTCGGGATGTATGCCTTCGAGGTGCTGGTCGCCTTCGTGCAGGCCTATGTCTTCACCATCCTGACCTGCGTCTACCTCAAGGACGCGCTGCACCCGTCGCACTGACGGCAGGGCCAGCGCCCCGTGCGGTCCTAATCTGGACCGCGTCACCAAGATCGCCAAACTTCCAACCGCAAGGAGAAATACCATGGAAGGCAATATCGGAGAACTGGGCCAGTACATCGGCGTCGGCCTGACCGCGTTCGGCATGGGCTTCGCCGCCCTCGGTGTGGGCAACGTGGCCGGCAACTTCCTGTCGGGCGCCCTGCGCAACCCGTCCGCCGCCGCCGGCCAGACTGCCACGCTGTTCATCGGCATGGCCTTTGCGGAAGCCTTGGGGATCTTCTCGTTCCTCGTCGCGCTTCTGCTGATGTTCGCGGTCTGATCCCTCGCCATCCTTGCGGCGGGGTGGGGGCCTGACCCCCACCCCATCGTTCGTTCAAAGGCCATGGGGTAGGATATGTTCAGCCTGTTGCAAGAGGCCGCCACCACCGCGGTCGAAACCACTGAAGGCGTGGCCGTCGTCGTCGACGAGACCCATGCCGCCGGCGCCCACGTGCCGACCCCGGGGGTCGAGCTTGTCGGACATGCCGAAGAAGCCGCGGGCCTTCCGCAGCTGGATATCGCCACCTTCGGTAACCAGATCTTCTGGCTGGTCGTCACGCTGGTCGTGCTTTATCTGGTCCTGTCCCGGGTCGCGTTGCCGCGGATCGCGGCCGTGCTGTCGGACCGCCAGGGCGCCGTCACCGGCGATCTGATGGCTGCAGAGGAATTCAAACACAAGGCGCGCGAAGCCGAGGCTGCCTATGACAAGGCGCTGGCGGACGCCCGCCACGAGGCGCATGTCATCGTCAACCAGAACCGCGCCGAGATCCAGGCGCAGCTGGATGCGGCCATCGCCAAGGCCGACGCCGAGATCGCCGCCCGCACGGCCGAGTCCGAGTCGCGCATCCGCGAGATCCGCGCCTCGGCCGAAACCGATGCGCGTCAGGTGGCGCGCGACGTGACGGCCGAACTGGTCGCCGCCTTCGGCGGCAAGGCCGACGATGCCGCCGTCGGTGCGGCCGTCGATGGCCGGATGAAGGGGGCCCTGCAATGAACCGGATGATCGCAACTGCCGCCGCTGCCGTTCTGGCAGCTGGACCCGCCGCTGCGGCGACCGGCCCGTTCTTCTCGCTGCGCAATACGAACTTCATCGTACTGCTGGCGTTCATCGCCTTCATTGCGGTCCTGGTCTATTACCGCGTTCCAGCCATGCTGGGCGGCCTGCTGGACAAGCGTGCCGACGGCATCCGCAACGACTTGGACGAGGCTCGGCGCCTGCGCGAGGATGCGCAGGAGATCTACGCCAGCTATGAGCGTCGTCAGCGCGAGGTGAAGACCCAGGCCGAGCAGATCGTCGCCAACGCCAAGCGCGAGGCCGAGGCCCAAGCCGCCAAGGCCCGCCAGGATCTCGATCGGTCGATCGAACGGCGCCTGCAGGCTGCGCAGGATCAGATCTCCAGTGCCGAGAGCGATGCAGTTCGCGCCGTCCGCGATAGGGCGGTTCAGACCGCCGTTGCCGCCGCGTCCGAGATCCTTGCCGCACAGGTGCGCGCAGGCCAACGCTCGGCCGGCATTGACGATGCCATCGACGACGTGGCCCGCCGCCTGAACTGACCGCATCGCTGTCCCGCCTCAAAGGCCCCGACGCGCTCGCGCCGGGGCTTTTTTCGTTGCTGAAAGTTCCTTTGCAGGTGTCGCCGCGATCACTGGAAGTGAACGACGGATCAAAGGTTTCAGTTCTTCGGGCCGGCGATGGTGGGTAGTGCTTTGCAGTCGGATCACCACAATCCGGCACAGCCGCATTACATGCTCGACCCCAACCTCGGCCATGAGGTCTTTCATCGTCTCTAAGGTTTGCCTCGGTGCGGCAACTTGTTGCCTTCATGAACTAGCTGGCAAGCAGTTGGTGGGCCACCTGTCATACGCCTTGAAGTTCGGACCATGAAAAAGGGCCGGACCATGCGGTCCGGCCCCCTGTTCGGCTCGGTCGGCCTTACTGCGTCGGACGGATGATGATCTCAACGCGGCGATTCTGCGCACGGCCTTGAACCGTGTCGTTCGACGCGATGGGCTGCGTCTGTCCACGGCCGACGGCGACCAAGCGGTTCGAGGCGACACCGGCGGCAGCCAGGATACCCGCGACCGATTGTGCGCGGCGCTGCGACAGATCCTGGTTATAGGCGGCGGTGCCGGTGCTGTCGGTGTGGCCAATGACCTCGACCCGGCTGTTCGGATATTGGTTCAGGTTGCGGGCGACCGCGTAGAGGTCGGACTGCGCCGGACCCGACACGGCGGCCGAGTCCGTCGCGAAGAGGATGCCCTCGGGCAGAATCACCTGCAGATAGCTGCCGTGGTTCACGATCTGGACGTTGGGGTTCGAAATCGACTGTTCAAGCGCGGCGGCCTGGCGGTCCAGAATGTTGCCGGCAATGGCGCCGGCGGCGGCGCCCAGGATGGCGCCACGTGCGGCGTCGCGGCCCTGGTTGTTGTTGTCGCTGTCACGCGTCGCACCATAGAGCGCGCCCACGGCGGCGCCGGCCAGCGCGCCCTGCTGGGTGCGGCTCATCCCGGCCGCGGGTGCGGCGGTGGGCGAGGTTCCGGTCATCGACGGATCGGCGCAAGCGCCAAGCATCATCAGGCCCGAGGCTGCAAGAATGGTGGTGCGGCGGAGTGTCATCGATCTCCCTTTCCTTGTCGCGGGCGCCGCATGACGCCCGATTTCCATCGCGGCCCTGATTCCGGGCGCGCGTTCAACGCGTGGCAAGCTGTCGCAGTTCCGCAGGGAAGGGAAGTCACTGTTTCGTCACGGCTTCCCCGGCGGCGGGTCCTTGCGCGCCTTGCATTGCGCGACGGAGGCGGTCAAAAGTGGCGCACCATGGCCACATCGAAACGTCTGCCCCCGCCCTTGCCCTTCGCTGATCAGGTCGCGATCTTCTCGCGCCTGGCCGAGGGCAACCCGGTGCCCGAGACCGAACTGGAATTTGTGAACCCCTTCACGCTGGTCGTGGCTGTCGCCCTTTCGGCGCAGGCGACGGACGTAGGCGTCAACAAGGCGACGCGCGGATTGTTTGCGGTGGCGGACACGCCGGAGCGGATGCTGGCCCTGGGGCTTGAGGGCGTGACCGAGCATATCAAGACGATCGGTCTGTTCCGGCAAAAGGCGAAGAACGTGATCGCGTTGTCGCAATTGCTGGTCGAGGAGTTCGGTGGTGAGGTGCCAGACAGCCGCGCCGCGCTGATGCGCCTGCCAGGGGTGGGGCGCAAGACGGCGAACGTGGTCCTGTCCTGCGCCTTCGGCCATCCCGCGCAGGCAGTGGACACGCATATATTCCGTGTCGGCAACCGGACCCGCGTGGCGCCGGGGCGCGACGTCGACGAGGTCGAGCGCGCCATCGAGGACAATGTTCCCGCCCGCTTCCAGGCCCATGCGCATCATTGGCTGATCCTGCATGGCCGCTATATCTGCCAGGCGCGCAAGCCGCGCTGCGGGATCTG
Source organism: Pseudomonadota bacterium (assembly GCA_036338635.1). Taxonomy (GTDB): domain Bacteria; phylum Pseudomonadota; class Alphaproteobacteria; order Rhodobacterales; family Rhodobacteraceae; genus Paracoccus. The sequence continues at coordinate 1,186 of JAYZBS010000012.1, read as the reverse complement.
CCCGATCCGCGACCTGTGCCCCTATGAGGAGAAGACCGCATGAGCGAACCCTATGTGATCGGGATCGGCAATGCCGTGATGGACATCATCGCGCCCACCGACGAGGGCCGGTTGGAGAGCTTGGGCATTACCAAGGGCATCATGCAACTGGTCGATCGCGAGAGGTCCGAATACCTGATGGCGGCGCAGGCCGACGATCATTCGACCCGTCGCGAACATGCGCGGATGATCGCCGGCGGCAGCGTCGCGAACACTCTCGCGGGGATCGGAAGGCTGGGACTGCGAACGGCCTTCATCGGCTGCGTGGCCGATGACGAGATCGGTCGGCTCTACGCCAGCCAGACCGAGGCGGCGGGCACGCGCTTCGTCAACGCTCCGGTGGCGGACGCCGAGCTGCCAAGTTCGCGCACGATCATCTTCGTGACGCCGGATGGCGAGCGATCGATGAACACCTATCTGGGCATCTCGGCGGAACTGGGACCGGAGGAGGTCGATCCCGATGTCTTCGACGGCGCAGGCTGGCTGTTCCTGGAAGGGTATCTCTTCGACAAGCCGAAGGGGAAGGAGGCCTTTCTGAAGGCGGCCGACCAGATCCACCGCGTCGGCGGGCAGGCCGGCATCGCGCTGTCGGACCCGTTCTGCGTGGACCGTCACCGTGACGACTTCCGCCGGCTGGTGGCAGGGCCGATGGATTACGTCATCGGCAATATCCATGAGTGGCAGTCGCTTTATCAGGTCGAGGATCTCGAGGAGGCTTTGCGTCTGGCGGTGGCCGATTGCGGAACGGTGATATGCACGCGGTCCGGCGAGGATGCGATCCTGATCCGCGGGGACGAGCGGGTGACGGCGCCGGTCCACAGGATTGTGCCGGTCGATGCGACGGGGGCAGGTGATCAGTTCGCCGCGGGGCTAATCTTTGGATTGGCGCAGGGTCTGCCACTGGAGGTCGCAGGGCGCATGGGCTGCATCGCGGCGGCCGAGGTCATCGCCCATGTCGGCGCGCGACCTGAAACGGACCTTCGGGCGGCGTTTTGCGCCGAAGGTCTGATCTGAGCTTGCGTCCCGCGACGGGGGGGGGGGGGGGGGGGGGGGGGGGGGGGGGGGGGGGGGGGGGCGGGGGGGGGGGGGGGGCGGGGGGCGGCGGGCGGGGCGGCCCGGGGGGGGGGCGGGCCGCCGGCGCGGGGGG
>JAYZBS010000011.1:0-7236 GCA_036338635.1 Pseudomonadota bacterium | reverse complement strand
GCGAACTGGAGCTTGAGCTGAAGTCGGGCGAAGCCGCCCCCCTGTTCGACCTGGCCCGCAAGCTGGACGCCGTGGCGCCGCTGCGCCTGGCCGTCCTCTCAAAGGCCGAGCGCGGCCACCGCCTGACACAGGCACAGCGCGGCAGCATCAAGGCAAGGACCGTCCCGCTGTCGCGCGACATGACGGCGGCGGATGCGCTGCAGGCGATCCTTCAGGATTGCCTGACGCAGTTCCGCCTGAACGAGGATCTGCTGCTGGACAGTCGCGCGCCCGAGCCGCTGCACCAGGCGCGCGTGGCGCTGCGGCGGATGCGGTCGGCATTCTCGATCTTCAAGCCGCTGCTGGGGGCTGATCAGGCCCGGAACCTGCGCGACCGACTTGGTCGCCTTTCCAAGGAGCTTGGGCAGGCTCGCGACCTGGACGTGCTGATGCGGCGTGCCGATCCCGGCCCGCTGCACGATCGGATCCTGCGCGAACGCGAGGCGGCTTATGATCACGTGACCGAAGTTCTGCAGCGACCGGAGACGCGCGCGCTGATGCTGGACCTGGTCGAGTGGCTGAATTGCGGCCCCTGGTTGACCCAATCCACCATCGCGGAGCAGCGCGCCCAGTCGGCACGGGATTTTGCCGCCAAGGCGCTGAAGCGGTTCCGCCGCAAGGTCAAGAAGAAGGGCCGCCATCTGGCCGACCTTGACGACGCGGCGCGGCACGAGCTTCGCAAGGACGCCAAGAAGCTGCGCTATGCGACGGGCTTCTTCAGGCAGCTGTTCGACGGCAAGAAAGAGCGGTCCCGGCAGAAGACCTTCATCGGCGCGCTGAAGAAGGTCCAGGACAAGCTGGGTACATTGAACGACCTGGCGACGGCGCCAGAACTGCTGGACCGCCTTGGGCTGAGAGGGGATCCCGATTCGGCCGTGCTGCTGGCGCGTGGCAGGAAGAAATCGCTGCTTTCGAAGGCCGAAGGCGCCCATGGCGACCTGATCGACGCCCGCCGTTACTGGAAATAGCGGGGGCCAGCGGCGGTTCGCCGGTCGCCGTCACAGGCTGCAGTTCCACATCTGTTCCCTTCGAGCCAGAGAGGTTATGCTCGGATGCGACATCGACCCGGCCGACATCATTGCAGAAGAAACTCCACCTTTTCGCGCGCAGCCTGGCTTGGTTCGCGATGGCTCTCTGCACCCTGATCACCGGGCTGGGCGTGCTGCGGCTGGCCGACCTTCACCGCCAGCAAGAGGCCCTGCTGGCACTGGGCTGCGCGCTTGTGCTGCTGCCCACCTGGGTGTTGCGGCGGCCCGGCCGCAGGCGCCGACGCAAGGCCCTGCCACGACGCCGTGCGCCACGCTCCACCGTTCGCAAGCCGCGCCCGCCTTCGACCGTCGGAATACCAGGCGACGGGCATGATTTCGAACTGTGGGTCGCGCGACGCCTGCGCCAGCAGGGCTGGCGGACCCGGCTGACGCAGGCCAGCGGCGACCAAGGCATTGACATCATCGCGACCATGGGGCGGACCAGGGTGGGCATCCAGTGCAAGCGCTACAAGGGCTCGGTCGGCAACAAGGCCGTGCAAGAGGCGATGGCGGGCAAGGTCTTTCACGGACTTCACGTCGCGGCGGTGGTCACCACCGGCACCTATACCCGCGGCGCCGAGGAACTGGCGCGCAAGGCAGGCGTCCACCTGTTCGACGTGGACGACATCGCCGAGATCCGGCGACTGGTCGGGCGCTGACTCCGCGGCCGGGTTGCAGCAGCGCCCTTGCTGTCCGAGCGATGTCGGGACGGCGTGCAGCCTGTGTGAAGGCCAGCTTGAAGCAACCGGAGCTGCGCCAATGCCGGGGCGGCGATCCCCGTCCAGCCTGGTCACCTGTCTTAAAGTTGTGTCGCGCGCAAGATTTCGGATCTTGCCAAAATGCATTCTTCGCGCATCCTGCAGGCTTTGAGTGTTCGGGCCCTGCCGGCCCATGTTGAGGGTTTCATGTTTTCGCTCAGACCGCTGAATGCCTACCTTCGCCGCCTTTCCGGCAGAGGCGCGCCGGACCTGTTCGCCGTGGCACAGGAAACCTGGGAGGTCGCGCCCGGTTCGGGACGGTATGTGCCGCCGGCGCTGTTCCTGCCCGGCCAGATCGAGCGCATCAGGACGACCGAGTTTGCGCCGCTGGATATGGTCGCAAAGGCCTTTCGCGGCGACTACGAAACCTTCGAAGATGCCACGATCGGGGCGCGCTTCAGGAACGTCGATCTTGTCGATGGAGTGCTTTATGCGGATGGCGCACAGCGGCATCTGCGGGCCAAGTCCTCGCGCCCCTTGGCCTATCGTGTCCCGACCGAGGTCATGAGCGGTGCGATGTACGAAAGCTGGGTCGGCAACCGGTGGTTCGGAAACTGGCTCAGCGATGACACCATGGCCTATCTGCTGGCCGAGACCGCCGGCACCGTCGTCACCACCCGGACCCGGCGGACAGGGCATGTGCCGCGCTATGAAGAACTGCTGGGGATGGACCCGCTGCGCCGCGATCGGGTGCATTTCGACGAACTGATCCTGTTCGAGGACCTGCCGCACAATGCGGGCAAGTCGCGGCGCTGTGCCGAGGTGCGGCGCCGGCTGCTGGCAGGCCGGCGCTGTCAGTCCACAGCGGGCGTCTTCCTGTTGCGCGGTGACAGCGGCGATGCCCGCGTCATGACCAATGAACGCCAGATCGCCGACGAACTGGCGCGGACCTACGGTTTCCACGTCCTGGACCCGGCAACCGCAACCGTCGACGAAATCGTCGAGCTGTGCGGCCATGCGCCGGTCGTCGCCGGGGTCGAGGGAAGCCATCTGGTCCACGGCCTTGTCGTGATGCCGCCCCAGGCGACGCTGCTGGCCTTCCAGCCGCCCGACCGGACCGTTGCTGCGCTGAAGACCATCACTGACCGGCAGGAACAGCGGTACGCCTTCATCGTTGGAGAAGGAACGAGCGACGCCTTCTCGGTCGACTGGACCGAGGTCAGGCGCACGCTGGACCTGATCGCCAAGGCTGGCGAACCCCGCCTGCAGGAGGTGGCGGTCGTCGGTTCCTGATCGGAGGATGAGCCTGCATCCGGTCGCGTCGTGACCGGGTGTGCGTTTGCAAGGGGAAGGCCTCGGCGGCATGGCCGCGTCGTCCGGTGAAGCCATGACTGCTTAAGCTCAGCAGTGGTCGGCATCGCGGGAACTGCGGGGCTGGCGTCGGAGCTTCCCTGCCGCTTCCATGTTCCTCGGCCGCCTGCGCCCCGGCTTCAGTCGCGGATCCTGTCGCGGTGGACGGATACGTCCCTCATCGTGTCGCCGCTCACCAACACCTCACGCGGGGGTGTGTGACTGATGAAGTGGATCGGGCTGGCCGTCGGGCCATAGGCGCCGCTGGAGTGCAGCGCGATCACGTCGCCCTCGGCCAGCGGGGGCAGCATCACGGCGCTGGCAAGCCGGTCGATCGAGGTGCAGAGGGGGCCGACAAGATTGTACTTCTCCGTCGCCTCGCCGCCGCCGATCCGGTGCATCCGGTAGTTCCGGTGAATGACCATCCCGAAATGGCCGGATGCCGGCAGATGGTTGTTCATGCCCCCGTCGCAGATCCCGATCGTATGCCCGCGCGAGGGCTTGATCGCGACGACGCTGGTCAGGAAGTACCCTGCCTCGCCGACGAGGAAGCGCCCAAGCTCGAGGATCAGCCGGGAAGCGGCGAAACGCGGCTCGGCGCGGAACGCCTCAAGGTCGGGGCGGATGCCGTCGGCAACCTCGTCCAGATCGAGCGCCGTGTCACCGGCATGGTACGGAATGCCCAGGCCCGAGCCGAAGACCAGCTTACGGGGCGTGATGTCGTAGCGCTCGCAGATGTCGCGGAAGACGGACATGAAAATGCGATAGTTTTCGCAAATCGCCTGCGGTTTCAGGCACTGGGTGCCAGAATAGATGTGCAGGCCCACGACGTTCAGGTGCGGCAGAGCCAACACCGCTGGAAGGTCCTGATCGACCGTTTCGATGTCGAAGCCGAAAGCGCTGGGCCGGCCGGCCATGTGGTCGCCGAACCCCTTCGGCACGGTCGCAGGGGCCAAGCGTATCAAGATGTCCTGGGTCCGTCCGGCCTCGCCCGCAAGGCGGCTTGCGAAGTGGGCTTCCCGCAGGTTTTCGACCACCAGTTCGCCGACGCCGCAGTCGATCCCCTCGGCGATCTCGGCCAGGCGCTTGCCGGGGCCGGTGAAGCTGGCGCGAAGCGGGTCCCACCCCGCTTGCCGTGCCAGCCGCAGTTCACCGACCGAGGAGACGTCGATCAGATCTACACGTCCTGCCAGCCATTCCAGAAGCGCCGGGTTCGGGTTGCACTTCATCGCATAGCTGAGTTCAAACCAGGATCCCAACGTCGCCTGGATCTGGTTCAGCCGGTCCTCGATCGCGTCGGTCAGATAGACATAGGTCGGGGTCCCGAACCTCTGCGCGACCTTTTCCAGCTGGACGTCAAGATCGCTCATGTCACTGCTGGCTTGTGGCATAGTCGACGATCCGCTGCACGCTGTCGAAGTTCTCGAGCGTCACGTCCCGGGGGTGCACCTCGATCCGCGCGGTCTCCTCGACGAAGCTGATGACGTTCATCATCGCGACCGAATCGAGCATCCCGGTCGAGAACAGCTCGGTCGAGGGATCGATCGGTTCATCGACGTTCAGGGAGTCCTTCAGGAACGCGGTGAGGTTGTCGATCGTGATTGTCATGCGCCAGCACACCTTCTTCTACGTAACACGATAGTCATTCGACGCCGCCGCCGGATGCCGCTTTCGATGCCCTGATCACGGCGGGCCGGTCAAGTTTGCCGCTGGCCGTCCGTGGCATCGCCCCCGGCCATTCGTGGATGTGGCGCGGGACCATGTAGTGCGGCATCGACCTGCGGCAGTGGGCCAGAAGTTTCCCATGCTCGAATCCATCCTGCGGGGCGATCGCCACATGGACCACCTGGCCCATATCGTGATCCTCGACGCCATAGGCGACGACGTCCAGAACCATGCCGCTCTGCGACACCAGATCCTCGACCTCGGTCGGGCTCAGCCGGAAGCCGCTCGTCTTGATCATGTCGTCGATGCGCCCGACGAACCACAGGTCGCCGTCCTCATCCACACGCACCAGATCGCCGCTGTAGACGACAGGAGCATCGCCAAGAAGATCGGCCAGTTCCGGACAGGGGCGGATCTTCTGTCGCGTCAGCTCGGGCTGCTGCCAGTATCCCAGGCTGACCAAGGGACCGCCGTGGACAAGCTCTCCCTGCTCGCCGGGGCCGGCGCGGCCCCTGCCGTGCTGGATCACGTGAACCTGCGCATTCGGAATGGCCCGGCCGATCGAGCCCTTCTTGGCCGCGAACTTCGCAGGCGGCAGATAGGTCGAGCGGAACGCTTCGGTCAGGCCGTACATCAGGAAGATATCGACGCCGGGAAAGACGTCGGGCATCCGTTCCAGGATGTCGGGCGGGATCTTTCCGCCGGTGTTCGTGATCAGGCGCAGCGAGGGCAGTTCTTCCGGCTGCTGATCCAGATAGCGCACCACCTGATTCCACAGCGGTGGCACCCCGGCGAAGCCGGTGACGCTGTGGTCGCGGATCGACCTGACAAGCTCGCTCGGCATCGCGACCGGCTGGTGGACCACGCTGCCGCCGGTCATCAGCATCGTCGTCAGCTGGTTCAGCCCCGCATCGAAGCTGTAGGGCAGGACCGACAACAGCCTGTCGTCCGCCCGGAGCCCAAGATAGGCGATCACCGATTCGGCACCGATGCGGATGTTGCGATGGCTGAGCATCACACCCTTCGGCATCCCCGTTGATCCCGAGGTATAGATGATCATCGCCAGATCGTCGCCCGCAGGAGCGGCTTCCTGCGCCTCTGCGGTAGGGGATTGATCGCGCCACAGGCTGCAAAGGTCGTTCGGCGGGTCCCCGTCACCCAGAAGCAGCACGCCGACGAAAACGGGCGGCAGCGCCCCGCCGGGCAGGTCCTTCAGTGCGGCGTGCCGCGTGACCAGCGCCCGCGCACCCGAATTCTCCGCAACATAGACAAGCTGCTGCGCCGTCCACTGGTGATTGACGTTCACCACCACCGCGCCGATCTTGGCGACGCCGAACATGGCGGCGACCTCCTCGATCCCCTTGCGCAGATGGACGATGACCCTGTCGCCTGCACGGATGCCGATGCGCGTCAGATAGTCCGCCACCACGTCGGCTTCCGCGACCAGTTCGGCATAGGTGACCGACCGCGCCGCATCGATCAGCGCCGTCTTGGAGCTGTTGGCAGGCAGATTGTCCGCCAGCAGGCGATAGATGCTTTCACTTGCCATATCACTGCAACTTCTTCTGCAAGGGCGTCGGCGCCCGCTCGGCCGCCTTGAATGGCGTCAAACGCGGATAGATCCGTGCCGGCGACCCGAAGACCGTCGAATCCGAAGGGACGTTGGTCGAGACGGCCGTGTTGGCCCCAATCCTGACGCGGTCTCCGATGCGGATACCCCCCAGGATGGTCGAATTGACGCCGATGAAGACGTCGTCGCCGATCACGGGCGCGCCCGCCCCCATGTTCGTGCCGATCGTGACGTTGTGCATGACGCCGCACCGGTCGCCGATCACCACGTCCGGATGAATCGAGAGCGACCCTTCGGCGTGAATGATATGGAAGTCGTGGCCGATCTGGACCTGCGGCGGAATCCAGATCTTCGTCACGTTCAGGATCGTGATCTTCAGGAGGCCATAGACCTTGTTGGCCAGCGTGCGCGCGACGCGGTTCCGCCGCTGACTGGCCCACCGGCCGAACCGGTATATCTCAAGCGAGATGAAAGCAGGCTCGGTGATGCTTCCGCCATGACGGCGAAGGTCATCTTTTACCAGTTCAAACACTTAATGATCCTTACACACGCGCACATGCGCCCAATCACATCAGCACCCCTTCGAAAATCGTGCAAGAGGAATCATGGTTAGGACGATCTTGTTAGTCAGGCCCTCTTTCAGTGGTGCACCCGGCTGATGGAGGGCGGCAGGATGCCTCGCAATCAGGCAGATGACGCCACAACACCTCCGCCCGGCGACGTTTCGCAGTTTTTTTGTTCGGCGGTCATTTTTCCTATTGCGGGTTTGGTTTGTTATCCGTAGATACCGCTTCACCGAAGGCGGGGACGCGTTTGGTTCTGGTTCTGGCGCTTTGGGTTGCTGGGCCGGGGGAAATTCTTGGGATGGATGACCGGGCTGGGCGTC
>JAYZBS010000010.1:0-5043 GCA_036338635.1 Pseudomonadota bacterium | reverse complement strand
CTGGGCACGAATTCGCTTGCGCGGATCGCCAGGATCGCCGAGGCGCAGAAGGTGACGCTGTCGCGCGTGCAGTGGTTCCAGCTTTACGAAGCCGCCACTGGCCAGGAGGTGCCATGACCCGAAGCGACGAGGCCCGCAGCTTTGTCCCCGACCCCGAGAACGGGCGGCTGTTGCGCGACGCCTTCGGGCGGTTCGCCACCGGCGTGACCGTCGTGACCGCCGCCACCTCCGAGGGATGCGTCGCGATCACGGCCAACAGCTTCTCGTCGCTGTCGATGGACCCGCCGCTGGTGCTGTGGTCGCCCGCGCTGCACAGCGCGCGCTATCCGGCATTCGCGCAGGCCGAACATTATGCGATCCACGTCCTGGCGGCCGATCAGGCCGAGCTGGCCTGGGCCGTGGCCCGCGACCGCAATGCGGTGTCATCGCGCGATCACGACGTGAACGCCGAAGGGGTGCCGGTGCTGAACCGGTGCCTGGCGCGCTTCGACTGCCGTCAGCACGCGATGCACGAAGCGGGCGATCACGTGATCGTCGTCGGCCGGGTGCTGCGGGCGACGATAAGCGACGGAGAGCCCTTGGCCTTCTTCGGCGGCAGGGTTGCGACCTTGGCCGTCAATTGAACAAGACGCCGCCTGCGGAGGAGCGGTCGGCGCAGCAGGGACCTTGGGAGGGGTATGAATGAGCCGCATGCTTGGCGTGGTCCGGCCACTGTCTTGGATCAACGAGCGGGTGCTGAAGGCCGGCCGCGCCGTGGGCATCGTCGCCATCGCGATCATGGTCGCGGTAACGATCGTCCAGGTCGTCTTCCGTTATGCGCTGAATGGCGCGCTGGCCTGGCCTGACGAGGCCGCCCGTTTCTGCATGCTGTGGATGACCGGCCTGATGGCGCCCACCGCCTTCCGCCGCAGTGGTTTCGTCGCCATCGACGTTCTGCCCGCAATGCTGCCGCGGCTGCCGGCGCTGCTGCTGAACCTGATCCTTCTGGCGGTGTCGCTGCTGGTGCTGGTCTTCGCCCTGCAGATCGGCTGGCGCGAGGTGATGGGTCTTGGCGGCCGCTTCGCCAGCGCGTCCCTGTTCCTGCCTGTCAGCTGGGACATGACGGAATGGTACCGGGTGCCGCGGTCCTGGATGATGGCGTCGATCCCGGTCGGTCTGGTCCTGATGATCAGCGTCTGCATCGAGCTGATCCTGCGCAACCTGGCCGACCTGTTCGGCGCGCGTGGCCTGCCGCCGATACCGATGGGCGACGGCATGGATACGGGCATCCGGGGGGTCGACTGATGCTCATCTGGTTCATGCCGCTTTTCCTGGTCTTCCTGCTGATCGGACTTCCGGTCTTTTTCGGAATGCTGGCCGCGCCGGGGATCATCCTGTGGCTGAACGGCCAGGAACGCGATCTGACGCTGCTTTACCGCAACCTCTACAACGGGATGGACAGCTTCCCGCTGATGGCCATCCCCTTCTTCATGCTGGCCGGAGAGGTGATGAACCGCGGCGGGATCACCACCCGCCTGGTCGAATTCGCTCAGGCCCTGATGGGCCATTTCCGGGGCGGTCTGGCGCATGTGAACGTGCTGTCGTCAATGCTCTTCGCGGGGCTGTCGGGATCGGCCGTGGCAGATACCAGCGCACTGGGCTCGATGCTGATCCCGGCAATGGAGAAGCAGGGATATACCCGCCGCTTCGCCGCCGCCATCACCGCCGCCAGTTCGGTCATCGGGCCGATCATCCCGCCATCGGGCATCATGATCATCTATGCCTATGTCATGGGCGAAAGCGTCGCGGCGCTGTTCCTGGCCGGGCTGGTGCCGGGCGTGCTGGTGGGCCTTGGCCTGATGCTGGTCATCAAGCTGATGGCGGACCGCTATGACTTCCCCGTCGCGTCGGCCCGCTACAGCTGGCCTGACCGTGGGCGCGCCAGCCTCAAGGCGTTCTTCCCGCTGATGACGCCGGTGATCATCCTGGGCGGCATCCTGGGCGGTGTCTTCACACCGACCGAGGCTGCCGCCGTGTCGGTGGTCTATGCGCTGATCATCAGCCTTTTCGTACTGCGGACGATGACGTTTTCGGAACTGCCAGACGTGCTGGGGCGGGCGGCGCTGACTTCGGCGGTGGTCCTGCTGCTGGTCGGCGCGGCGATGTCGTTCAAGACCGTCGTGTCGCTGTCGCAGACGCCGCAGATGATGGCCGACTGGATCCTGACGCTGACTGCGGACCCACTGCTTCTGCTGCTGCTGATCAACCTGCTGCTGTTCGTGGTGGGCATGTTCCTGGACGCGGGTCCGGCGATCATCATCCTGGCACCGATCCTGGGGCCGGTCTTCACCGGGATGGGCGTCGACAGCGTGCATTTCGCCATCATCATGTCGGTCAACCTGACGGTGGGGCTGGCGACGCCGCCGATGGGGCTGGTCCTCTTCGTGGCCTCCGCCGTTTCCGGCGAGAGGGTGACGACCATCGCCCGCGCCATCCTGCCGTTCCTGGCGGTCGAGGTCGCGGTGATCTTCCTGATCACCTATGTCCCGGCCATTTCGATGACCATTCCCCGCCTGACCGGCTTTGCCGACTAATATCCAAAGGGAGGAGAAACCTTGCTTAGAACAAGCCTGACACTGATAGCCGCGCTGGCGCTGACCGCCACGCCGGTCCTGGCGCAGGACGCCGAATACACCCTGCGCGCCGTGGCCAATTCCAACGAGAACGACGAGGATTACGACGGCCTGCAGGTCTTCAAGTCCTATGTCGAGGCGGCCTCGAACGGCGCCATCGAGGTCGAGATCTACATGGGCACGCAGCTCTGCTCGAACGGGGCCGAATGTCTGCAGGGCGTGGCCGACGGATCGATCGACGTCTACATCTCGACCTCGGACGGGGCGGCGGGGCTGTTCCCATATGTCCAGGTGCTGGACCTGCCCTACATCATGGCCGACGACCGGGTGGCGGAACGCGTCCTGACCGGTGACTTCCCCCGCACGCTCCGCGAAATGGCGCTGGAGGATTCGGGCGGGATGCTGCGGCTGATGACCATCGGCAACACCGGCGGCTGGCGCAACTTCGCCAACACCGAACGCCGCATCCAGACCCCCGCCGACATCGAGGGGCTGAAGATGCGCACCGTCGTGGCCGACCTGCCGCAGGAACTGGTGCGCGCGCTTGGCGCCTCGCCCACGCCGATCCCGTGGCCCGAACTGTTCACCTCGCTGCAGACCAGCGTGGTCGAGGGGACGGCCAACGGCATCACCGACATCATGTCGATGCGCTTCCCCGAGGCCGGGCTGCAGTACCTGACGTTGGACAACCACGCCTACATGGGCGCGATGTGGTGGATGTCGAACGAGACGTTCATGGCGCTGCCCGAGGATCTGCGCCGGGTCGTCGTCGACGGATTCGCGCAGCTGCAGCAGGCGACCTTCGCCTCGCCCAAGCGCAAGTCCATCGCCGCCTACGAGGAATTCGTGGAAGGCGGCGGCGACCTCTATGTGCCCTCGCCCGAGGAAAAGGCCGCCTTCACCGAAGCGGCGGCCCCGGTCTATGACTGGTTCACCGCCAATGTAGACGGCGGAGAAGAGATCCTCGCCACCTTCCGCGAGGCCGTCCAGCAGGCCGAATCCGAACTGGCCGAGGAACGCAGCCGCGACATTCAATAAGGGCTGCCACGCCTTTGTCATGCACGACCTGAAGGGGCCGTCCGGCCCCTTTTTCAATCCGCCACAAGGAAAAGCCGCCGATGCGCCCGACCGCCGTTCCGCACCTGACCGACCGCGCCCGCCTGCTGGCGCCCGGCCTCACGCTGGCCGTGACGGTGGCAATGGCCGCGCAGTTCCTGTCCGGCCATTACGGCGTGCCGGTGATGCTGATGGCGATCCTGCTGGGCATGCCGCTGCACTTCCTGGCCGAAGACGACCGCGCCGGTCCGGGGATCGAATTCGCGGCGCGCGGGCTTCTGCGCATCGGCGTAGCGCTATTGGGGCTGCGGGTTTCCTTGGACATGGTGGCGCGGATCGGCTGGCCATTCGTGGCGCTGATCGCGCTGTCCATCGCGACGGTGATCCTGCTTTCGGTCGCCTTGGCGCGGCAGCTGGGGCGTGACCGGGCCTTCGGCCTGCTGACCGGCGGATCGGTGGCGATCTGCGGGGCATCGGCCGCGATGGCGATCTCGTCCGTCCTGCCGCCGCGCGACACGGCTGAACGCGACCTGTCATTCACCGTTATCACGGTAACGGCGCTGTCGACCGTGGCGATGATCCTCTATCCTGCGCTGACGGCGCTTCTGGGGATGGACGCGCATGACAGCGGGCTGTTTCTGGGCGGCACCATCCACGACGTCGCCCAGGTGGTCGGTGCCGGCTACTCCGTGTCCGAGGAAACTGGCGATCTGGCCACGGTCGTCAAGCTGATCCGCGTGACGATGCTGGCCCCCGTGGTGCTGATCGCGGCGCTGGTGCTGCGCCGCCGCAACCCGGGCGGTCAGCGCCCGCCGATCATGCCGGGCTTCGTGCTGGCCTTCCTGCTGCTGGCCGCGGCGAATTCACTGCATGTCGTGCCGGTGCCCGTGACCGAGGCGGCGTCGTTGCTGTCGCGGGCGGTGCTGGTGGCGGCGGTGGCGGCGGTCGGCATGAAGACATCGCTGGCGCGGCTGGCCGATGTCGGGCCGGCGGCGATCCTGATGCTGTTCGGGCAGACGGCGCTACGGGCGGCGCTGGTGCTGCTGCCGGTCCTGCTGGGGCTGGTCTGACGCGACCCCCAGGACATGAAAAGACCCGCGACCGGGCGGTCGCGGGTCGATGCATTCGAAGACGTGATTACTCTGCCATCGCCTCGATCGAGATCGCGACCTCGACCTCGTCCGACACGGCGGGTGCGAACATGGCCATGTCGAAATCGCTGCGCAGCAGCGTCGTCGTGGCGTCGAAGCCCAGCCAGGGCTTGTTTTCCATCGGGTGATTGCCCTTCTGGTTCAGGACCGTGTCCAGCACGACCTCTTTGGTGATGCCGTTCAGGGTCAGGTCGCCGGTGATCAGCGCGGTGTTGTCGCCGGTC
>JAYZBS010000009.1:0-45397 GCA_036338635.1 Pseudomonadota bacterium | reverse complement strand
AGCTGCGGGCCTCGTCGCTTCGGGTCATGGCACCTCCTGGCCAGTGGCGGCTTCGTAAAGCTGGAACCACTGCACGCGCGACAGCGTCACCTTCTGCGCCTCGGCGATCCTGGCGATCCGCGCAAGCGAATTCGTGCCCAGAACCGGCAGGATTCGGGCCGGATGGCGCAGCACGAACGCGACCGCCACGGCCGAACGATCGGTCCCGAAGCCCTCCGCGATCTCGTCCATCAGCTTGCCCAGCCTGCCGTGATCCGTCATCAGCCGCCCGCCGCCCAGGGGCGACCAGGCCATGACCGGGTCGCGGCGGCGCTGGTGAAAGGCCAGGTCGCCGGTGGTGACGGGCGCCGTCGCGGCCAGCGAGATCTCGATCTGGTTGGTGACCAGCGGCGTCTGCATCCCCGACTGCAGCAGTTCCACGTCCCACGGGCGGAAGTTCGACACGCCGACCGCGCGCACCTTCCCCTCGGCCACCAGCGCGTCCAGCGCGCCGCCGGTTTCATCGGCGTTCATCAGCGGATCGGGCCGGTGGATCAGCAGCAGGTCGATCCGGTCGATGCCCATGTCGCGCAGCGAGTGCTCGACCGAGGCGCGAATGTGACCGGCCGAGGTGTCGTAGTGCTTGCAGGCCACGTCCGCATGCTTGCCGATCGGCGCGACGATGTCGCACTTGGTGACGATCTCCAGCCTGTCGCGCAGGCCGGGCGCCTTGCGCAGCGCCGCACCAAGGATCGCCTCGGCGGTATAGTCGCCATAGATGTCGGCCTGGTCCATCGTGGTGATGCCCTGGTCGAGGCAGGCCTCGACCTTGGCCTGGACATGGGCGGGACTGGTATCGGCGTCGTCGCCGATCCGCCACATGCCGTAGACAAGGCGCGACAGGGACAGGTCTTCGGTCAGGTTCACGCGGTCCATGTTCAGCGCCTTTCGCCGGTGCCCAGTGGCGTTGCGGGGGTTGTGTCGGGCACCCTGCCCCACACCCGGTTCAACTGGCAGGTCTTCATCTGCGGTAGCACGCGGCTGCCGAAATGTTCGGCCTCGTCGATATGGGGATAACCCGACAGGATGAAGGCGCGCACGCCCATGCGCTGCAGCTCCTCCAGCTTCGAAAGCACCTGGTCGGTCGATCCGACGATGGCCGCGCCGCAGCCCGATCGCGCCCGGCCGACGCCGGTCCACAGGTTCGGCTCGATATAACCTTCCAGGTCCGCCAATTCGCGGTTCCTCGCCTGCCGGCTGACGCCGAGCGATCCGGCGTCCAGCGCCCGTTCGCGGATCAGACGGCCCTGGTCGTCGTCTAGCTGGCTGACCAGTTCGCGGGCGTATTCCTTGGCCTCGGCCTCGGTGTCGCGAACGATGACATGGGCGCGGAAGCCGTAGTCCAGCGTCCGGCCATGCTTCTCGGCCGCCGCATGGGCGGCTTTCATCCGGTCGGCGATGTCCTCGGTCTTCTCGGGCCACATCAGGTACACATCGCAGTGCTGCCCGCAGAGGTCCAGCGCATCCGGAGAGTAGCCCCCAAAATAGAGCATCGGGCCGTTCGTCTGGTAGGGCCGCGCCGGGTCCGTCGTCAGGTCGCTGAAGTCATAGACCTGACCGTGATAGTCGATCTTGTCCTGCGTCCAGGCCTGCTTGAGGATCTCGACCACCTCGCGGCTTCGCTGATAGCGGAACGGGCTGGGTTCCTTCTGGCCCGGGAAGTCGCTGCTGATGATGTTGACCGTCAGCCGCCCCTCAAGCATGTGGTCCAGCGTCGCGATGGTGCGGGCCAGCATGATCGGCTGCATCTCTCCACAGCGAACGGCGGCCAGAAGGTTGATGCGGTCGGTGATCGGTGCACAGCCCGCCACGAAGGACAGCGTGTCCTGGCCCACCTGATAGGACGACGGGCAGAGAATGTTGCCGAAGCCCTGCGTCTCGGCCGTCTTCACGATGTCGCTGCAATGCGCCCAAGAAGATCGCAGATCGCCTTCCGGCACGCCCAGGTGGCGGAAATCATCCGAACAAAGGGCCGAGAACCAGGCCACCTCGACCTGGTCCAGATCGGCCGAGGTCACGGGTACGACGGTCATGGGCTCCTCCTCTGAATCGGCCGCTGATTTCCCTTTTCTTAGCGTCGTCCTTGATGTAGATCAATGGTGCATCAATTTTTTTCCGGAGAGATCGTGGCGGCCTCGGAATCATCGGTGGTGCAGCGGTCAGACGCGCTGCCGATCCACCTGCAGATCAGCGAGATGATGGTTCGCGACATCGCCGCGGGTCGTCTGGTCGACGGCCAGAAGCTGCCGCCGGAACGCCAGATGGCCGAGGCGCATGGCACGACCGTCCGCACGCTGCGCAAGGCGCTGGCCGAACTGGAACAGCAGGGGCTGCTGGAGCGGCGGCAGGGTTCGGGCAACTATATCCGCATCCGCGCAGGCGGGACCGCGCGGTCGGTCTATTCCATGTTCCGGCTGGAACATGCGCATGGCGGCGGCGGCCTGCCCAACGCGCGCATCCTGTCGGTAGACTTCCTGCCCAAGGACGGCCGACAGCCGGCCTATGGCACCTCTGACCACGGGACGCGTTTTCGCCGCCTGCGGTTTCTCGATGACGTGGTCATCGCGGTCGAGGAGATCTGGCTGGACGGCGGCGCCGGCCGCATTCCGCGCGACCTGGTGCAGGATTCGCTCTACCTGACCTACAAGCGGGCGCTGAAGCTGTGGATCACGCGGGCCGAGGATCGCGTGGGGCTGGGCCGTGTCCCCGACTGGTCGCCGCCCGAATTTCCGCTGCAGCCCGGCGACACCACCGCCTATATCGAGCGGCTGTCCTGGAGCCAGCCGGCCGCCGCAGTCGAGTTTTCCCGCACCTGGTACGACACCGAAAAGGCGCTCTATGTGCAGCGCCTCATCTGAGGAGACTTCCATGACCACCCACACGCTTTGCCAGCCGAGGACCCGCACGATCACCTATGGGATCATCGGCTGCGGCATGATGGGCCAGGAACACCTGCGCAACATCGCGCTGTTGCCCGGCACGGCCATCGGCACCATCTTCGAGCCCGACGCCGGCATGCGCGCCCGCGCCGCCCGCATCGCGCCCGAGGCGCGTTTCGCCGACAGCATCGAGGATCTGCTCGGGGACGAGGATCTGGACTGCCTGCTGATCGCCAGCCCGAACTTCCGACATGTCGAACAGCTGCAGACGATCGCCGCCCGGCGTCCGCTGCCGGTGCTGGTCGAAAAGCCCCTGTTCACCAGCCCCGAGGATCTGGCCGCGGTCGATGCGCTTGCCGCGACCTATCCCGCCCCGGTCTGGGTGGCGATGGAATACCGCTACATGCCGCCGGTCGCCCGGATGCTGCAGATGGCCGAGGCCGCGACCGGCGGCATCCGCATGCTGACGATCCGCGAACACCGCTTCCCGTTCCTGCAGAAGGTCGGCGACTGGAACCGCTTCAACCGCTTCACCGGCGGCACCTTCGTCGAGAAGTGCTGCCATTTCTTCGACCTGATGCGGTTGGCCGTCGGCTCGGACCCGGTACGGATCATGGCGATGGGGGGGCAGGCGCTGAACCATCTGGACGAGACGCACCTGGACGAAGTCCCCGACATCTTCGACCACGGCTATGTCATGGTGGAATTTGCGAACGGCGTCCGCGCCATGCTGGAGTTGTGCATGTTCGCCGAAGGTGCGCGCTTCCAAGAGGAGATCACCGCCATCGGCCCCAAGGGCAAGATCGAGGCGCTGGTCCCCGGCCCCACCCGCTTTTGGCCCCGAGAGCTGGGACAGCCGCCCGTGGCGCAGGTCGTCGTGTCGCCCCGCCATCCCAAGGGCCCACAAGTCCACGAGATTCCTGTCGACCCGGCGTTGCTGGATGCAGGCGACCACAACGGCTCGACCTTCTACCAGCACCAGCGCTTCCTGGAACTGGTGCGTGGCGAGCGTGCCGCTCCCGAGGTGTCGGTCGAGGACGGGAAATGGGCGGTCCGGATGGGGCTGGCCGCGCAGCAGTCGATGATTGAGCGGCGCATGGTCGAGCTGGACGCGATCCCGGCCTAACCGGGCAACGGCCGGTGCCATGTCACCGGCCGTCGCCGAAGGTGATGGTACCTTGATTTTCTTTTGGCGATCCGACCGGGTTGCGCTTGAAGATGACCCTCAACTGTCAAGATCCTCGAATGCGGCGATCATCGCCGTCCGGATTGTGCAAACCGTGCAGCTCTGGCATCGCTCGGCGGAGAGGATGACCGACGGCGCTTGAGGTCCCGTAGCCGACGGCACTGGCGTCGCCTGCGATCATCAAGGCTGGCGTCAGTGGCATGATCAGCAGGGCGAACAGAACAACGTCGGTCAGGTCCGCCTCTTGGCAGCAGTTGCATGGCGTGCAAAAGAGGAGGAGCGACCTTTTCTGCCGGAAACGACATGCCCCCTGCTGCATCGCCTCTCAAGGGCATCTTCATGAAGTGCACCAGCGTGGCGGTCTTCACCCTGATGGCTGCGCTGATCAAGGCCACGTCAGAGACGGTGCCGCCGGGCCAGCAGGTGTTCTTCAGGTCGTTCTTCGCGCTGCCGGTCATCCTGGTGTGGTTGGCCTGGCGCCGCGAACTGGGCGTCGGACTGCGCACCAGACAGCCCATGGGCCACCTGTGGCGCGGCATGCTGGGCACCGGCGCGATGGTCCTGAACTTCTGGGCACTGTCGCTTCTGACCTTCCCCGAGGTGACGGCCATCGGCTACGCCTCGCCGCTGCTGGTCGTGGTTCTGGCCGGGCTGTTTCTGGGCGAGAACGTGCGCGCCTTCCGCCTCGGGATGGTGGGGCTGGGGCTGACCGGCGTGCTGATCGTGCTATCCCCCCAGCTTCTGCAGTCCGGGGGTGCGGGTTCGATGCGCGGATGGGGCGCGGCGATCGCGCTTGGCGGGGCCTTCTGCGCCGCGTTGGCCCAGATCTTCGTTCGCAAGCTGGTGCAAGGCGAACAGGTGGCGGCGATCGTCTTCTGGTTCTCGGTCACGTCGTCGGTCATCGGCCTCGCCAGCCTGCCCTGGGGCTGGACAATGCCAGACATGCGGACAGGGGGGATGCTAGTCATGGCCGGTCTGATGGGGGGCTTTGCACAGATCCTGCTGACGGCGTCCTATCGACATGCCGACGCCTCGATCATCGCGCCCTTCGACTATGTATCGATGCTGCTCGCGGTGATCATCGGCTGGTGGATCTTCGACGAGCGCGTGACCGTCCCCGTCCTGATCGGCGCGATGCTAGTCATCACGGCCGGGATCCTGATCATCTGGCGCGAACACAGGCTGGGGCTGGAACGGACGCGCCAGCGCCGGGCGGGCACGCCCCCGGCCTGAGCTCACTTCAGGGGGTCATGTCCCCAGTTCATCAGCGAATACCGCCACTTGCTGTGTTCCTTGTCATCCTCGGGGCCGCCTTGGGCCGTATGCCGCTTGATATAGCCGACCACCTTGGACATGTGCGACCAGTCGTCGTCGTCCAGGTCGGCCTTCTTCTTGTCCTTGATCTCAAGGATGTGGCGGCCAGACTTGTGGCCGGTGCTTTCGCCCTCTCCCTGGGTGTCGCCGACCGCCTTGCTGTCGTCGGTGTCCAGCCATTTGCGCAGCTCGGACGGGGTCATGTTCACAAGGTCCTGCCACTCGCTCCAGATTTCGTCATGGGATTTCATGCGCGTCTCCTTTGGCACCGAACCCGTACGGCGGTCCCCGGTTCCTTGGCCCCCCTTGCCCGTTTTGCGGCCAGTCCCGCATGCGCTGTCAGCAGTTCGTTACAATGGGGCCCCAATGGGCGGGGGCTGCTTGCGGACAGTTGCATTTTCTCGCAGAATACATGTGACTATGAAGGGGCCACCATGGACAAAGTCGCCGTCATCATTCCGGCACACAATGCACGCCGGACGATCGCCCAGGCGATCAGGTCGGCTCTGGCCGAACCCGAGGTGGCCGAGGTCGTGGTCGTGGACGATGCCTCGGGCGACGACACCGCCGCAATCGCGCGTGCGGCGGACGACGGCAGTGGCCG
Source organism: Pseudomonadota bacterium (assembly GCA_036338635.1). Lineage (GTDB taxonomy): Bacteria > Pseudomonadota > Alphaproteobacteria > Rhodobacterales > Rhodobacteraceae > Paracoccus. Next base: position 39,375 of record JAYZBS010000009.1, on the reverse strand, counting down.
GTTGCAGGTCATGGCGCTGACCGACAACGTCGGCCCGGCCGAGGCGCGGAACCTGGCCATACGCGCCTCGACCGCACCCTGGATCGCGATCCTGGATTCCGACGACGCCTTTCTGCCGGGGCGCTTCCGCCGGCTGTTCGCCCATCAGGGCTGGGACTTGGCCGCCGACAATATCGCGCTGGTGCCCGACCGCCTGCGCGACGATCCCGCCGCGCTAACGCCGCCCCAGTTCTCGGCCGATCCGCAGATGCTTTCGCTGACCGACTTCATCGCCGGCAACCTGCCCTCGGGCGGGATGGGCCGGAACGAGACCGGGCTTCTCAAGCCGGTCATCTCGCGCGCGCTGCTGGCGCGGACCGGGTTGCAATACGACAAGAGCCTGCGCCTTGGCGAGGACTTCATCCTTTATGTCAGGTTGATGGCGCAGGGGGCGCGGTTCCTGACGATCCGGTCCTGCGGCTATGTAGCCTTCCAGCGGGGTGATTCGCTCAGCGCGCATCACCGGACCGAGGATCTGGGGAACTACTCGCGTGCTGCACGTCAGATCCTCGCTACCGAGACCCTTCCGCCCGAAGCTCGCGAGATGTTGACCCGCCAGGAGATGTTGACCCGCCACAAGTATCACCACCGCCTGTTCCTCGACAGCAAGTCGCGCGGCGGGCTGCGCCACGCGGCCGTCAAGGCGCTCAGCAACCCCGCCCGGATCTGGCCGATCCTGCGGTTGACGGCCCGCGACAAGCATATGGCGCTGATGCGGCGGCTGGGGCTGGCGGCGGTGCCACACGATGCTGTCAAGGTCAGATACCTGCTGGAGGCGCGTGCGGATCAGGGATGATGCCGAGGGCGACGCCCCTGCTGAAATAGGGGCAGACCGATGCCTGTTTCATCAGCCCCTGCGGCGGTAAGCATGTTCTGAGACCTTTAGTGGACGTTTGTTCCGCGACAGGGTAAGAAACACGTTGATCGGCCTGTTACACAGCTGTGCAAATGGTGACAGCCGTCCCCTTTCGTTCCGGGGGCCGGTGGTAAGTTTTTGACTAGGGAGATGCGGACAGGTGCTTGTAACCTATCTTGCGCATGATCTGGACGACCCCTCGATCTGGCGCAGGGTCGAGATGTTGACGCGCGGAGGCGCGCAGGTCCGTGTGGCCGGCTTCCGCCGCGGCGACGGTCCCCTGCCCCAACCTGCCATAATACTGGGTCGCACGGCGAACGGCCGCATGGTCCAGCGGCTTGCAGCAGTGGCCGCCGCATTACCAAGGATCGCGCGGCTGGTGCCGCCGCCCAACGGCCCCGAGGTCGTCCTGGCGCGTAACCTCGAAATGCTGATGCTGGGGGCCGCGCTTCAGCGCCGCCGCCCCTTGCGCCTCGTCTACGAGCTTCTGGACATCCATGCGATGGTCGTGGGTTCCGGCGCGAAGTCTCTGGCCATCCGCAAGGTCGAGGCGGCGCTGATGCGCCGTGCATCGCTTGTCGTCGTGTCGTCGCCTGCCTTCCTGACACGCTACCGGGACGATTTTGGCCAGCCGCGGATTCCGTCCCTGCTGGTCGAGAACAAGCCTTTTGCCGATGCCATGCCCCGGTCCCCGGCCCCGGCCGCGCGGTCTGGGGGGCCGCTGGTCATCGGGTGGTTCGGGATGCTGCGCTGCCGCTTTTCACTCGAAGCGCTGGACCGGCTGACGCGGGCAGAACCCGGGCGCTTCAAGGCCATCCTGCGTGGCAAGCCGGCGCTGGACGTGCTGCCGGGTTTTCATGACGTCATCGCGGCCAACCCCGACATGGAGTTCCATGGCCCCTACAGCTGGCCCGGCGACCTCCCCCAAATCTATGGGGAGGTCGATCTGGCCTGGCTGATCGACCGCTATCAGGCCGGGCAGAATTCCGATTGGCTGCTGCCGAACAGGCTCTACGAGGGCTGTCTGAACGGTGCCGTGCCCGTCGTGCTAAACGGAACCGAGGTCGCGCGGCGGGTGCAGACGTGGAACTGCGGCCCTGTCCTGCCCTCGACCGACGACGGCGCCATCCGCGCCACCCTGTCCGGCCTCGGCCCGCAGGACCTGGCGCGGTTCCGCCACGCGCTGGCGGTGATCCCGAAGGACCGGCTTCACATGGACAGGGCCGAATGCGGCACGCTGACCCGCGCCATCTGCGGCACCGCCGCATTTCCGGCCGAGGAGGCGGCATGACCCGGCTGCTGATCGTCATCCCGACCCTGAACGAGGCCGCGCATATCGCCGACGTGCTGGCCAGCGTCTGTGGCTTTCCGGCGGCTGGACAGGCCATGATCGTGGTCGCCGACGGCGGCTCGACCGATGCCACGCGCGACATCGTGCGCCGTGCGGCCGTCCAGGATGCGCGCATCCGGCTGATCGATAATCCCGGGCGCCTGCAATCGGCTGCCGTCAACCTTGCCGTGGCGCAGTTCGGGGACCAGGCGGAATGGCTTCTGCGCATGGACGCCCATAGCCACTACCCACAGGACTTCGCGGACGCCCTGCTGGCCGAGGCGGCCGCGACCGGGGCCGACAGTGTTGTCGTGTCAATGGATGCGCGGGGCGATGGGTTCTGGCAAAAGGCCATCGCGGCGGCGCAGAACTCTCGACTGGGGAATGGCGGCTCGGCCCACCGGCTTGCGGGCAGGGGAGCCTGGGTCGATCACGGGCACCACGCCCTTATGCGGATCAGCGCCTTCCGCGCCGTCGGCGGCTATGACGAAGCTTTCAGTCACAATGAGGATGCCGAACTGGATCACCGTCTGCGGCAAGCGGGCTTTCGCATCTGGCTGACGGGGCGCACGAGGCTTGTCTATGTACCCCGCAGCAGCCTGGCGCCGCTGATGCGCCAGTACCAGGCCTTCGGCCGTGGACGGCGGCGCAACCTGTCGAAGCACGGTGCCCGGCCTGGCATGCGGCAAGCGGTGGTGGCCCTGCTGGCTCCGGCGCTGGCGCTGGCGGTGCTGGCCCCGTTCGCATGGATCTTCACCCTGCCGCTGCTGGGCTGGGTGGCGATCTGCCTTGCCGGCGGCATCGCCATCGCCCTGGCCGAGCGCAGCCTGACGGGCCTTCCCGCTGGCTTCTTCGCCGGCGCGATGCACCTGGCCTGGTCGGTCGGGTTCTGGCGCGAATGGCTGGCCGGGCGCCGACCCTCCGAAGGCAGGCTGCGTCATGGCTGAGGACTTCATCCTGATCGGCATCTGCACCTTCCGCCGGCCCGAGCTTGCAGACACGCTGGCTTCGCTGCGCAATCTGCAACCCTGCGGGATGGAGGTGAGGGTCGCTGTTGCCGACAACGACGATGCACCTTCTGCAAGAGATCTAGTGGCGCGAGTGGCGCGGGACCACGCGCTGCAGATCGACTATCTGCACGCACCGGCCGGGAACATCTCGATCGCGCGCAACGCGCTGCTGGATCATGCCGAGACGCTTGGCGCGCGGCTGTTCATCTATCTGGACGATGACCAGACGGCGCGGCCGGAATGGCTGCGCGAACTGATCGCCGCCTGGAGGGCCGATCCCGCAGGCGCCGTGCTGGGTCCTGTCAACGCGGCCTATCCGCCGCAGGCGCCTGCCTGGATGGTGCGCGCCCGCGCGCATGACAACCGGCCTGTCATGGGCGCCGACGGGCGGATCCGCGCGGGCTATACCGGTAACAACATGATCGACATCGCGGATCCGGCCTGGCGCGGGCTGCGTTTCGATCCGCAGCGCGGCCGCAGTGGCGGCGAGGATACGGCCTGGTTCGCCGACTTCCTTGCGGCCGGCGGGCGCATTGCCTTTGCACCACTGGCGATCATCGACGAGGCGGTGCCCGCGGCCCGCGCGACGCTGCCATGGCTGCTGCGTCGCCGCTATCGGATGGGACAGACCCATGCCAGCATCATCGCACGCGGCCGGGGACCTGCAGGCCGCGCCCGCGCCGCCGCGCTGGCGGCGGCCAAGGCGGTGGCCTGCTGCGCCATGGCGGCGGCCCGCGCCGCCGATCCTGCCCGCCGCAACCCGCAATTGATGCGCGCCGCGCTGCATGCAGGGGCGACTCTGCATCTGGCGGGGGCGCGCCCCGTTGAACAGTATGGAACCTTGCCCGGACTGCCCGGCAGTTCGAAAGGAAACCGATGACCCGCGAACTCAGACCCTATATCCAGCCCCTCTCACCGGACGCGACGCCCGCGCCACCCACACAGACCATCGAGCTGCGCTGGATGCTGACGGCGCTGCGGCGGCAGAAAACGACCATCCTGCTGCCTGCCGTCCTGCTGGGCTGCCTGGGGCTGGTCTATGCCATCGCCAAGCCGGACGTCTACAACGCCTCGGCGACGCTGATTCTGGATGGGACGATGAACAACTCGATCCGACAGGTCGGCGGCATCGACGGCCGCCCCGTCCCCGAGGACACGATCGAGAATGCGCGCGTGGTGATGTCCTCCGACAAGCTGGCCCACGACGTGCTGGACATGACCGGCCTGAGCCAGGATCCGGCCTTCCTGGCGCCGCCTGAATCGCCGATCTCGACAGCCCTCGACAGCGTTCTGAAGACACTGTTCCTGCCGGTCACATGGCTGATCGACAAGGTGACGCTTCTGGTGACCCCTGCCCCGCCTGCGCCCACGACCGTGGGCGCCGAGGCCGGCGCCGATGCGACCGGCGACGGCAACGATCCGACGACCCGCCGCGCCACCTGGCTGCTGCAGCGCGGGATCACCATTTCCCGCATCGGTCGCAGCAGCGGGGTGTCGGTGAACTATGCCTCGCACGATCCAGTCTATGCGGCGACGGTCGCCAATGCCTATGCCGATGCCTACGCGCGTGACATCCTGACCTCGAACGCCTCGGCCGTCGGCGAGACGAACGACTGGATGCGCGAACGCCTGGACGAGCTTCGGACCCAGGCTCAGGCCGCCGCGGACGCGGCCGAGCAGTACGCGACCGAAAACCAACTGGCCATGTCCTCGACCGGGGTGCTTCTGGGCGAGCAGGCGCAGGGAGAGCTGAACGCCAGCCTGACCGAGGCAATCAGCGAACGTGCCCGCGCGCAGGCGATCCTTGACATCTATGACGATGCCGTTGCTGGCGGGGTCGAGGGGCTTCAGGCGGGAAGCTCGCTCAGCATCGGCGGAGCGGTGTCGGATTCACTGCGCACGCGTCTCGACACGTATAACGACGTGCAGGCCAGGCTTCAGCAGCTGATTGCCAGCTCGGGACCAGATCATCCACAGGTCGCCGGCCTGCGGGAGACGCTGAGCAGCGCCGCTGAGCGTCTGTTCATCGAGCTGCAGGCCCGCCGTCAGGAGGCCGAGACCGAACTGGCCGTGGCCGAAGAACGTGTCAACGCCCTGAGGCGCAGTCTTGACGAGGTGACCGAGACGAATGCCGGCCAGGCCGCGGCGCTGGTCCGCCTGCGCTCGCTCCAGCAAGAGGCCGAGACGCTGTCGAGCCTCTATCAGGCCACGCTGACCCGATCGCAGGAATTCGAGCAGCAGCAGTCCTTCCCGGTATCGAACGTGCGCGTTCTGTCCTATGCGCAGGTGCCCAACAATCCCTCGGGGCCGGCGACGACCCGCACGGCCGTCGCCGCGGGCCTTCTGGGCCTGTTCATCGGCTTGGCCCGGGCCGCGCTGCGCGAGGCGCGCGACCGGTCGATGCGGACCGCAAGCGACGTGACGGACCGGTCGGGCCTGCGCTTCCTGGGTCACCTGCCGGTGTTGGGCCGTCCGCGCCGGTCCGCCCCGCAGCGGCTGCGGCTGACGCATACGCCCAGTGCCACCAGCAGGGCGAACTTGCCAGCCGTGGCCCGGCCCGAGATACCGTATATCGCAATTCCGGTCCTGTCGCATCCCGACTCGCTCTATGCCGAGACGCTGCGACATGTCCGCCTGGCCGCCAGCAGCCGCAGCGGGTCGCTTCCGGTGACGGGGATGACCTCGTTCCACCGCTACGACGGCCGCGCGATGGTCACGCTGAACCTGGCAGGGCAGACGGCCGCCTCCTCGGGGCGGCGGGTGCTGCTGATCGACAGCGACCGCCGCGACCGGCAGCTGACCAAGCTGGTGGGCCTGGGCGAGAAGAAAGGCCTGACCGACCTGGCGGGAGATTCCTCGGACTGGCGCTCGCACCTCTATGACGTGAAGCACAGCCATCTGACGGTTCTGCCTGCCGGGATCGGCAGCAACGAGGCCGTGGACGACCTGACCGTCGCGCGGACCCTGCGCAGGATCCTGGACCAGGTCGGCGACGAGTTCGGACATGTGCTGCTGGACGTCCCGCCACTTTATCCAGGCGCGCAGGGACTGGCCATCCTGCAGGAACTGCAGGGGTTCGTCATTGTCGCCGAATGGGGCAAGACGCCGCGCGACATGGTCGAAACCGTGCTGACCAACTATCCGCAGCTCGAAGCCTACTGCCTTGGGGTGGTCTACGACCGCATGATCCCGCGGCGCCTGAAATCGTTCCTGGTTCCCGGCTCGGTCGAGACGATGCTGGTCTCCTCACCCAGAGGACGAAACTGACACAGTCATATCGGCAATTTTCCGCCATTGCCGAAATTTCTTTTCCGCAACCCTTCACCCCTATACAATCGGTGGGTGAAGGGATGGAGACTGATGTTCGTATTACTATATCTTGTCGCGATCGGTGCGGCCTCGATTCTCATTCTACTGCTGGGTATTTCCGACGGGCTGACATTTTGGACCATCCTCATGCAGCTTGCGATCCTGCTGGTCGTGGCGCAGGTGCTGGTCGTCGCCTATGTGGCACTGCAGGCCAGCTGGTCAAAACGTGACATGGCGCGACGCCATGCCGGTCGATCGGCGCGGCAGGGGGCCGGGAAGCCGGGCCGCCGGTGGGACAAGGTTCCATCCGCAGATCCGGCCGGCAATCGCCGCTAGGGAACGCTATGGCGCCCCGGGTCAGGCCCGCTGCGACAGGCTGAAGTTGCGCCCATAGTAGAGCGCGGCGATGGTCAGCAGAGTCAGGATGTCGAACTGGAAGAAGAAGACGACCTCCACGCCCATCGACATCAACTGCCGAACCATGAACAGCGCCAGGAACAGCGATGGGCCGGAATGGCTGCCGATCGTCCATTTGAGGCTGTACCACAACCCCATGAAGAAGATGGATGCCTGAAGGATGGCGCCGATCAGCCCAATCTCGACCGCGTTCGAGATCAGCGTGTTGTGGAAGTGGAAGCCGGACCGCCCCTTGATGCCGAACTCTTGCCACAGATCCTCGGCCAAGGGGTTGCCATGGACCCAGACTGCCTGAAAGCCTGCCCCAAGGAATGGACGATTGACGATCTCCCCGAAGGCAATGCGCCACAAGTCGGTTCGCCCGGTCAGCGTGACGTCCTTTCCCGTCGCGTCAAGGAACATCAGCGCCAGCGTGTCGATCATTGTCGACAGCATCACCACAACCGAGGCCGTCAGCACGACCGACAGCACGACCACGATCACGCGCGTCGGGGCATTGAGGCGCTGCAGCAACAGGATCGGACCCACCGCCAGGACGGCCGCGACCACGGCAGCCAGCGCGCCTGTGGACTGGCCCATGACCAGAAGCATCAGTCCCAGAATGCTGCCGACCACGCCCAGACCGCGCCACAGCCAGGACATGCGGCGGTCCAGAAGGACCGCGAACGATACCAGGAACAGCAGGCCCATCGCTGCAGAGAGGGCGTTCTTGCTGCCATAGATGCCCAGAAACCCGCCCACTTCCCGCGCGCGGCCCGAGGCGAGGCTGAGGACGCCTGCGACAAGATGCGTCGCCAGCACAATTTTGGTCAGGATGCGCACCGGGATCCGGTCGCAGATCGCGATCACGATCAGGATCGTCAGGAACAGCTGCAGACCGTACCGGATGGTCAGTGCGGGATAGTCGGACCAAGTGAAAGAACTGAGGCACCATACCGCCATCAGGACGACCAGCCATTCTTGACGGATCACCCGCAGCATGCGGTCGGGACCGGTCACGATCAACCACATGCCGGCGGCCAGGAAGGCAAGCGCCGACAGCGATTCCAGAAGCGGCACCAGCGCCAACGCCCCGATCGCGACGGTGGCGGCCAGCACGTCTGGCGACCATGTCAGCTGCAGCCCCCTGCGTGCCGGCCGTTGACGCCGCATATCTGCATGGACCGGCAATCCCGTCAGCACGTCACCGAGCCTTCGAAGAGACAATCCTGATCTGGCGGCGTATAGGCCAGCCAATCGACGCGATAGTCGAGCGGCCCTTCTCGCGGCCCCTGCTCTCCCATCCATTCGGTCAGCATCGTCGTGCTCCAGAACGACATGTAGATCTTCTGCGGATTTTCGGGCAGCGGTGAGCCTTCCGCTGTGCGGTGCACCTCTTCCCCGTCCAGATACCAGATAATGCGGTCGGGTTCCCACTTCATCGCGATGGTGTGGAACTCCTCGTCGATGGGCGGATCGACGGGCACCACCTCGCCGTTGGCCATCTTGCCGGACACGAAGGTGTTGAAGGTGATTTCGGACGTGTCGCGGGTCAGAACCTCAACGTCTATCTCGTCATGGGGCGCCTTGAAGGTCGGTCCGGTATAGGTGAAGACCGATGCATTCAACCCCGACGCCCGCGGGGCGCTGATCCTGGCCTCGATGGTGCCGTATTTCAGGAAGGCATGGGTCTGGATCTCGCCGCAGAGCGGCAGGTCGTCACCCTCGGCCGGGATGTGCGACAGGTGCAGGAAACCGTCCTTCACGGCCACGGCCTTCTTGGACCATTCACAATCCTGGTGCTTGCCGTTGGTCCAGCCGTGAGAGACATACCACCGCTTGGTGTTCAGCATCGGGGCGGTGAAGTCGTCCCGGAACCCCTGCAGCATCGGCTTGTCCTGCGCCAGCGCCGGCAGGGCCACGGATGCGGCGATGGCAATCGCGCCGGCAAGACAGGCCGCATGGCCCAGGGTCTGCGTCATCTTCGGCATGGTTTTTCCTCGCAATGGCTGGCGGATGTCGGCGGTTGTCGCACCGTTCCCAGACGGTTATGAGAGTCGCGGATACTGGGGTCAACCGCGGGGCGCTTCGATCGGCATGGAAAACGAGGCACCTCTGGCGCGAACCGAGGCAACTGCTGCCGGGTCGCCGGAAAATGCGCTTGTCAGCGTCGTCATGGCGAACTTTCGGGGCGCTGCCTACCTGAAGCGGGCGATGCAGTCGGTCCTTGACCAGACGCATGACCGAATCGAGCTGATCGTCGCTGACGACGCCTCTGACGACGACAGCGTCGCCATCGCACGGGGGATGGCGCAGAACGATGAGCGGGTGCGGGTGCTGGCGTCGGACCGGAACCAGGGACCGGCGGCGACCCGTAACCGCGCCCTCGATGCGGCGGCCGGCGACTGGATCGCCATCGTCGACAGCGACGACCTGATCCACCCACGGCGCATTGCGCGGTTACTGACGGCTGCGCAGGGGCACGGGGCGGATCTTGTGGCCGACGATCTGGTTCATTTCGGCGCGCCAGAGGCGCAGGGCGGCCGGACGCTGCTGCAGCCGCTTGCCATGACGAAGCCGCGGATGATCGACACGGCGCTGTTCCTGCGTGCCAACAGCGGCGATCCGCGGGTGCCGGGCCTGGGATACCTCAAGCCGCTGATCTCGCGCCGGGCTCTTGGGTCGCACCGTTACGACGGCCGCCTGCAGATCGGCGAAGATTACGACCTGATCCTGCGCATCCTGCTTGGGGGCGCGTGCTATCTGCTGTTGCCGGACCCCCTCTATGCCTATCGGCGGCATGCATCGTCGATTTCTCATCGTCTGTCGGTGGACCGGATGGCGGCGATGCTGGCCGCGCACCGCGCCCTGCCTCGGATGGAGGATCCCGCGGCGGGGAAGGCCGCTGCAGCGGTAGATCGCTACCTGCGCCGCGCCCTGCGATACGAGCGTCTGGTCAGCGACATCAAGGGACGCCATCTCACGCGCGTTGCGCCACGGATGGTCGATCCAGCCATGCTGGGCCGGCTGTTCGCCAGTCTGCAGGACCGCCGACGGCGCAACGCGGCGCAGGGCGCACGACCAGTCGAGAGGCTCGTCGCATGTCCCGTAATGCCTGAAGCCGGCGCTGCCTGGCCTTCCGCACCCGCAGACCCCGCCGCGGCCATCGCATCAGAGGCAAGCCAGGGGCGGACGGCGCTGCCGGCCGACGCCCCCGATTGGGCGCGCTGGCTGGACTCCGCCGTCCGCTGACGGCGCTATTGCGCCGCCATGCGGTGCGTTTCGGGCAGCGAGCCCGCCAGCACATCCTCGGCCCGCGCCTGGCGGTTCTCGACCGAGCTGGTCCACTGGCCCCAGACCGCTGGATCGATGGTGTCGCCGTTCCGGCCCAGCTTCTCCAGCCGCGACTGGTCGTCGTCGGTCAGCACCTGGCCTTCCAGCGGCGCCATGGCGCTGACGTCCTCGGAGCTGACCCCAATGCCCTGCCCGACGCGGGTGCCATAATCGTCGTGAACCATCAGCAGGTGCCAGACCATGCGTTCCTGAACGTCACGTTCGCATTGCGACAGAAGGTCGGTCAGCGTGGCAACCAGGTCGTCGCGCTCCCACTCCATCATCGTGCAATACCGGCCGCGCGCCTGGACATAGTCGTTGCGGCGCTCCAGCACGCTGCGGGTCAGGCGGCCGGTGATCTCGGGCGGGTTGTTCGGCTGGCGCTCGGCCTCGCGCAGCCCGTTGTGGATCGAGGGCTCGTAGTTCACCGAAGGGTTCTGCCCCGGCGCCATGTCGCGGTAATAGGACATCTGCCCGCCCGACTGGTTGGTCGAGACCGCCGCGCGCGGCTGGTTCACCGGCAGCTGCAGATAGTTCGTCCCGACGCGATGGCGCTGCGTGTCGGAATAGGAGAACGTCCGACCGACCAGCATCTTGTCATCCGAGAAATCCAGCCCGTCGACCAGCACGCCGGTACCCATGGCGATCTGCTCGTTCTCGTTGAAGAAGTCCTCGACGTTGCGGTTCAGCGTCATCGTGCCGACGTGGCGCAGCGGGAAGTCCTTTTCGGGCCAGATCTTGGTGTCGTCCAGCGGGTCCCAGTCCAGTTCGGGATGGTCATGATCCTCCATGATCTGGACATACATATCCCACTGCGGGAAGTTACCCATCTCGATCGCTGTGAACAGGTCCTTGGACGCCGACCCCAGATCCTTGCCTTGCACCTTCTCGGCCTCGGCCGCGGTCAGGCTGGCGACGCCTTGGCGGGGGTGGAAGTGATACTTGACCAGGACCGTGTCTCCCTTGGCGTTCACCATCTTGTAGGTGTTCACGCCGAACCCCTCCATGTGGCGATAGCTGGCCGGGATGCCGCGGGGGCTGAACAGGTGCGTCAGCATGTGCATCGACTCGGGCGTCTGGCTCATGAAGTCGAAGATGCGGTTCGGCTCTTGCCGGAAGGTCACCGGATCGGGCTTGAGTGAATGGATCACGTCGGGGAACTTGATCGCGTCACGAATGAAGAACACAGCCAAGTTGTTGCCGACCAGGTCCCAGTTGCCGTCCTCGGTATAGAACTTGACGGCAAAGCCGCGCGGATCGCGCGCGGCCTCGGAACTGTCGCGGCCGCCGATCACGGTGGAAAAGCGGATCGCCAGCGGCGTCTTCTTGCCCTTGTCCTGGAACAGCTTGGCGCGGGTATAGGTGCTGGCGGGTTCGTCGCCGATCATGCCCGTCGCCTCGAACTCGCCATAGCAGACAAATCCGCGGGCGTGGACGACACGTTCGGGGATCCGCTCGCGGTCGAAATGGGAAATCTTTTCGAGGAACTGATAGTTCTCCAGTGTGGCGGGACCGCGACTGCCGACGGTTCGCTGCGACTGATTGTTGGACACTGGGTGTCCTTGTCGGTTGGTCAGCACACGGTTCGTCGTTCCGGCCGGACGCATGGCGTCATCGCTGCGGTCTGTCATGGAGGCGCCTCCTTCTGAAGTCGGTGGGACCGGGAGCGTACCGCACATCCCGGCCGACTGGCATGCGAACCGCACAACGCGCGAATGGCCCGACTGGTTCGATCCGCTGCATGGCAAGACGCCCTTGTTGGGGCAGGCCGGAACAAAGCCGGTGTCGATCCCGTTACCGGCCCGTGGATGATGGGCACCGACAGGAGACCGGCACGTGACAGGACAGAAACATCAGAACGCGACCGCCGGCGATGATGCCCGGTCCCCCGGCGAAGTATCTTCCCGCGGATGGAAGCAGATCCTGTTCCGCGTCAAGGACGAGATCACGGCGGATCACATCTCGGTCGTGGCGGCGGGGGTGGCGTTCTATGGTCTGCTGTCGGTCTTCCCGGCGATTGCGGCTCTGATCTCGATCGCCGGACTGGTTTTCGACCCGGCACAGATCGCATCACAGCTGCAGACCGTCGTGGCCATGCTGCCCGAGGACGCCGCGTCGATCCTGCAGGACCAGGTGGACAAGGTCGCTGGCGGCGACCAGACCGGCACCGGTATCGTCGCGGTGTTCGGCCTGCTGATCACGCTCTATGGCGCCATGAAGGGGGTCATGACCCTGATCGAGGGACTGAACATCGCCTATGATGAACAAGAGCGTCGCGGCACCGTCCGGCTGTATCTGACGGCATTCCTGATCACGCTGTGCCTGATCCTGGGGCTGATCGTGGGTCTGGGGCTGGTGGTCCTGCTGCCGTCGCTGGCCGCGCTTGGCCATCTGCCCGAACCGGCGGCCACGGCTGTCGGCTGGCTCAAGTGGCCGGTGATGGCCGTCCTTGTCATGCTGGCGCTGGCAGGCATCTATCGCTTCGCCCCGTCGCGCGCAGATCCGAAATGGCGGTGGGTCAGCGTGGGGGCGGTGGCCGCGACAGTCCTGTGGATCTTGGGGACGGTCGCCTTCTCGATCTATGTCCGGAACTTCGGGTCCTATACCGAGACCTACGGGGCGATCGGCGGCGTCATCATCCTGCTGACCTGGTTGTGGCTTTCGGCCTTCGTGGTGCTGGCCGGTGCGGAACTGAACGCCGAAACCGAGCAGCAGACCCCGCGTGACACCACGACGGGCGCCCCCCTGCCGATGGGCGCACGCGACGCGGTCAAGGCGGACACCCCGCCCGGCGACCGACCAGAGACCGGCGGTCTGCACCCTGCGACAAAGCGTCATGGCAAGCCCGACACCAAACGCCCCGCAACGACCGCAGGGGCAGACCTGTCGATGGCGGCGCTGCTGTTCGGATCGGCAATCGTCAAGTCCGTGCGCGGCCGCCGCGGCTAATTCCTGGCCGAATCAAACATGACGTCGAAGCCGCCCCAGATCATCCGCTTTCCATCAAAGGGCATTTCGGGGAAGTCCTGCCCCTCCATCTCGGCCTCCATGGCGCGGCTCGCCACGTCACAGGTCTTTCGGTCGGGCCAGGCGGTCCAGCTGAAGACGGGCATCTCGCCGTCCTCGGCCTTGACGGCGCGGTGGAAATCGGTGCGCTTGCCGTGCGGCACGTCGACGCCCCAAGTCTCGAAGTTGCCGAGGCAGCCCTTGGGGCGAAACATTTCCTCCCAGGCCTGACGGGCCATCGCGACATAGGCGTCGCGATTGCCGTTCGGCACCGCCAGGACGAAGCCCTGAATATAGCCCGCATTTCTGTCCGTCCCCGCCGTCAGGACAGGCTCGACCCCGCCATAGATCATGCGGCTGCCGTCATAGGGCATAGCAAGCTGGGCCATGGCCTTGTCACCCTGCATGTTCTGCCATGCAGCGTCCGCGGCGGTCCTGTCGGGCCATTCCAACCATGAGAAGACGACCGCCTCGTCATCCTTGGCCTCGACCGCGCCATAGAGGTCGTTGATCTTCCCTCGCTTGATGTCTGCGCCCCAGGCCTCGACCATCCGGGTGGCGCCGTGACGCCGGAAGATCGCCCAGCAGTCGATGACATGCTGCCGATAGCGGTCCTTGTTCGCCGTGGGCACGGCGGCAATGCAGCCGGTATAATACGTCATGACGATTCCTCCTGATCACTCGCCCCGTCAGGGAAGGCTGCGCCTTGCAGTAGGAAAAGGCAACTGATACTCCGAAAACATGACCATCTACGGCAAGCCCCCGCCCATCCGCTATGACGAAGGTTGCCTGGCGGCCCACGCGCTGAACCTGGTCGGCGACCGTTGGGCGCTGATGGTCGTGCGGGAACTGATCTTCGCGCCCAAGCGGTTCGGGATGCTGCGGGCCGGGCTTCCGGGCATCTCGGCCAGTGTCCTGAACGGTCGGCTGGCCCAGCTTCAGGCGGCGGGGATCCTTTCGCACGACCGCCGGCTGGGGATCTATGCGCTGACGCCCGCAGGTCAGGGGCTGCTGCCGGTGCTGCAGGCTCTGTGCCGTTGGGCGCTGACGGTTCCGGGGCACGATCCTTCGCGCTTCATCAGCCCGTCGGCGCTGATGATCTCGATGGGCGTGACCGGCGGGGGACATGGCACGAGCCCTGCGCAGGCCGGCTTCGACTTCGGAACCGAAGCCTTCGAGATGCGGCTCCAGGCGACCGGCCCGACGACCGTGGCGGTCGAGCGCCCCGAGGCCCCCTTCGTCCTTCACGGCACAGGGAACGCTCTGGCGGCCGCCGTCTACGGCAGCGTCCCTTTGGCTGCGATGACCTCGATCAGGGTCGAGGGCGATGCGGCGGCAGCGCAAGATTTCGTCGATCTCTTCCGCCTGCGCCCCCTGACGGCGTGAACCCCCATGGCCGGGCGCGCGTTGTGCCCGCTGACGCCCTTCGGGCACAGTTCAGGCGGATACATGGGCAGCACGACATGGACATGAGCCGGACCAGCGATGTCTGGTGGAAGAACGCGGTCTTCTATTGCCTGGATGTCGAGACCTTCCAGGACAGCGACGGCGACGGCGTGGGCGATTTCCGCGGCCTGTCGCAACGCATCGACCACCTGGCCGCACTTGGAGTGACCTGTATCTGGCTAATGCCCTTCTATCCGACGCCAAACCATGACGACGGCTATGACATCGTCGACTATTACAGCATCGACCCACGGCTTGGCAGCATGGGCGACTTCGTCGAGTTCGTCCGCACTGCCGCCGACCGCGGTATCCGCGTCATCGCTGACCTGGTGGTGAACCACACCTCAAACCAGCACCCATGGTTCCAGGAGGCCTGTTCGGACCGCAACTCGCCCCGGCGCGACTGGTATGTCTGGCGGGACAAGATCCCTGACCAAGGGCCGACCGGGGTGGTCTTCCCGGATGCCGAGGACAGCAACTGGGAATGGCACGAGCCAACGGGCCAGTATTATCTGCACCGCTTCTATGCACATCAGCCCGATCTGAACATCAGCAATCCTCGCGTCCGCGAGGAGATCCGCAAGATCACCGGCTTCTGGCTGCAGATCGGCCTGGCCGGTTTCCGCGTCGATGCGGTGCCTTTCCTGCTGGAAACCAAGGGCATCGCGTCGCCCATGACGCTGGACCCGCACGACTGGCTGGCCGACCTGCGCAGTTTCATCTCGCGCAGGCAGGGCGATGCGGTCCTGATGGGCGAGGTGAACCTGCCCTACGAGGAAGTGCGCCGCTTCTATGGCCAGGGAAGCAGCGAGCTGAACATGTGCCTGGATTTCAACATGAACCAGGCGCTGGCGCTGGCGCTGGTCCGGCAGGATGCGGGGCCGCTGGTCCATTGCCTGCGGTCGATGCCCAGCCTTCATCCCGACGATGCCTGGGCGCATTTCGCGCGCAACCACGACGAATGGTCGCTGGACAAGCTGACAGAGGCCGAGCGGCATGAGGTCTTCAAGGCCTTCGGCCCGCGTGAGGACATGCAGCTTTTCGGCCGCGGCCTGCGCCGTCGCATCCCGACCATGCTGGATGGCAACCAGGCGCGCATCCGCATGCTCTACAGCCTTGTCTTCGCACTGCCCGGCGCGCCGGTCCTGTTTTACGGAGAGGAGATCGGCATGGCCGAGAACCTCGACATCCCCGGTCGGCTGAGCGTGCGCGCCCCAATGCAGTGGTCCGACGCCCCCTCGGCCGGTTTTTCGACCGCGCCGCCCGACCGGCTGCGACGACCCGTCGTCAGCGCCAAGGGCTGGGGCCCCTCCGAGGTCAGCGTGGCCGCGGAGGATCGCGACCAGGATTCGCTTCTGAACTGGATGCAGCGCCTGATCCGTCGCCGCCGCGAGACGCCCGAGATTGCCTTCGGCCAGAGCAGCTTTATCCCCATCCCCAAGGCGCAGATCTTTGGGTTGCGCTATGACTGGGGCGGCAGGACGGTCCTGCTGCTGCACAATCTGGGCGAGACGCGCTGCAAGACCTCGTGCCGGATCGACGGCACCGAAGGATGGAATGGGCTGTCGTGCTTTTCGGGCGGCGGCAAGTTCGACCTGTCGGATGACGGCGCACTGACGGTCGACCTGCCGGCCTTCGGGACGCTATGGCTGCGCGCGGCCACTGGCGCGGCGACGACGATCACTGGCGGCTAGGTGCGGGTCGCATATCACGGGCGGCAGGTGCTTGCCCCGGTCTCGCCAGTTGCTGGAAGTTAACTGGCAATCGGCCAACAGTTGATTAACACTTCTGGAGCGGACAGGGCGTATGGGCATGCTCACTGCGGGGTGGGAACGGTTATGACGGAACAGGTACTGAAAATCCTTGTGATCGAAGATGATTTCCTTGCGGCCCAGAAGCTGGCCAACGAAATCCGCGCCCGCGGGGACGAGGTCGTCGGTCCCTTCGCCGATGCCAGCGACGCCATCGAACGGCTGGACAGCGTGCAGGCGGCGATCCTGGACGTCCGGGTCCACGACGGCACGACCTTTCCGGTCGCCGACACCTTGATCAACAGCGGCATCCCGTTCGTCTTCCTGACCGCCTATGACCGTCGCCACATTCCCCATCGCTTCCACGGGCACCGCATCTATTCGAAGCCCAGCAACGCCATGCCGCTTCTGGACAGCCTTCATCGCGACCACGATCTGGGCCAGCGGCATTGCGGGGATGACATGGAGGCCGTCGTGATGCAGGTGCTGGATCGCGCTCGCGTCATCATCCGCGACAGCGACGCGGCCGAACGTATGGTCGAGGCCGTGCTGCTCAGCGCCATCGCCGAAGCCGAGAAGGGTGGCCGCCCCGAAGACCTGCAGCGCTGGCTGATGTCGCTGCTGGAAAAGGAATACATGGAGCGCGGCAAGCTACACATGCACTGATGTCGCCGGGCCGCCCTGTGTGAAATGGGACACAGGGGCCATCTGCGGTCCGAAATTACCTGCATCCGCCATGCGGGTGATATATTGTGTCCGGGCGTTATCCCACCCGTTGCCCGTTCAGAATCGACATCATGACCTCGGACCCTCAGAACGACCAGCCGCATCCCGAACTCGATGGCCTCATGGCCGAGCTGCGGGACCAGTTGCGCAGTAGGCCGATCCCGCCGCGCCTGCAGGAACTGGCGCAGAAGCTCGACCAGGCATTGGCGGGCCGGACCGGTGGAGATGCGACGGGCCCGTCCGACGACAAGTGACGGCGCCACAGCTTGCGGCTTTGCCCAGCTGTGATCTTTGACAGTGGCAGGAGTCGGCTGTCCCGATATGAAGCCTTGGTGCCACTTCCATCAGGAAGCGCGCTATGCTGACGATATCCAGCGAACGTTGCTGTTGCATGCGTTGAACCTGGATCGATAGCGCGTGTTTGCGCTTGAAAAGTCCGATCAGCCCCGGAACCGCCCTTCGCGCGTGTCGGACTTCAGCAGCGCGATCACGCCGCCCGCAACCAGCCCGACGGCGACAGCAGCAGCGCCGGCGCGCAGGCGGGCCGGCCGGATGCTGCGAACCCTGGTTCTGGCCCGGTCGCCAAAGCGGCCATTCGCGCCGTGATCCTGCAGGTCATCGACAGGGTCGAACAGGTTGTCACGCCGGCTCTCGGCTGCCTGATCCGTTTGCTGACCCGAATAGGCCTGCCCCGCCAGAACGCGGTCGACCACGGTCGGCGCGGCGGCATCGCCCAGGATCGCCTTGACGGCCGAACCGGCCAGCCAGACCTCTCGCGGCGCTTCCATGGCGGCACGATAGACCTCGACGGCGATCGCCTGCGGGCTGTAGATCGGCGGCACGGGCTGCGGCCGATGGGGCATCTTGTTACGCGCCCAATCGAACTGCGGCGTGTCTACGGCTGGAAGGTGCACCTCGGTCACGCGCAGCGGGCTGCCATCGTGAAGCAGCTCCGCCCGCAGCGAATCCAGAAAGCCGCGCACCGCAAACTTCGCGGCGCAATAGGGCGCCTGCAGCGGGATGCCGCGATAGGCCAACGCCGACCCGATGCTGACGATCGTGCCGTGCCCCTGCCGCGACATCTGCCTGACCGCGGCCATCGTGCCGAATACCTGTCCCAGATAGGTGACCTCGGTCACCCTGCGGAACTCCTCGGGCGTCACCTCGCGCGACGGCGCAAGGACCGTCGCCATCGCTGCGTTGATCCAGATGTCGATCCCGCCCCAGGCCGCGACGACCTCTTCAGCTGCCCGGTCGACCGCCTGGGCATCGGCCACGTCGGCGGCGATCGTCAACGCCACGCCGCCGCGCCGCTCGACCGCGGCGCGCGCCCCCTCGAGACCGGCCCTGCCGCGCGCGATCAGGCCGACGTGCCAGCCCTGAGCCGCAAATTCCTCGGCCACGGCGCGTCCGACGCCTGCGGAAGCGCCCGTGATCACGACCCTAAAGAGCCGGCTGCCGCAGTGGTCGGCCATGATGCGTCACCCCTTGCCTAGCTGTCTGCAGGCTCAACCGGGGTCGGGCGCCGAGGTTCCGTTCCTCCAGCCGCGATCAGAACAGGAAGTCGTCTGCGTCAAGCGACTTGAGGCCCAGCACCAGAACCTCGAAGTCGGCCTTGCCGTCGCCGGTCACGTCCGCCTGCACCAGAACGCCGTTTCCTGCGGCAGATGCCCAAAGCGCATGCGCGGTTCCCGCCGCGTTGGCGAAGACAAGGTCCTGCTGTCCACGCCTTTCACTGTCCGCATCCAGATGGGACAGGTCGATCAGGTCAATGCCAGAGACGAAATCGCCGATCCTGTCGCGGCCGCCGCCTGCCGGACTGTCGGCGACAGTGCGGAAGACGAACCTGTCAGAGGCCAGGTCGACGCCCCCGAACACAAGATCGGCCCCTGCCCCGCCTTCGAGGTCGTCCGCACCCCCGGCGCCCGCCAGGGTGTCGTTGCCGTCACCGCCGGTCAGCTGGTTCTTCAGGCCGTTCCCGCTCAGCCGATCGTTGCCGTGACCGCCGCTCAGGCTCTCGATATTGCGGATGACGTCCATGCCAGAACCGGTGTCCTGGGCCTTCGTGACAGCAAGATCGATCGTCGCCGCCCCTGCGCCGCTGACTGCCAGGCGATCTTTTCCGGTGCCGCCGTCGATGACGTCATCGCCCGCGTCCAGGAAAATGAGATCGTTTCCGGCACCTGCCAGCCACAGGTCATTGCCGCCCCCGCCAGACAGCTTGTCGCTGCCAGCACCTCCGTTCAGCGTGTCGTCGCCGCCGCGACCTTCAAGCTGATCATTCCCATCACCGCTGGAAAGGTCGTTGCCGGCGCTGTTGCCGAAAAGCCGGTCCCGACCGGCGCCACCGACGACGTTCTCGAAGTTCACGATCGTGACGTCGCCCTGCCCCGTCTTCTGCAGGCCGATGCGGTCAAGGTCGATCGTCACCCCCGCCGCCCGGCTGGCATCCAGCGTGTCGATCCCGCCGCCACCGTCCAGAACCCCCGCGAGGCCATCGAAGGCGATCCTGTCGTCTCCGCCGCCCGGCGCCATCTGGTATTCGCTGTGATATTCATCGGGGCGAACGTCCCCGCCGCTTAGCCGGGCAACCAGCGGGCGACCGGGATCGGTCCATTTCCCGGCCCAGCTCTCTTGCCCCTTGGGAACGGCCCAGAGATCGGCATAGCCCCTCATTGGGCCGATGTTCCAATGACCGCCCTGCATGTCCGCCGAGGTGAACTCGGCCACCGTCCGGCCATCGACACGAAAGATCGCGCTGTCGTCGGTGACCGTGACCTCATAGAGGTGCTGTCCTTGCGCCGCGTCGAAGCCCAGGTCGACGACCGCCCGAGGTCGCGCCGCCGAGGTCAGGGTGACATGGCGGCCCGCCCCGTCCTCCATGTGGATGTCCAGATAGACCCGCCGCGTGTCCCGTCCTACGAATTCGAAGTCGAATTCGACCCAAGGTTGGCGGGACCAATCGTCCTTGTAGGTGAACATACCGAAGACTGCGCCGGAAACCATTTCGGGTGCTTGAGCCGTCCAACCCCACGTTCCGGTGGTTGCCGCCTCGGCTGACTGGATCTCACCGCCATGGAATGGTCTGGCAGCCCCGCCGGCGGCACGGTCCAGGACCAGCTCCACCGCCCCATCTCGGGCGACCCGGACGTTCTGGGGCGACCACTGCAGGATGTTCGACTGGCCGGCTGCCCAGTCTGACACCAACCAGCTGTCCTGGCTGTAACGATCGCCCAGCTCATAAAGATCGAATGCCGGGGCGTGGGAAAAAGCTGCGCCGCTCATGGGCCTGCACCTTCATTGCTCTTTGGAGGGGACGATTCCAGGGGCATCCGCGCTGATTCGGGCGCTTTCGATACCGACGCGTTGATACAGGGTTCAGTTGGCTTTTTCAACCATGGGTTGTTTTTCGGGACTGGAAGACGCATCGAGCGGAACGTGCCGCCGCTCGAATGTGGAACAGCGCTCATCTTGGGCCGATGGCATCCCGCCCATCATGCGTAGACCCCGGAGATTTGGTCATGATGCCGCGCTCTGTAGCGCAGGGATAGCGTGCGCGATGCGGTTCAGCGGCGGATGTGTCCACAGCTGATGTTATCGGGGTCCGCGTGGCGTCGACCAGTCGACGTCGAACGCTGCATGTTCCTTCAGCGTCGCCGCCTGCACCACATTGGAAAGGACTGTCGTCAGCGGATGAGGCCGGAGTTCCCGAACATGCCAGTTGATCCGGACGTGGGTGGCTGGACGTAGCGCGGGCGCTCAAGGCCTTCGCCAATATGGCCTCAGACCGACGTCAGACCGGTCGGCGGCCCTTGGCCAAGGGCACAAGGTCCGGGACGACTGGTTGCGCGATGGACCGCAGATGGCAGAGGCGCGTGCGACTCTGTCGGGAACATCATCATGCGGTCCGGGACCAGCCGTCCCGGCCCCGTCGCGGGGTGCTGACCGATGGGAGCTGACCGCCATGTCGTGGGCGCGACGTGGCCTGCCTGAATGGGCGTCACAGGCATGGCCGTTGGCGATCTGCGTCGGTGGCTTCAGCGCAGCCCGTCCTGGGATGCGCTGAACCGGCAGCCCGGCGGCTTGTTCCCGAAAATCTACTGACCGCCTGAAGAAGCCTTTCGCAGCGCCTCGCGCAGCTGCCGAACAAGGTCAGACGTCCTTGGCGACAGCTTCACGCCCTCGACCTCCTTGCGCAGATTGCCGAGCGCCCGGTCGACGGAAGGATCCTGGTCATCTCTGCTCTGGTTCATGTCATCGGCTCGTGCGGGACGTCTTTGTCCCATACACGGGAGCACCGGCTGTTCCGGTGCAGCATGGCGGTTGAATAACGAACCTGTGACGAGTAACCCCCCGCGCTGGTATCAAGCTGTCGTTGATGGACGCGTCACTGAACCGCGGCAGCATATGCAGCCTGTCTGACGCCGCGCTTAGGCCGCAAGGAAATTCGAGGTCCGCCATGGGATCAAGCGGATGCGCCAGACGTTCGCGCGGCCATCTGCGCATGCACGGTCACTGGATTTCGGGCGCGCAGGCGCGGGCATGGTGGAAGACGCCATCGCCCCTTGGCGAGCAACTTTGACCCACTCCTCCTCGGTGCTGGGACCGCTCGACTGACCTAGGACTTCGACTTGCCGCGGCGTTGCATCTGGCCCAATAGCTTGGGTCGGGGCGAAGCGACGCTGCACGATATCGCCGCCGAAGATAAGCAAGGCGGTGCGGCGCCTGATCAACGTCAGCCCTGATTGCAAACCAGGACCAGAAAAGGAAGTCCGATGGCAAAGTATATCCACTCGATGATCCGCGTCCTCGACGAGGCGCGCTCGGTCGATTTCTATGATCGTTGCTTTGGCCTGAAGGTGGCCGAGCGGCTGGATTTCGAGAAGTTCACGCTGGTCTATCTTGCCAACGGTGAGAGCGAAACCGAGCTGGAGCTGACCATCAACAAGGGCCGGACCGAGCCTTATGACCTGGGCGACGGCTATGGACATGTCGCCTTCTCGGTCGAGGACGTGGACGCACTGCATGCCCGGCTGGAGGCCGAGGGCCTGTCTCCCCGCAATCTTGTCGACTTCGCGCCCGGCGGCGAGGTGATCGCCCGGTTCTTCTTCATCAAGGACCCGGACGGCTACGAGATCGAGGTCCTGCAGCGGGGCGGACGCTACAAGTGACATCCGCGCCCGTCCTTGGGCCGCGTCGTGCGCTGCGGGGCCGCGATGCCCTTCGGCGGTTGAGGTGACGCAGATTTGCAGGCACCGGATGACCGTGCTGCTGCGAATGATGAAACGTCGCTCAAAAGCCCTGCGGCGGCGGCCGGTCGGGGTACATTCCGGGCTGATGATTGTCAGTGTAAAGCGGGTCAGACATGCTGCGCGAGGATTGCGCCCGAGGGGCCGGGGCGTTTGACGGCGCGGGCTGGGTCGGTAATGTCGGCGCATCACAACGGCAGGATGACGCATGGATTTCATGGCTAGGGCGACGGCGGTCGTGGGTGGGACGATGGTTCTTCTGAGGCGCTTCAAGGCGCCCCGGACCCAGGCGGTGGGCGGTGCGCCCGCGATCCCCACGGCGCGCAAGCAGGGCATCATGACGCTGAAGATGCCGACCGCGAAGGGCTGGGTCGACGGACATGTCCCACACGCTGCGCCGGGACTTCGGGTGAACGCCTTCGCCTCGGGCCTGGATCACCCGCGCTGGATCGAGGTTCTGCCGAATGGCGACGTCCTGGTGGCCGAGTCGAAAGAGCAGCCCTCGCCCCCCAGAACGCTGATGGATCATGCCACACAGGCCACGATGCGGCGCGCCCGCGCCATCGGCGACAGCGCCAACCGCATCACGCTGTGGCGCGACAGCGATGGCGACGGCAGAGCCGAGATCAGGGAGGTGTTCCTCGACAGTCAGAACCAGCCCTTCGGGATGGCTCTGGCAGGCGACAGGTTCTATGTCGGCAACACCGACGGCATCAGCGTCTTTCCCTATGAGGCGGGTGCCGTCAGCATCGCGCAGCCGGGCCGGAAGCTGGTCGATTTCCGCCCCGGCGGACACTGGACGCGCAGCCTGATCCTGTCCCCCGATGGGCAGAAGATCTATGCCGGTGTCGGCTCGCTCTCGAACATCGGCGACAAGGGGATGGAGGCCGAAGAGGGTCGCGCCGCCATCTGGGAACTGGACCTGCAGACCGAGGAGGCGCGCATCTTCGCCTCGGGCCTGAGGAACGCGGTGGGCATGGCCTGGGAGCCGTCGTCAGAAACTCTCTGGACGGTCGTGAACGAACGCGACGGACTGGGCGACGAGACACCGCCGGACTATCTGACGTCAGTCCGTAACGGCGGGTTCTACGGCTGGCCCTATTGCTATTGGGGGCAGACGGTCGACGACCGCGTCCCGCAGGACCCCGATCTGGTGGCACGTGCGATCACGCCGGATTACGCCCTGGGCGGGCACACGGCCTCGCTCGGGCTGTGCTGGATGCCGGCCGGGACTTTGCCGGGTTTCCCCGACGGCATGGTCATCGGCCAGCACGGGTCGTGGAACCGCTCGACCCTCAGCGGCTATCGGGTGGTGTTCGTGCCGTTTACCGACGGGCGCCCGTCCGGGCCGCCGCGCGACATCCTCTGGGGCTTCCTGTCGCCGGATGAGAGGCACGCCTATGGCCGCCCGGTCGGCGTTGCGATCGGGGCCGACAAGGCATCGCTGCTGGTGGCGGACGACGTGGGCGACGTCATCTGGCGGGTCACCGCCGCTTGACGCGCCATGGCCTGGATCTTGCGCGAAGGTGTCTGCCGTCGTGCCAGGTGTGCTGCAAGTAATGAAGATTGCGATTTCATAGCACCGGCTATATATCATCGCAGGTCTTCGCAATCTTCGTACGGACCGCCCGCACCCCATGACCCAGCCTGCCACCACGACGCCGGGACGCGACACCCCAGGCATCGACGCCGAGAGCCATGCCGAGGGTTTCCAGAAGACCCGGAACGCGCGCAGGACCGAGCTTTGCGAGGATTACGTCGAGCTGATCGCCGAACTGATCGGCCGCGAAGGCGAGGCCCGCCAGGTCGAGATCGCCCGCCGCCTGGGTGTGGCGCAACCCACGGTCGCCAGGATGTTGAAGCGGTTGGCCGAGGACGGATACATCCAGCAGAGGCCCTATCGGGGCGTGTTCCTGACCCCCATGGGCGAGGCCCTGGCAGCCGCCTGCCACCGCCGCCATGAGATCGTCGAGGGGTTCCTGCGCGCGCTTGGCGTCAGCGACGAGGTAGCGCGACATGATGCCGAGGGCATGGAACATCATGTCAGCGAGGAGACGCTGGACGCCTTCGCGCGCTTCCTTGGTGGCCAGCAGGACACCGGAACCCGGTGACCGCCGATCATCGGCCTGCCGCAGATCACGACGCTTGAAATTCCCGCTGCAGACCTGCCGAGCCTGTCGGTTCGCCAAGCGGCGGCCGCAGCGACAACTTTTTGCCGCACCGACAATGCTTGACATGCCCACTGGCGTTTCATAGCACTTGCTATATTACTTAGTCGTTGCACAAGTAGTTAGGAGCTGCTCTCGAATGATCCGCTTGCTCGCGATTGTCGCACTGGTTTCCAGCTTCGGGGCTGCGCAGGCTCAGGACCGCCCCTTGGACGTCGTCGCGACGATCGGCATGATCGGCGACATCGCTGCGCAGGTCGGCGGCGACTGTATCGAGGTCACCACGATCATGGGGCCGGGGGTGGACCCGCACCTCTATGGCGCCAGCGCCTCGGATGTACGGAGCTTTCAGTCGGCCGACATCATCTTCTATTCCGGCTATTCGCTTGAGGGTCAGCTGGGCGAGGTCCTGGCCAAATTCGCCGAGCGCAAGCCGACAGTGGCGCTTGCCGCGTCCTCGATCGCGGAGAGTGACCTGATCAGGACCGATGGCGCCTATGGCATCGACCCGCACCTGTGGATGGACACCGGACTCTGGTCGCGCATCGTTCCCACCATCGCCGAGACACTGAGCGAGGCGCGACCGGAATGCGCCGAAGGCTTTGGCGTGAATGCCGAGCGCTATGTCGCCCAGCTGACGGCGCTGGACGCCTGGGTCGGTGACGCCATCGCGACCATCCCAAGCGGCCAACGGACACTTGTGACGGCGCATGACGCCTTTGCCTATTACGGCAGGGCCTATGGCATCACCGTCGCGGGCATCCAGGGCATCAGCACCGAAGCCGAGGCCAGTGTTGCCGACATCCGCGCCAGCGCCGATCTTGTCGCCGCAGCAGGCGTTCCCGCGATCTTCATCGAAAGCACGATCAACCCCCGCACGATCCAGGCCGTCATCGATGCGGTCCAGCAGCAGGGCCACGACGTCCGGATCGGCGGGCAGCTTTATTCGGACGCCATGGGCGCGGACGGGACGCCCGGAGGTACCTATATCGGCATGATCCACGAAAACACGCGCACGATCGTCGAGGCGCTTGGCGGCACCCCGCCGCCACTTCCCGATGCGCTTGCCGATTGGGCCGAGGAATGGGACCTTTCGAAAGCGGCACCCTGACCGGCTGACCTGCCGAACCGAAGGAAGACGTCGACCGTGACAGAACCGCTTCACGAACCGCAACTGGCGCTGCATGTCGAGGACCTGACTGTCAGCTATGAGGGCAAGCCCGTCCTGTGGGATATCGACATTGACATCCCGCCGGGCGTCATGTCCGCCATCGTCGGCCCGAATGGCGCCGGCAAGAGCACGTTCATCAAGTCCGTGATGGGACTGGTCAAGCCGACCGCAGGACATGTGAGGATCTTCGGCCGTCCCTATGCCGCGCAGCGCCGCCGGGTTGGATACGTCCCGCAGCGGTCCACGGTCGATTGGGATTTCCCCACCACCGCGCTCGACGTGGTCGAGATGGGCCTCTATGGCCGGCTCGGCTGGTTTCGCAGGCCCGGCAAGCGGGAACGGCAGGCGGCGCTTCACGCGCTTGAGCAGGTCGGGATGCAGGACTTCCTCGACCGCCAGATCAGCCAGCTTTCGGGCGGTCAGCAGCAACGGGTCTTCCTGGCCCGCGCGCTGGTGCAAGAGGCCGACATCTATTTCCTGGATGAACCGATGGCAGGGGTCGATGCGACGACGGAACGCGCCATCGTCGACATCCTGCACCGCCTGCGGGCGCAGGGAAAAACCGTGATCGTGGTCCACCATGACCTGCAGACGGTGCGGTCCTATTTCGACTGGATGGTGATCCTGAACGTCCGCGCCATCGCGCAGGGCCCGGTCGCCTCCGTCTATACGCCCGAAAACCTGCGAAGGGCCTATGGCGGCCAGATCGCCCTGATCGAGCGCAGCACCTTTGCCGACGCCGCCGCGCCGGCCGGCGGGGACCTGGCCTAGGATGCTTGCGCTGCTGGGGGATTACACGATCCAGACGGTGGCGATGGGGGCGGCCCTGCTGGGTATATCCAGCGGCGTGCTGGGCTGCTTCGCCGTCCTGCGCAAGCAGAGCCTTCTGGGCGACACCCTGTCCCATGCGGCGCTGCCGGGGATATGCATCGGCTTTCTGATCGCAGGTTCGCGCGATATTGGAACGATCCTGGCGGGCGCGCTCGTGACGGGCGCGACGTCCGCGCTGGTCGTGCTGCTGTTGACGCGCAACAGCCGCCTGAAGACGGACGCCGCGCTTGGGATCGCGCTCAGCGTATCGTTCGCGATCGGCGTGGTGCTGCTGACCCATATCCAGGGCGGAGGCAACGCGTCGCAGGGCGGGCTGGATTCGTTCCTGTTCGGCCAGGCCGCGGCGATCCTGCGGGGCGATCTGTGGATCATGGGCGCCGTCACGCTGAGCGCGCTGGCGCTGGTGGGACTGCTGTGGAAAGAGTTCAAGCTGGTCTCGTTCGACCCCGGTTTCGCGACCTCGCTTGGGCTGCCGGTCGTCGCGCTCGAGATGGCGATGACGACGATGGTCGCGCTGGCCGTCGTCGTGGGTCTGCAGATGGTCGGCGTAGTGCTGATGACGGCAATGATCGTCGCGCCGGCGGTCGCAGCCCGGCAGTGGACGCAGAGCCTGGGGGGCATGGTCACCCTTGCGGCCCTGTTCGGAACCATCGCCGGTGTCTCTGGCGCGGTTCTCAGCGCGACGATGCGGGGTCTGTCGACGGGGCCGCTGATCGTGCTGGCGATTTCGGCCATCGTCCTGATCTCGCTGGTCCTGGCACCCGGCCGGGGGCTGGCATGGACCAGCCTGCGGCGCAGGCGCGACCGCCGCAGGCTGGCGGGTAGGCAGGTCCTCTCGACGCTTTATAGGCTGGCCGCGGAACATGGCGACCAAGGCTATCGGGCCGAGCTTGGCGCGCTGGACACCTTCCACGGCACCCCGACGCGTCAGACGTTGCAACGGCTGGAACGTCGGGGCCTGGTCGCCCCCGTCACCCACGCACCCGAGACGACGCCG
Source organism: Pseudomonadota bacterium (assembly GCA_036338635.1). GTDB lineage: Bacteria > Pseudomonadota > Alphaproteobacteria > Rhodobacterales > Rhodobacteraceae > Paracoccus. Next base: position 11,757 of record JAYZBS010000009.1, on the reverse strand, counting down.
CACTGGGAACTGACCAAGGCCGGGTTGGACGAAGCGCGGCGGATCGAAGATGCCCCTGGGGATGACGAGAGATGATCGAGGCCTTTTTCCTGAACATCTCGGTGATGATCGTACTGACGGGCGCGCTGGTCGGCTGCGCCTCGTCGCTGGTCGGCACCTTCCTGGTCCTTCGGGGCAACAGCATGCTGTCCGACGCGATCAGCCACTCGATCATCTTCGGGATCGTGGTCGTCTGGCTTCTGACCGGCACGGCAAGCGGGCCCGTCCAGATCGTCGGCGCGGCGTTGACCGGAGTCCTGACCGTCTTCCTGACCGAACTTCTGTTCAGCACGCGCCGCGTCAAGTACGACGCTGCCATCGGACTGGTATTCCCGGCGCTGTTTTCGATCGGGGTGCTGCTGCTGAACCTCTATGCCCGCGACGTGCACATCGACCAGCATACGGTCCTGCTGGGAGAGATCGGCTTCGTCTGGTTGGACACGGTCGATCTTGCGGGATACGAGATCCCCCGGTCGCTGATCTCGATGTCCGTGATGACCGTCGTGAACCTGCTGTTCGTGACGGTGCTCTATAAGGAACTGAAGATCACGACCTTCGATCCGGCGCTTGCCGCTGCCTTGGGGTTCGCGCCGACGGCGATCTTCTATGCCCTGCTGTTCCTGACCAGCGCGACCGCCGTCGCGGCCTTCGACGCGGTCGGCGCAGTGTTGCTTGTGGCCTTCGTCATCGTTCCCCCGTCGGCGGCCTATCTGCTGACCGACCGGCTGTGGGTCATGCTGGCGATCGGCATTGCCATTTCGATCGCCTCCAGCATCAGCGGCTATTACCTCGCCGTCGTTCTGGACGTGTCCATCGGCGGCATGATGGCGGTCATGACCGGTGTCTTCCTTGCCCTGGCATTCCTGTTCGGGCCGCGATACGGCGTGATCGCCCGGCTGCACCGCCGGCGTACCGAGCGAGAGGCCAATGCCCTTCGGACGGTGGCGATCCATCTGTACTCTCACGAGGGCGGTGCCCAGCAGCACGAGGAGAACGTCGCCCGCGCCTTGGAGACACACCTGGGCTGGACCGCCAGCCACGCACGCACGGTCATCGCACAAGGGCTGACGCGAGACCTGCTTGCGCGTCAAGACGATCTGCTTGTCCTGACACCAAAAGGCAGAGAGCACGCCCGGTCGATCCTGGAACCCTGGCGCAACTAGCCTGCCAATCGTCCGGCCGCCGATACGCGTGTCAGTCGATGTCGCTGCCCTGCGGGATCAGGCTGCGCCGTCGCAGGAACAGGGTGGCGCGACGGCCCAACTTCAGGGCGGGATAGATCGCCTTGGCGACCTTGGGGTTGGACAGCAGCCGCCGGTTCAGCCGGTTCAGACTGTCCGAGGACGACGACAACAGTGCCATCATGTGCACCGCATCGCTGCCGTGATGCACCCGTCCGCGATGAACGAACAGCATCCCCTCGTTCAGGTCATATCCCTGCCGCTGGAAGTCGCGGACGCGCGGGTCATCAGACCGCGCGTCCAGAAGCTCGACCTTGCCGACCATGTCGCGCAACCGCACCAGCTTGACGTAGTTCTGGCAGAAGATGCAGTCGCCGTCATAGACGATCAGGGCCCCTTCGTCCTGCGCAAGGTTCATGTCGCGGGACTCACGCCAAGTTCGGTCGGCGGGCTGCTGGGAACCTCGCACTGGCCATAGAAGGCGCATCCGGTGATTACCGGCAGGTTTGCGATGGCGTCGATGACGCCCACGAACACCAGCAGGACGATGCCCATGAGGACCACCTTCATCAGGCCGTTCGGCGGGGTCGGAACCGCGGTCGCCAGCTTTTCCGCGGCCTTCAGCGATGAGGGTTCGTAATAGCTCATGTCGATCTCCAATGGCGGCTGTGGCGTGACGAGGTCAATGGGTGCAGACCTTGGGCCGGTTGTAGTCGACCGTCTTGAACCGCAGCAGGTTCCGTTCGATCAGGCCCGGCTGCTGGTCGGCAAAGGTTGCGCTTGTGGCCCGTTCGACCGTCTGGCCGTTCAGCTCATAGGTGACCCAGGCATCCGGGTGCCGTCTGAGGTAATCCTTCAACGCAAACAGGACAAGGTGCTGGTCATTCTCCATCTGCTGCTCCAGCCAGTTGTCGTTGGCATCGACGATGCGCACGATGTCGTCCTGATAGTCGAAGAGATAGGGCGGGCGGTCGAACAGCAGGTGGTTCGTCTCTCCCCCCTCGGTGTGCAGGTTCGAGAACATGTTGATCGAGCTTTCCGTCTTGAGACCCAGATAGGGCGACAGGCAGGACAGGAAGAACAGGACCGGGATCACGAACAGCCAGCGCGGCTGCCGTGCCGGCGCGGGGCCGGTATAGGGCAGGTAATGCAGGGCCGCATTGGTCAGGATGACCATCAGCCCGCCGCCGATCACCGCCCACAGCAGGATGCCGATCGAATGGCGCAGCATGTCCAGCGACCGGTCGGGATAGATCGTGTGCAGCGTCACGACAATGGCGGCCGCCACCGCAAAGAGGACCGCCCCGATCAGCAGCGTCTCGAACGAGCCAAGTCGGGCGCGAGCCGGGGCAAGCACCGTCCGGATGGTGTGCTGCGCCATGGCGCTGACCGGGCGCGGGATGCTGAGGATATAGAGCGCGAAGACCAGGCACGAGAAATCCATGTACCAGGAATAGGCCGAGATCGGGATGATGTAGTGGAACACCAGTGCTAGGATGAAGCCAACCGCGAAGAAACGCCGCCAGTAGAGTGCGACGATGGCAATCGCCTCGATCACGAAAGTCGAATAGATGGCCAGATAGCGCCCGAACAGGTTGTCTTCCAGCCCGAAGGGGCTGGCCAGGGGCTGATACAGCCCGACCGCGCAGCTGACCGTCGGGTTAAGGAAGTCCGTGTTGATCTTGTGGAAGATGCCGTAGAAATACATGATTGCCAGCAGCGCCCGCGCGACGATCCGGATCTGTTCATAGAACGCGATGCGGTCGATGCCGGTCCTGCCGGAGCTGAAATAGAGGTATCCGGCGCTAAGAAGGATGGCGAGATCCATCACCGTCGTTATCGTCTGGTTGTTGGACGCCACCGGCGCCCGCAGCGCATACAGCAGCACGACCGTGGCCGATAGCGAAACCAGCAGGGCCGTGGCCCTGGGCCGGGCGATCAGAAGAAGGCTCTGCACGACGACGGCCCAAGCCGGAACGGCGTAAAGCAGCCCCTTGTTTCCGGCGAGCGAGCCATAGTCGCCAGCGATGCTGAAGAGCGCCGCCAAGGCCCAGAGCGGGGCAAATGCCGTCAGCCCGTCCGCCACATCAAGCGGCTGTTCGATGGCGCGTGAACGATATGAAGATATGAATGAATTGCTGGTCAAACTGGCCATAAGAACCACACAAGGTTAAAAACTAGGAATAGCTCAAAAATCGCATCAATCAGGGTGATGTAAAAGCTTAAAGTTCACCGATGCGTGAGTTTTTGATCTTTTACGATAAAACTGTGCGCATTTATAAACCTAAGGTTGTTTTATTGATACGATCTTGAGCCGGAGATCTCATCCGTTGTGCATATTGTCAAACCATGGCCAGTGATCAGCTCGACCATTACAATCGGCAAATTGAGAAGCCGCTTCTTCTGCAGTCGAGAGATATAGATCCTGCAGGATCTTTCTGGCTCAGGCGAATGAGGCGAAAGGATTCAGGCAGGCGGTCCGCCCAAGATAGTGAACCTCATCCTGGGCCGTGTTTCGGAACGCGAAATCGGTCAGAAGGTGAAAGTCCCCCAACAGATGGCGCTCGAAATCCTCGAGGATGCGTCCGCGTTCTCCGGGCAAGTTCCTGCGCGCCATCTCGGACAGGTCGAGGCGTTCAGCCACGCCATAGAAGGCGGCCAACTTTTCGGGCGGGAACAGCCATGGCCGCTGGTCGCGCACCGCTGCAAGAAACTCGGCCTGATCTTCTTGTGCCATTCGGATCGGCCCAAGGTGCCGTTCAAGAATCGCGTGCGCCAGATCCTCGTCCGACAGGGCGGCGACGAAGGCGACGCCACCCGCCGCGGCCAAGGTGCCGCCGCCCAGGATCGCCAGAAGAACGCGTCGCGAGAGAGCCATGATCCACCTTTGGTCAGAGCAGCAGGCCGGCTGCGCGCACCGAAAGTGCGGCCGCCGTCAGGCTGGGGTTGGCACAAGAGCAGGTCGGGAACGTGCTGGTCCCGACCACGACGAGGTTGCGCAGCCTGTGGTGGACCATCCCCGCGTCCACCACCGATGATGCCGGATCATCGCCCATCCGCAACGTCCCCTGCAGGTGCGATTCGGTGCCGCGGACGCCGCGGTCGAAGATCTCCTGCACCGGAAGCGGCGACAGAAGGTCGGGAAGCTTGCGGCGGGCTTCGGACATGCCGCGGGCTGCATAATCCGAAAGGCCGACATATTCGACGAAGGCATTTGCGTCTTCATCCAGCACGACGCGATTGCGGTCGTCCAGCAGCTCCTCGGTGACGATGACGATGGGCAAGGTCTGCCGCATCCGCCCCGGCTCGATCCGCATCCCGTGGGACCAGCGGTTCTCGAAATAGACCAGCGCCGCGCCATAGTCGCTGCGATGCGCGCCATCATAGAGCCCATAGTTCAGGCCGGTGGTGATGGTGCTGCCGTCGAAATTGTCAACGCCATCGAGAAACACCTCGAAGCTGGCGCCGTGCGATTCGTGCAGACCAAGCCCTACCAGTCCACCGCCCAATCCTGATCGCTGCAGGATGGCCGGGCTCTGAATTGCGTTCGCCCCCAGCACGAAAAGATCCGCCGTCGCCGTATATTTCCGGCCGCCGGCGCGATAGGTGACCGAGTTGATGGTGTTTCCCGCATGGCCCAGGTGCCGCACCTCGGCGCCTGTGACGACCGAGACCTCGGGCGCCTCGAAGACATGCATCAACCCGTTGTTCGCCGTGAACTTGGCATCGGCCGGGCAATATCGACAGCGCAACGAGGCGCAGCAGGCATTCCGCGTCCCAGTCGCCTGACGCGCGCGTCCCGTCGGCATCGTGAAATGCTGGTGCGGCTGCGCGGCCTTCATGATCCGGTCGGGCTGCGACATCCGGTGGGGCGGCTGCGGGAACGGCCGCGACCGGGGCATGACCTGTGCCATGTCCTCGTCGCCGGAAATCGACATGATGTCCTCGGCGCGGCAATAGGCGTCTTCCAGATCGTCATAGCCAATCGGCCAATCCGCCCCGACGCCATAGAGCGATTTCATTCGGAAGTCGTTCGGATGCAGACGCGGCGTCTGCGCGAACCAGCAGTTGGTCCCTCCCCCCAGGCCGATCGTGAAGTTCCACGGCTTAGATGAATTTGACCTGTAGGTAGAGGTGTCCGGGATGGGCGTGTTCGCCTGATGCTCGACCTGCCAGTCGTGGGGGACGTGCTGCCCCCACTCGAGCAGCAGGATCCGACCGGGATTGCGCAGCAGCATCTCGTGCAGAAAGAAGGCCGACCCGAAACCCGAGCCGATCACGATGCAATCAAAATGGTCGTTGGCGACACGGTCTGCGGGGACGTTCATCATGTTCGTCACACCTTAAAACTGTGATCAGCCCCCTGCCCGGTGCCGATCGTCACTCAATAAACAAGCTGACGAATCAAAACTTCAAGGTCGTCAGCCCAAGGGGCACATACCATCTTTCAGTGCATCATCAATACACCATCCGGTTGATATATGTCACTGACCAACGTCTTACAGGACGCGGCATTCCGCAAGAGCACGCGCCACGAAGCCGGAGGAAGGGCGGCAACCAGGCCCTTTGCCAGTCAATGGCGAACGGCGTCGATCGTGCGATGCCTGCAGCCTCATCAGTCGGCATGTCCTGTCCCCTTATGAATCATTTGGCACGGTCGATGGCGCGCCACCACGCTCTGCGGTTTTTTTTGACCAAAGGATTCCGAGGTTGGGCAGCAGGAAGGATATGTCGCTTCCATGGTCATCAGCCGCTGGATAACGAACGAGACCAGCAAGATGGTTGAGAAGCATATGCCGGGGCAAAATTGCGATGCGTTGCCCCCGCCACCAGCTTTCGAACCCGCCGAACATGATCTCGGATCTGTTGTGCTGCTCGTATCGGCACCTGTCGCACCTGACGGCTTTTCCCGGGGTTGCTGACTTCAAATGCAGATGCGTATGCCCTGATCGTTCGACACTCCCTGAGCAGACCCTACGTCATTTCGCCATTCGAGCACCTGTAGGCTGCTCCTGGAAGCGCTGACGCCTGTATGCTCATTCAGTTCCATTGCCGTTCTTGGTCGTCGCCCGACGCATGCAACGCGAAATCGTGCAGCACATGGCGTTGCTTCAGTGATCGCAACCTCCATATTCAGTTCTTGGTCCGGTATCTGAACCGGACGTGGGGGATGCAACGCCGACGTCAAAGAAGAGGCTTCATGTTGATCGAGTGAGACGAGCGCACCGATACGCGTGACGCGCCGATCTGTCGCCACTTGCCTTGCTAGGCAAACGGCGGTGCACTAGATGGTATGGCATAAGTCAACGCCGTGGGGGCCGAGGGGCATACGTGGCTCCAGCTCCAAGGCGATGATCATGACATCTTCAGACACATCTGCGGCGCAGGTCCGTTCGGCCAAGGACTGGGTTCGGATCCTCGCGAAGTATCGCGAACCCTCGACGAAGCGCAGTATCTTCCAGCTTCTTGTGACCCTCGTGCCGTTCACGTTGCTTTGGGGGCTGGCCTCCGCTGCCTTGTCGTTCAGCCCCTGGCTGGCGCTCTGGATTGCGATCCTGAACGGGTTTTTCCTCGTCCGAGTGTTCTGCATCCAACATGACTGCGGCCATGCGTCGTTCTTTCACAGCCGCAGGGCGCAGGACTGGGTGGGCCGGTGTCTCGGGGTCCTCACCTTGACGCCCTACGATGTCTGGCGCCGCACCCACTCCATCCACCATGCGCAGCACGGCAACCTTGATGAGCGCGGCATCGGTGACGTCATGACGCTGACGGTCGAAGAATATCATGGCCGCAGCCGGGTGGGGAGGCTGATGTATCGCCTCTACCGTCACCCTCTCGTGCTGTTCGGTCTGGCCCCGAGCTATCTGTTCCTGCTGCAGAACCGTCTTCCGCTCGGCCTGATGCGATCGGGCAAGCGCTACTGGCTTTCCGCGATGGGGACGAACGCGATGATTGTTCTTATCCTGGCAGTCATGATCTGGCTGGGCGGGCTGCAACCAGTACTGCTCATATACCTGCCAACCACCATCGTTGCGGCCACCATTGGCGTATGGCTGTTCTACGTGCAGCACCAGTTCGAGGAGACGCACTGGGCCGAGGCAGAGACGTGGCAGCTGCACCATGCGGCGCTGGCGGGCTCGTCTCACTACGTCCTGCCCCGCCCCTTGCGCTGGCTTTCCGCCAATATCGGGATCCACCATGTCCACCATCTTTACAGCCGCGTCCCGTTCTACCGGTTGCCCGAGATCTTGCGTGATCATCCGGATCTGGCAGTCGCGCAACAACTGACGCTTGGGGAGAGCCTGCGATCCGCCAACCTGCATCTGTGGGACAGCAAGCTGAAGCGCTTGGTCTCGTTCAAGGAAGCCCGCAGGCGCTACAGCGCCGCGTAATCCTCGTCGGGCAGAGAGCCTGTGCTTGCTTGCTGGGTCCGGACCACCCTCCATGAGACGCCGCGCCAACTCAGCTTGGTGTTTCGCACTGCAGGAATGGCCTTTCATGTGAATGCTTAGGGCAGTCGTGCATAAACTGCTTCGGCAGGTCTAACAAACTGCTGCAGCAGGCCCTATATGACGTCTGCAATATATCTGTCTTGAACCTGTTCCTTTCGGCTCAGCTTTCGATCTTCAGCTTTGCCGCGCCGTTGCATCCTGTGAACGGCATCAAGAAGGAACATCCCGGATGATCACCAGCGCCGCACCCCGCTTCATCGTCACCGGACGCTTCAGCCTCCAGCACCAACCTCGCGTCTCCGAAGACATGACTGCGCTGCAACTCGCAGCCGCCGTCACTCTGCACGGCGATAAAACGGGGCTTTGTGGGCTCGAGCAGGATGAAGGCGGATCTGAGCCGATGCCGAACCTCACTCTCTAAGCGGCAGCCTCGTTGTCCCAAAATGACAGGCTGTCCGCAGCCACGCCAATCCACCGAAAGTCGGCCTGCAGCCCGATGCGCAGGCTCGCTACACTCATCGAAAGAAAAACAACTTGATGGAAATAAACTGGGGCCAGCCCCTGGTCTTGGTCATATCGCCGGATGGCGCTGTGCAAAAAATCACGACAGCCGAGCAGGCGCGTCATTGGCTGCGGAAGAGGTGGCCGGTGGCCGATTACAACCGCGATCGCGCCCTTCGCCATGTGGAAGCCGCCATGGAATGCATGGCCTCTGTTGGCGCAGCGCGGCAGGCCTTTGCCCTGGCGGCACGGACCGCCGGCCTTCTGCCGGGAAGTCAGACATGGCAGCGGCGAGAGGCTGGGGCTCTCCGCAGTGCCAACTAAGGGTCGCCCTGCAGCGCCAAAAAAGTTCTTTTGTCTGCAATGATCCGCCATAAAAAGGACAGCCCGTGGAACGAGATCCCAAGCAGTCGGCCAACGAAGTCATGCGGCTGATCCTACACAGTTGCGCGGAGATGGGCCTGTCACCGCAGGCAGCCCGCCAGCTGGTCGAGCGCTGTCTTCGAAATCGGCGGAGTTCGGCCAGTCTCAGCGCGCACTTCATTCCTGAAGCCCGTGCTTGCCGCCTCCGCATGCAACCGTGACGTAGCAGTGCGTGGACCCGCTGCCGTCTCTTCCTCAGAAACAGTGAGCCTGACCCGAAAACCGCCAAGCCCGGTGTTCCATGTCAAGGCAGCACATGCTTGCCGCCATCAAACTGACTAAACCCCATGAAACAGGATGAAGACGTGAGAAATACCAAGTTGAATGACATCGCCGATCGCCGTGCTGCCGCGCTCAATGCGAAAGCTGCGCTGCTGCAGAGCTACCGCGCCAGCATGGAAGCCGCCGAACCGACGCGCGTTGCGCGGCAGCAGGAAAAGCTGGAGCTTGCGGCGGCGCGCGAGAAACGGCGCGAAGACCGCGAGCAGCTGAAGGCGCAGGCGCGGGCGCAGCAGGAGGAGCAGGCAAGGGTCGCGGCAGAGGCAGCCGCAGCCGAAGAAGCCGCCGCTGTTGCCGCCGAAGCTGAAGACAAGGCGCGGCACAACACTGACAGCCTGATCGCCCGCGTCGTTCGCGACGATGCTGCCCGTAAGGCGGAACGCGATCGCCGCTATGCAACCCGCAAGGCGCGGCAGCGGTAAGCTGCTCGCTTTCTTCATAGGCAAAAGGCTCTGCGCAGGCGGCCCCTATCATCGCGCTGCACCGGGCACCAGTTCGCTTTCGGGAAGCTGCACTGCAGCACCCGCCGAGCATCCAATGGCTGTAACGGGCCTAGCCTGTGTCGAAACTCGCCGCGCCGAGAGGGAGTGGTTCATCGCATCGGGCCCAGCACTTCCCGAGCGCGATCAGAAGAGCAAAGCGTTCCTTCCTTCTCACGCCCGCATCGCGGCCATCAGGTTCCGGATGCCGATCAGGGCCACCATTCGCTCGATGTTGTAGGCCAGCACGTTCAGCGCCATCTCTGTTTTCGCGTCAGGCAGCCGCCCGGTCAGGAAATGGGTCGCCCCCATCCGCACCTTGATCGTGCCGAACGGATTCTCGACGGTGGATCGGCGAGTCGTCATCGGCTCTGACGGGCCGCGCAACCTGATCTGCCCTTTCCGATCAGGTGCTCATGCTCCCACCGTATGATCCGGCGTTCCTTGCCGGTCCAGCGGGACTTGATCGGGCAGGTGGCGCATTCACTGGTCCAGTAGCGCCTGAATTGGAGGCCGTCCTCTTCTGTCGTGTAGCGATAGCTCAACGCCTCGCCGGCAGGGCAGCGATAAACATCCGCGTCTGGTTCGTAGGAGAAGTCAGCCTTCACATACATTCCCTTGCCGTTCTTGCCCGAGGTCTCGGGGCGCGGCACAGTTGTTGTGATGCCTGTCTCGAAGCAGGTCAGGATCTCGCGGCTGCTGAGATAGCCTTTGTCCGCCAGAACATGCAGGTCATCGCGCGCCAAAACCTTCTTCGTCGCTGTCGCCATTGGCGCCAGCACATCGCGGTCATGCACCTAGTTGGTAACCTCATACGTCACGATGAGGTGGGTGGCCACGCAATCGCCCTTGAGGGTGCCGATGCGGCGGCAGATCTCGACGAATTGTACGCAGACCCGGCTAATACCAGGGCCGTTGTCGCGGCGGAAGTCAGCGATAGATTTGTGGTCAGAAGCTAGACGGCCGGTCAGCCACATCAGCTCGACGTTCCGCCCGGCTTCGCGTTCCAGCCTGCGGCTGGACGGGATCCGGTTCAACTAGCCATAGATGAACAGCTTGAGCAGAGCCGCAGGATGATAGCCGGGCCGTCCGGTCAGCGCTGGTTCCGAACGCACAAATCCAAGAGGCGGTAGATCCAGTTTGTCAACGAACAGATCAACCACACGAACCAGGTGACCCTCGTCGATCCAGTCGTCGAGACGATCTGGATACAGGACCGTCTGCCCGCACGCAGTGCCTTCGATGGAACCCGACATGCCGATCCCCCGTCGCCATGTCTGAGCCTGACATGAACCAGAGTTCCTACACAGTCTAGGCCGATCGCTCTTGCTGCACATGCATTCGCTATGGCATGGCCCAGATCGTCCTTGAACCGCGCCGGTTTTGCCGGAGGCTGATTCTCGTGAGTTACGCGGCCATGGGTTCAGTTTCCAGCGCGGCGTAGATTTTGGCCTCTGCTTCCGCCGGCGGGATGTTCCCGATCGGCTCGGGCAGGCGGCGGTTGTCGAACTGGTCGACACATTCCAGCGTGGCGTATCCAACAGCCTTAAAGTTGGGCCACGGTCCGCGAGGGTGGCTGACCTCGGCCTTGAACACGCCGTTGATCGTCTTGGCCAGCGCATTTCGCAACTGTCGTCCACGCTGCCCACCAGGGGCTCAATCCCGGCTTCAGCAAAGCGCTCGGTATGTCGAATGGGCAGGAACTACCCGTGCTCCGCACCTGCGGTGGACCAGTCCATATCCTTTTTCGGACGACGAACATGCACCGTCTGTTCCAAGGCGTCGAGCACGAAACCTGCATGCGCCGAGGTGCTGACGCGCCAGCCGAGGCCACGGATAACGCTTCGGGTTTCCATGCTCTTCAGCATCCATTCCACCGTGCATTGCGCGATATCGAAGCCCTCTCGGCCAAGCTTCCGCCAGACCTTGCGCAAGCCATGAACGCGCCGGTTCCCTTCGAAGACGCGACGGGTCTTGGGCCGCAGGACTGCGTCGCGCCGGGCGCGATCCGACAGCCCGGCCGGATCGGCCCGCTTCGCCAGGTGATCGTCGCAGGTGGACGGGCGATCGGCAGAGTGCTGCAGATCGGCCTTGACCATCGGGCTCGGACCGATGGCGCCGCGATGGCCGAGGCAGCGGCATACAAGGAGGAGCGTCGATCCCAGCCCAGCCTCCACACGTCCAGGCAACGAAAATAGATATCTCACCCAAGAAAAACGGGCAGGATATGGGCCTTGGCAAGCGGCTGTCCGCGATCAAGCGCTTGCCTTGCGCAGGATCTCGTTCGTCGGGAAGACAGTCCCCCGGACTGAGGACCGACCCTCCTCACCCTGGCGCGGTTCACGCTTCCCGGCCATGTCGGTCGGGATGCCCGCGCGCTTGCCGCTGTCGACCTCGGCCTTC
>JAYZBS010000008.1:0-21507 GCA_036338635.1 Pseudomonadota bacterium | reverse complement strand
CCAGAACCGCCTCGGGCGGTAGCGCGGTGGAGATGCTCTCGAGCACCAGGTTCACCATCCCGTCCAGCCGCATCAGCGCCTCGTTGACGGTGACATGTTTCTGCGCCTGCGCTGGCTGCAGCAGCGACATCTGCAGGCGGGAGGTTTCACTGGACATCGAAAGTTCTCCTTGCAAAAGGGCCGCGCCCGAAGGTTTGCGACAATTGCGCCACCTCGACGGTGGCGGCGCCGGGCTGCAGCTCTGCCCACAGCGTGTCAGGGATGGTCCAAGCCGGGGCGCCGCACTGAACCTCGGCGAGGATGCGGTCGTTCTGCGTCACGCGAAGCAGATACGTCTCACCCTCTTCTCCCAAGGGAATATCAGGCCCGTCCCATCCGTCACCATTGATCCGGCTGCGTCGGATCCAAGTGATGCTCTTACCCTGCAGGCGCAGGTGACAGGGCGCGTATGGACGCAGGCCGATCCCGCGGGCGACGGTCACGCGGCTGCGATAGCTGTCATCGTCGGGCGCCCGCAGGGCCGGGCCGATGCGCCAGAACCGTTCCTGCCCGCGGGCCGAGGGCGGTAGATCAACCTGACGCGGCGCGCCGTCCAGCAGAACGACCAGACTGCCCGCCGGCCAGATGTCCGGTATCAGGGCGTCGCTTCCGGCCTGTCCCCGAAGCCTCTGGCTGATTTCCCACAGGTCCGGCGCCACAAGCTGAGCTTTACCGAACTGGATGATTTCCCAGTTGTCGATGCTGCCGTCTCCGATCGCCAAGGCGTTCGCGCCAGACAACAGCGCACGCTCGGTGACCGAGCGCAGCTGATCGCCGATGACGCGCAGACGCAGCGGCGCCCCTCGGTCAAGCGTGCCCGGACGCGCCCGCGCAAGCGGCGTGACCGTGCGACCGACCAGCGATCGCCGCTCGGCCATGACGTTCAGATCGAAGCCGCCCTCGGCCTCTGCCGAGGCATAGGCTGCGACCGTTCCCGGCCAGGGATGCGCCGACACCGCAAGATAGGGCGCATGGGCCACCTCATCCCCGCGCAGCAGCGGCAGGTCCATGAACACCGGGAAGACAGGCATCGGCGGCTCATAACGCTGGATGCCCCCTTGGTCGTGATGGCTGAGCCGCGGGCTATAAAGGCCGGGGTCGATGCGCACCGCATCCACGGTGATGGCGCCCGCGCGTTCCACGCGATCGATCCGCCAGCGCCGCCGTTCCTGGCCCGGCAACTCGGTGACAATGACATCCCCCGGTCCCAGATCGGATCGCGACGGCGGCAGGGCGAACCTGGCCGTGTCGCGGGCCAATTCGGCTTCAGCGATCCACCTGTCCGCGATGGCACGTCCCTCTGGCCGCGTCAGGACCATCGCGAACTCGCTTTCCGATACCGCCAGCCGCGCATCTTCGGCAAGGTTCGCCTCTGCCGTGGCGACGCCATAGTCACCGCCCGCCGCCACGTGGCTTAGCCGCAGGCGCCCGACATTTGCGGCGTCGACCTGCCGCACGCTCTCGAAGCCCGTGACCTCGCCCGCGATGGCCAGATCGTCGGGTCCGATCGACGTCCGGCTCAGCCCGTCGCGGGCGATGAACTTCAGCTCGCCCTCCCGCTCTACTGCATCGAACCCATGTGCCAGCATCAGCGGCTGCAACGCGGCACGTGCTGACTCGCTGCCTTGCAAGACATAGCCGCGCACGATGCCCGAGAGCCCTGAAACGTCGACCGCCTCGACGCCGGCCGCCCGGCAGATGTCCTTGGTGACAGACCGCAGGGTCACTGAAGCGGCCCGGCCGTTCAGCCAATGCCCCCGCTCCCACGCAGGCCCATCCGACCAGAGATCGTCCCGGCCAGGGAAGGCGGGATAGGGACGCGCATCCCAGCACCAGACATGGGCACGATCAAGGTCCAGCATCCGCATCCCGTTCCCGTTGACCGGGTTGTTGTCCGGATCCCGCCAATGCGCCATCGTCGCCTCGACATAGGCCGCCTGGATGGCATCGTTGCGCGTGCCGTTCGAATAGTGCGGCAACATGCTCTCACTACTCATGGCGTCCAGGAACTTGTTGGGCTGGTTCGTGGCCTTGTCCAGTGCTGCGCAACCAAGCTCGGTGAACCATATCGGCTTCATGCCTGGAACCCAGGCCGTCGCCTCGCGCTGGCGAATGCCGTTCGGCCGGTCATAGTGCAGATTCTGCCACCAACCCTTCAGGTCCTTGTAGCGCCAGACCCAGGCTTCGTCATACGCTCCATCGGTGATCGGCGTCCTGATCTGCGCATCGCGGTCGGCGTCGCTGGCATAGTACCAATCATATCCCTCACCGCCCGACACGTTAGACCGCAGGTAGTCGATGTTGTCGATCCGCCCCCATTGGGCATCTAGGTGATCATCACCGTCGCGCCAGTCGGACAGCGGCATGTAGTTGTCGATGCCGATGAAGTCGATGTTCGGGTCCGCCCAAAGCGGATCGAGGTTGAAGAACAGTTCTCCGTCGCCCGGGTGGTGGCCGAAGTATTCCGACCAGTCGGCGGCGTAGCCGATCTTGACGTTCAGCCCAACGATCGTTCGGACGTCCGCGGCCAGCTGGCGCAAGGCCGCCACCGCAGGATAGCTGCTCTCGGGCCCCCGGATCCTCGTCATCGACACCATCTCGGAACCGATTAGGAATGCGTCGATCCCACCGGCAGCCGCGCAGAGATGGGCGTAGTGCAAAATGAACCTGCGATATGACCACTCGTCGGGTCCGGCATAGCTGACCAGGTCGCCATCACGCTGAAAGTCGTCGGGCCCGGCGTGGCCGAAGAAACGGGCAACCTCTTGGACAGCGTCTGCCGTACCGTCCGAGGATCCCATGCCACCAGGCGCGACGTCCGTGGTGATCCGGCCGCGCCACGGCATGACGGACTGTTCGGCTGCGCCGTAAGGATCGGGCAACCCGTTGCCCGCGATTTGCTCCATCAGGATGAAGGGATAGAAGATCGCCTTCCGCCCAGATTGCGCCAGCGCCCGCAGCCCCTCTACAACGGATTGATCCGAGGGCGTTCCGCCATAGATCGGCCGCCCGTCCTTGCGCGCCACCTCCTCGGCATTGGCGCGGCTGATGCCGCCGGCTCGCCAGGGCATTTCGGCGCCGTCGGCTTCCGCGAACTCGACCTTCGGCTTGACAGTGCATTCGCCGATCCTCAGGTCGCTGCCGAACCACGACACCACCAGGCTGACCGATCCGACATTCGGCAGCTCTCGCCCCAAGATGTCCAGCGAGGCCGAAAAGTCCGTGCCTCCCATCGGCGTGTTGCGGTTGAAGCTGCGGCCCTGCCCCAGGTCATCGTCGTGATTGACCGGCGTCGTTGCCAGCGAATATTCCCCTGTCCCGGGGATCAGCGCGACGGCTCTGACATCGCTCGAGAGCCCGCTCCCATCGCGGGCGGGGCAGATCACTTCGAAGCTCAGCTGTGGCATGCGGTTGGCCCAGCGCTCAAGGCTCAGATTCTCCAGCACGACGTAGGCAATACCGCGATAGGAAGGAGCGTCGTCACCCTCATGCGCCGAGATGATGGGGTCGGCCATCTGCGTTTCATCACCGGGATAAACGCGCATGTTCAGGTCTTCTGCGGCAATCTCCTCGCCATCCGCCCAAACGCGCCCGACCCCCAGGGCAACGCCTTCGCAAAGCGCCATAGCGACCGAGAGGCGATAGCTGATCTGGGTCACCTGCGGCTTCGGCGCCCCCTTGCCGCCGCCGGCGCCCTCGGTGCGCCGGATCTCTTCCAGTGGCGAAGACCAGATGACGTGCCCGGGCACCCGGATCTGTCCCCAGATGCGTGGCACCGCCGCGCCCTCGCCAGCGGCTTGGATGCGCAGACGGTCGATGCGCCCCGTCTCGACGGCCTTTGCACCGCCGCCCAGCAGGCGCTGATCGACCGCGCGCCCCACGACGGCGCCGGCGGCGCGTCCAAGCACAGCGCCAGACATCCCAAGCATGGCGCCGCCGAGCCCGGACCCCAGCGAAGCACCCATGGCAGAGAGGACAATCGTGGCCATTCGGGCCTCCTTTGGATGAAGTCAGGGAAAGCTGAAGCGGGCCACGATCCTTGATCGCCAAGGCGTGGTCAGCGGACTTTCGATGACACCGTGATAGGTGTAAGCGTGCAGGAACCTCGGCTCGGCGCCGGCCTGCGATAGGATGCCCAGATGCTTGGCTATGGCGCCTTGCCGCATCCGGAACAGCAGGACTTGCCCAGGGGCCAGGTCCGTCTGCGGCTCGACCGGGACCAGATGACGCATCGCTGCGCGCAGCAGGACCTCCTCGTTGCCGCACTCCGCCCAGTCCGCGGTATAGGCTGGCGGAGTCTCTGGTTCGGCGCCATGGATCTCTCGCCAGACCCCTCTGATCAGGCCCAGGCAGTCCGCACCACATTCCTTGACGCTGCTCTGGTGGACATAGGGTGTTCCCACCCATCCGCGCGCAGCCTCGACAATAGGGCACAGGGGTTCAGCCACGACGGCCTGCCTTCGGCGCCAGCAGCCAATCCTCGGGCGGCAGATGCGGGAAGCCGCGGAAGTTGATGAAGTTGGCGAACTTCAGGCGGCAAGACGCAGCGGACTTGTCGCATCCCGCGGTCAGCCTGACCAGGTCCCCCGGCTCCGGAGCGATACCAAGTGCGGACCAAAGCTCGATCACCCGACGGCCGCCGACTTGCGCGGTGTCGTTCTTGATCGTGCCCTGCAGCCCCTCGGCCGCGCCGGACAGGACCTGCAGACGGCCGCTTTCGAACCAGTCCGCCGCAAATGCCGGAAGCGACGCAAAGCTGAAGATGCGGCCATCCTCAAGGACCTCCACCCGATGCTCGAGCGACAGGCCCGGGCCCTTCAGATCAACCTTGCAAGCGGCGTCGCCAAGCCGCGCGTGGCAGCGGGGATGGTAGACACGCCCTTGCGGGGCGTTCAGCCGCTCAGACAGTCCGCGCAGTTCGGCACGGAAGGCACCATTGGTACGCGACACGTCGCCAAGATGGCCCCGAAACACCATCTTTCGCGCCTGGGGATCGGACCAGTCCACCTCCCACATGCACAATTCTGCCTCGTCCCAACGTCCCGCCATCAGGTCGCGTTCGGTGATGGCATCATCGCTGAGCGCGCCGACCGCCTCCGAGTTGTCCGCCGACAGGCCGGTTGCCTGAACCAGCGCCCTTGCCGTCAGTCCCCGATCGGGTCGAAACTTCATCCCTTCGAACTCAAGCACCTCGTCATGGTCGGTAAAGCCCAGATCCATGCCGTCAGCGCGGCGGATCGACCAGGCCCGAGCGATGGTCGTCGTCATACCCTGACCTCCACGACCGGAATGTCCGGGACCTGCCCCGCCTGGAAAGACGCCACCGAGACCGCAACACGATCCGTATCGAAGCGAACCGGCAGGTCGAATTCGTATCCTGACGTGATGTCAGCGCCCTTTTCCGGCGCCTCATTAAATGTGATCGTCCCGGTACGGTGATCGACTACATAATGGGTCCCAAAGAAAACCTCGTTCCCACCGATGCCTGCCCGCACCGACCCTGTCACGGGCTTCGTAATGGGACGGTGGTAAGTCGACTCACCAGAGCGGTAGGCCTTCGTCAGGCGGAAGGACCGCTCGCGGCCGTCTGCCGTCGCGATGACCTGGTCGTCGAACCGCGGCATGCCGGACGGCAGGCAGCTCTTGAAATCCGACCAGTCCTTCCAGCGGAAGCCGTGCAACTGACCAGCGCGCGCCTCGAAGAAGGCAATGACGGAGGCCAGATCATCCAGGGACCGCAGTCCCATACCAGCGTCGAAGCGTCGGCGCGCATGCGCCCATGGCGTATTTCGCTCCTCGAAGCCGCTGGCCAGGGCGACGATCTCTGTGCGGCGCTCGGGACCGCCGATCGCACCGAATGACAGGTTGGCGGGAAACCGCACCTCATGAAAGGCCATGATGCCCTCCCTCAGCTGTTGCGTTCGCCGCGCGCCAGCACGCGCGACATCTGCGCCGCGATCTGCGACTGGCTCCGCTGGAACCCCGCCACATCCGGCGTCTGGATGTTGAAGGTGACGTTAACTGAGCCGCCGCCCCCAGCCGCCGCGACACCCAGCTTGCCGTCCGGCCCGCGTCGAAGCGGCATGATGGCCTCGGGTCCTGCCTCGCCCATCAGCCCCTGACCGCCACGCATCGGAAAGGTCGCAGGACCCGAGACGACGTCGCCGGCAACCGCCCTTCCATTCGCAAAGGCACCGCCTTTTGCGAAGGGCGTCAGGCCACCGCCAAGCATCCCGCCTATCCCGCTGGCAATGGACCCGGCCAGGGCGCTCTCGACAGGCTTCATCGCGATGCCATAGACCGTATCCGCCAAGGACCGACCAACGGTCTTCAACGCGTCAGACAACTTGCCGCCGTCCAGCACCAGCCCGTCCAGCGCACGTCCCAAGCCGCGCTCCAGCCCCGAGGACAACGTTCCGACTTCGCGCGTGGTGAACATCATCGACTGGCGTAGCCGCGCCAATTCGCCGTGGAACTCGGATGTCATCCGAGCGCTCTGCCCCAGATCCTCGTCCAGCCTATCCAGAACAGAGCTTGCGCTCTCAAGCGTCGACATTGCCCTCATCTCCTTCCTGCACTGTTGTCATTCCGCCTGACGAACCGGGCGCATCCGGATATCGTGCCGCCAGGTCTGCAAGCCGCGACCGGGTCATCCGGGGCGCAAGCGATCCCATGCCCAGCATCAGCGCCAATTCAGCCGGCGTCAGCGCCCAGAACTGGTCCGGGTGCAGCCGCAGTTCACGCAGCCCCGCACGCATCATGCCCGCCCAGTCCAAGCCATTGCCCGCGGTCATGCCGGTACCCGGAACGCCAGCGCCAGAAGTTGCGCCGCCACCCTCGCGGCCTCCAGCGGTCCCCCGTCGATCTGCACCGACACCAGGTTCTCGGCCGAACCGCGCCAGCCACCGCCCCGCAGGCCAGCAACGATCACCAGCAGGATGTCTCGACTGCCGAACGCCCCCTCGTCGATCCGCGCGACCAGGCCAGAAATCCCGGTCGCGCCCAAATCCGACTCCAACTCGGCAAGCGCCCCCAACGTCAGCCGCGCGACATGCGGCTGACCGTCCAGGGCCAGGGCAACCTCGCCCCGCATCGGATTCGCCATCAGAGAGCCGCGAAGGTCAGCAGACCAGCCGACGCCAGCGATATCTCGTAGGTCGCCTCGCCGTCGAAACTGCCCGCATACTCCAGACCGGTAATCTGGAACGGGCCCTCGACCGTGCCGAAGTCCGGAATGATCACTTGGAACCGCGGGATCTCGCCGTCGAAGAACGCCTGCCGTGCCCTGCCGTCGGTCGATGCGTCGCGGAACACGCCCGAGCCCGAGACCTGCGCGCTGCGCACACCCGCCCCGCCCAGCAATTCGCGCCAGCCGCCGTCGCTTTCTAGGCTCGTGACGTCCACCGTCTCGGCATTGAAGGACAGGCGCGTCGCCCGCAGCCCGGCCACGGTCTCGAAAGTGCCGTCGCCCAGCATGTCCATCTTGATCAGCAAGTCACGTCCGTTTTGAACTGCCATTTTTCCAGTCTCCTCAACCCAGGTCGATGCGTGCGCGGAATGTCAGGTCGACCTGACGGGCCGAGCCGCTTTTCATCCGGCGCGCCGTGGCGCGCAGAAACCAAATTCCTGCCAGATGGCCGCGGGACAGCTCGAGACCGCCTTGCTCCAGCGCATCGGTCACGGCGACCGCAGCCGCCTTGATCGCACCGAAACCCGCGCCGCCCTCAGAGCCGGCCATTACCGACACCACGAAGTCATGCCGCGACCCGCGCCCGGTTGCGTCGCTGGCATCCTTTACCTCCTCGGCACCAAGCGAGACGAAGACGCCGCTTGGCGCCTCGACGGGCATGGCGTCGAAAATGGCATCGCCGACCAACTGGTTCAGCGACGCATCGGCGCGCAGGTGCTGGTAGATTGCCGCTTGCAGGGCAACGCCCGCACCATAGCTCATGTCAGATCCTCCTCGCGGGCGAAGCAGTCGACAAGGCGCCCACTGGCGTCGCTCTCGGCAACCGCCTCGATGTTGAACAGCCGCTCGCCCAGACGAAAGCGCTGCCCCGGGCGGGGCCTTCGCGGATCGCCGACTGGCGCCGCGCGCGTCGTGATGCGCCACTGCACCACGCTGACCATGCCTGCGCCCGTTCCCTGCTCTCGCCCCGAACGAGCGTCCATCCGCACCCACAGCCAGCCCAGTTGCCGCCAATCGGTGCGATAGCCGCCCAGCCCGTCGGCTATTCTTTCCGGCGCCTCCAGCGCCAGGCGCGTGTTCATTGCGGCAGGCATCAGCGCCACTCCCGGCTGCCGCGACCGGCAAGGGTGCGAACCGCGCGCCATTTCTCGATCAGCGCACTGACCCCGAAGGGCAGCGCGTGGCGGGCGCTCTCGCCCCCCCGGTCGTCATAGTACCGGGCCGCCAGCAGGATCACCGCTTGCGCCAGGTCCGCGGGAACGTCCGACCAGCTGCTTCCAAAGCCGGCGGTGAACGTCACGGTGACGAAACCCAAACGCGGGACGTTGGGCAGGATGACGCCAGCAGGCAGGATGATCGGCCGCTGCGTGTCGGGCAGCAGGCGCCAGCTTTCCGGCGGAAGCACCGTCACGGTCCCGGCGGCGTCATCAATTTCGATCCGCTCGACCGCGTGCACGGGCGCCAGCGGTAGGGACTGACCCAGCCGATCACGCCAGTCGTCCAGCTGCATCCGGAAGCGCCGCGTCAGCAGCACCTTGCCGGTGCGCCCTTCGATGGTGGCGATGGCCGCGCGCAGAAAGCCAGCCAGTGCCGTCGTCTCGGCTGCATCATCCGGCCCGTCGAAGCCTTGTGCCAGGCGCAGATGCGCGCGCAAGGCGGCCACCGGCAGCGCCTCCGCCGCAGGCGCCGTTTCCTCTATCAGCATCATCTCGCGAACCTCCCGTCCTGCCTGTCCGCATGTTCCACCAAAGGCAGGGCCAATGGCCCTGCCCAGCTGTTTCGGCCAAAGGGATCGAAGGGGGCGCGTCCGCACGCCAGCCATCAGCGCGCGCGGACAGTTGCTCTACCGGAACGGCCGACGCCCGTACGCGCTCCCTTCCCCTCACATGATCCCGCGGGGGATCAGGCGAACTTCAGCAGCTTGACCGCGCGGAAGTCGGTCACGCCGCCGCCGACGCGCTTGGTGGCGTAGAAGAGGACATGGGGCTTGGCGCTGAACGGGTCGCGCAGCACGCGCAGGTCAGGACGTTCCACGATGGTATAAGCGGCGCGGAAATCGCCGAAAGCGATCGAGAAGCTGCTGGCCGCAATGTCCGGCATGTCCTCGCTGATCATGACGGGATAGCCTAGCAGCTGAGGAACCTGCCCCGCGGTTAGCGGATCGCTCCACAGGAAGCGGCCATCGGCGTCCTTCATCTTGCGCACACGGGCCGCCGTCTTCGAGTTCATCAGGAACGAGGCGTTGTTGCGATACTCAGCGCCCAGCGCGTAGATCAGATCGATCAGGCAATCCATCGGCGCGGTGGTGGCAAAGTTGCCCGCGGCGCCGGTCGTGACGAAGCCGATCTGGCCCGCTGCCACGGTGGCGTCAGCCGCGGTCGGGTAGGACAGGATGCCGCGCGGCTTGTCCAAGCCGTCGCCGCGCAGGAACGCGTTGGCCTCGGCGCGGGAAAAGCGGTCGGCGATGCGCTCGGACAGCCAGCCTTCGACGTCGAAGGCCGCATCGTCCAGCAGGCGCTGGCTGGCTTTCGGCATCGCCGACAGCTCGTGGACCGGGATTGAGATGCGATCCAGCGAAGCGTTGCCGGTTTCCACGGCGGCAGCTTCGGTCGCCCAGCCCGACGCCATCTCGCCCTTCTCGACAAGCACCTCGTAGACGCTGCCCTCGATGGTCACCACATTGGCCAGGCGCCGCAGCGAACTGGTCGAGAACAGCGTATTCTGAACGCTGGCGGCCACCTGCGGTGCAGCCAGAAATCCGCCGTCGCTGGCAACGGCCAGGGCTTTCTCCTCGATCGCCAGCCCCCGCAGGGCATCGTCGTCGCCATTGCGCAGATAGGCGTTGAACGCCTTCTGGTGGGGAACCTCGACCTCGGCCGTGGCGGAGAGAGGGGCGCGGCCCCGGATGGCGGTCTTGCGGTCGATCATGGTCATACGCTCTTCCTGTGCATTGAGCTTGGTCTGGATGTCTTCACGAAAGCCCCGAAGTTCGCTCACGAACCCCATCATGGCCCCCTTCAGGTCGACGGACATGTCCCCGCCGCCCGCGGCCTTCACCTCGGTCATGGTCTTCTCCTCGTCGCGATGATCGGGGCCGCGCCCCTGTTGCCGGACCGTATCCGGGTCCGAACCTCTGGCGGGCCGCGGCAGTCGCGGCCCGTAAACTCACTCGCCGCGGAGGGCGCAGGCAGCCTGCCTGAACAGCGCCGCCACCTCGCGCAGATCGTCCGCATCCTTGCGGCCGACCTTCGCCTCGGGCAGCATCGGGAAGGTCACCAGCGACACCTCCCACAGCTCGACCTCGGCCAGGACGCGGCGACCCTTCTGGTCGCGCTCGGCCCGGATCGTGCGATAGCCGATCGACAGCCCGTCGATCGCGCCGGCCTGGATCAGCGCGGCCGCCTCGCGGGCCTGCGCCACCTCGGGCAGAAGCCGCCCCTTGACCCAAAGTCCCTGGTCGTCTTCTCGGATCTCGTCCCAGACGCCGATGGGGCGCGTCGGATCGTGCTGCCACAGCATCCGCACCTTGTCCCTCTTGGCCGCCAGCCGTGCCAGCGACGCGGCGAACGCGCCGGGCATCACGGCGTCGCCTCCCTGGTCTGTCAGGCCGAACAGGCTGGCATAACCCTCGATCACCTGCCCCTCGGACAGGACGGGCGCACCGCCCGCAAACTTCACCTCAAGCCCCGGAACCATCCTTCAGCCTCCTTTCGGCGCAAACTCCAGAATTCCCTGGACGGCTTGGGTCAGGATCACGGCGACCACGCCATAGACCGTCATCCACAGCCGCCGCTCCAGCCCCTCGACCATGGCCTCGATCCGCTCCAGGCGCTTCTCCACCTGGCCGAACTGCAGCGCCATGATCCGCTCCTGCGCGTCGAACCGCTGGTCGTGCCACAGCCCGTCCTTGACGAAACGCGACCCGTCCACGTCTCACGCTCCGTCCAACGGCGGCAGGCCCAAAAGTGTCCGTTTCTCGGCATCCGTCAGGAAGCTTGCCCCGGCGACGCGCGCCCACTGCTGGTTGCGCTCCTCGGCCAGCGCCGGCACCTGGTCGGGATCGGGCCGCAGCTCGACCTCGGCGCCCAAATGCTCGGACAGCCACCACGCGATCGACGCCGCCACCCGCGTAGCCAGGGGCAGCACCGTCAGGCGATAGAACGCCCGGTGCGCCTCGGCATAGTTCGCATAGGTCGCGTCGCCCGGGATCCCCAGCAGCATCGGTGGCACGCCGAAGGCCAGTGCGATCTCTCGCGCCGCCGATAGCTTCGTCTCATGAAATTCCATGTCGCTCGGGCTGAACCCCATCGGACGCCAGTCCAGACCCCCTTCCAGCAGCATCGGCCGCCCGGCATTGCGCGCGCCCTGGTGGTTCATCTCGATCTCGCCCACCAGGCGGTCGTATTGCTCGGGGCTCAGCACCCCCTGCCCGTCAACGCCCTTGTAGATGATCGCTCCGCTCGGCCGCGCTGCATTGTCCAGCAGCGCCTTCGACCAGGCACTGGCGCTGTTGTGCACGTCCAGCGCCACCGCCGCCGCCTGCATCGGCGACAACCCATAATGGTCATCCTGCGGATGGAACGCCTTGACGTGGCAGATGGGGTCGGGGCTGCCCGTCATGTCGAAGCGGTGCTTGCGCCCGCCCACGGCATATTCGAACGCGACCGGCCAGCCGTCCGCGCCCGGCACCACACTTATCCGGTCCGAGCGCAGCACGTGCAACTCCTCTGGCAAGCCCGAGGCGTCCAGCCCGACCGCCTCCAGATAGCCGTCGCCCGACAGCAGGATCTGGCCGAACAGCGCCTCGAACAGCTCGGCCCGCCCCTGCCCTGGATTGGGCCGGCGCAGCAGGTCCAGCAGCGGATGCACCTCATAGCGCCGTTCCCGGTCAGCGCAGACCAGGGGCACGGCCGCGGCGGCCTCGGCGATCAGCTTCACGCTGCGAAAACCGATGGGATTGCCCATGAAGCCCCCCCGCGTCAGGCTGCCGGTATCGCGCGCCGACCAGATCGCCCGCCCCGACCCCGAGGCAAGCGCCACCACCCGGCCGGTCGCGCTGGCCTTCCTTTCCGGTGCAGGAGCGTTCTTGCCCTCCCGCGTGAACAATCGAAACGCCATGTTCGCCTCCATGCCTCGGTCATGCAAAAGGGCCGCCCCGGCGGGACGGCCCTTCGTTCATTCCATCTTGTCCAGCGAAGCCTACAGCACCCGCATTTGCGGCCGCCGCCAGCCTGCCGCAGGCTCGATCATCAGCTCGTGGACCGCCCAGACCAGAGCATCCAGCCGGTCCGGACTGCCCCGCCCCTCGAAGCCGCGCACCGTCATCTGGCACATCTGGTCCTCAAGCGACCCAAGCGCGCCCCGCAGGTGCTTCACCCTCCCCTGCTCATAGAGCGCCGCCACCGGCTCGGCCCGCAGCCCCTTGCCCCGCGAGGCCCGCAGCGCCTTGAACGGCACCAGCGGATCGATCTGCCGGACGACGCTTTCCACAAGATCGCCGCCCTGATTCACCTCGGCCACCAGCTTCTCGGCCCCGTGCCGGTCCATCGCGGCAATCGCCGCGCGCGCCCAGTCCGTCGGGCCGCCACGCACACTGGCATCCTCCAGCACATAGGCCCGCCAATCCTTCGGCTCGCCCTGCGTGACAACGCCTGCCACGATGATGCCGCATTCGTCGCTGCCCGCGCCCCCGGTGACCGAAGGGTCGACCGCCACCACGACCCGGTCCAGCTTCGGCACCTGCGCCACCCGCGCCGTCTCCAGCATTGACGTCGTCCATAGTGCGCCTTCAATGTCGTCCAGCAGCACGCCGTCCAGTTCCTGCCGCCCCAGACGCGTCCCGCCATAGCGGCTCTCGACCTCGGCCAGGAAGCTCTCGGCCAGATAGGCGCGGTTCGCATCCGTGGGCGCGTGGGTCACGACCGTGCTGGCGTTGCCAAGGATGCGCTTCAGGACGCCCACGTTCCGGGGCGTCGTCGTCACAACCTGCTGCGGATGCTCGCCAAGCCGCAGCGCGAACTGCAACATGTCCCAGACATCCTCGGCCTTCTTCCACTTCGCCAGCTCGTCCACCCAGGCTGCGTCGAACTGCGGCCCGCGCAGCGCCTCTGGCTCGTGCGCCGAATAGACCGTGGCAGTGGCGCCGTTGGCCCACACCAGCCGCCGCCGCCCAGCCTCCCAGACGGGACGACGGTCTGGCGGCGAACAGGCCAGGATGCCGCTTTCCCCGAACACCATCACCTCGCGCACCTGGTCGAAGGTCTCTCCGACCAGCGCCACACGATGACACCGACCGGGTGCGGCGGCGGTCGGCCCCTCGACCATCCGCCGCACCCATTCGGACCCGGCGCGAGTCTTGCCCGCGCCGCGCCCTCCCATGATGACCCATGACTTCCAGTCGCCCTCTGGGGGCAACTGGTGGGGCAGTGCCCAGAACTCGAACAGCCAGGGCAGGCTCATCAGCGCGTTCTCCGACAGCCCGCCCAGGAACTCCTCAACCTCCTCCGGCCCTGCGGAGGCAAGCCAAGCGGCGCCCGATCTCGTCTCGTGCGGCATCAAGGTCGAGGCTGCCTCCTCCGACCCCGCCCGCGATGTCCTTGCGAAGTTTGTCAACCTTGATCCTTTCCGCCATCAGCAGCTGGACGGCCTCTCGGACCGTCTTCGCCGTCTCCATGGCCTTCTTCAGCTTGGCGGGATCGATCTCCGCCGCCTTGACCGCCTCAAGCTCGGCCTGGTGCCCCCGAAGGTCCTTCACATAATCCCAGAACAGCCATCGCAGGACGTCGATCTCGTCCTCGCCCTTGGCTATCTCGGGCACCCGGACGCCAACCCCCGCAGGATGGTGACCGGGCACGAAGGGACCTTCGGGATTGCCTGCCCCGCCCCAGTTCATATCGTTCATGCAATCTGCCCCGCCTCGTGACCTGTCCGCACGAGCCGAGAAACGAAAAAGCGACCTGGGGTTGCCCCCCCGGCCGCTTGCCCATTTCTCCCAGCATGTATACGTTCTACTTTGAGCCGTTCGCTGAGTCAAACACTATCGTCATGGTTGTGATCTTTTAGGAAATTTCGTCTGATTTCTAACAACTTGTGTGATGCAACACCCAGGGCGAACGCTGCGCAACACCCGGCAGAGAACACCCGATTCAGCTTCGAAGCGCCCCGACGAACGCGCCGATCCGCGCAACATCCTTGACGCCAGGCGTCGATTCAACACCCGAACTCACATCGACGACACGCGCGCCGGTCAGCCGCACGGCCTCGGCCACGTTCTCGGGCGTCAGCCCGCCAGCCAGCATCCAAGGCCGAAGAAACCTCCGCCCGACCAGAAGCTGCCAGTCGAAGGCCAACCCGTTCCCGCCCGGCAGGGCGGCGCCCTCGGCAGCTTTCGCATCAACCAGCAGCATGTCAGCGACCAGCCCGTAATCCGTCAGCTGCGCCAGGTCAGACGCCTCGCGGATGCCTACCGCCTTCATGACCGGCAGGCCTGTCAGCGCCTTGACCTCGGCCACACGGTCGGGGCTCTCTTTCCCGTGCAGCTGGATCATGTCTAGCGGCACGACCTCCAGCACCCGCCGCAGCGACGCGTCATCGGGGTCGACGAACAGCCCCACGCTGGCCACGCCCACGGGGACGCCGGCGACCAGCGCCGCCGCCTCTTTCGGCGTCACCGCACGCGGAGACCTGTTGAAGAACACAAAGCCCAGATAGCGCGCGCCTGCCTCGACGGCGGCTGCGACATGCGCCGGATCCCTGAGGCCGCAGATCTTGACGTCGGCCACCGCTCAGCGCGCCGCAGGCAGCTGCGCCGGCGTCGTCCCGGTGTGCGAGGGTACACGGGCCGCTACGGGGCGGCGATCCGACGGCTCGTCCAGAATGGCCAGAACTTCGTCGCGAGGCGCGGCATGACGCTCGCGCAGATGGCCCATCTCACTTTCAAGACGCGCCACCTCGTCATGGCGCAACCGGGCTTCACGGCGATAATTCGCCTCTCGCATCCATTCCCATAGCAGGCCTGCCAGCATGCCCAGGGCGAAGGCCCCGAAAATGACAACGAACAGCGGCACGGCCAGCGACCAGGTGCCGCCCAGGAACTGCCCGAAGCCGGCCGGGAACAGCGACAGGATGACCATTTCGCGGTTGGCCAAGGCCACCCCCACCAGGATCAGCGCCAGAAGCGCGATAAAGATCAACCGGATAAAGCGCATGGTCACTTCCTTCGCATGGTTGCGATCCCCGCCGCGGGGATCGCCTTGTTTTCACGAACGCGTTCTACGACGGTCAGGCCTCACCGTTCAACCTGTCGCGCAGCAGCTTGCCGGTCTTGAAGAACGGGACATGCTTTTCCTCGACGTCGACGGCCTCGCCAGTGCGGGGGTTGCGGCCGGTCCGGGAATCGCGCTTCTTGACAGAGAAGGCGCCGAAGCCGCGCAATTCGACACGGTCGCCGCGCGCCATCGCGTCGATGACCTCCTCAAAGACGGTATTCACGATCCTCTCGACGTCTCGCCGGAAAAGATGAGGGTTCTCATCTGAGATTATCTGGATCAACTCCGATCGGATCATGCTTTCCCCCAACTGGACGGGTCGTTGCTGCCGCGCGGGATGGACAGAGCCCGGATTGCCGCGTTTCAGGCCTGTCAACGCGCGGAAGAAGTCACTGGTTTCACAGCGTTGCCAGCTTTGCCATGGCCGCGCAAGACGCTTGCCGCGATCCGCCGGACCGTGGGCAGCAAAAAGCCCGCCCCGGACGAACCGGAGCGGGCAAGGGATCGGTCCTCGGACCTGATCAGTTGTTGCGGCTCAGCGCGGCGCCCAGGATGTCGCCCAGCGACGCACCCGAATCCGAGCTGCCGTACTGGTCGATGGCTTCCTTTTCTTCCGCGATCTCGCGCGCCTTGATCGACAGGCCCAGACGGCGGGTCTTGGTGTCGATGTTGGTCACGCGCGCATCGACCTTGTCGCCGACCTGGAAGCGCTCGGGGCGCTGGTCCTGACGGTCGCGGGCCAGGTCGCTGCGGCGGATAAAGGACTTCACGCCGTTGTACTCGACCTCGATGCCGCCATCCTCGATCGCGGTGATCTCGGCGGTGACGATCGAGCCGCGCTTCACGCCGTCAACGGCTTCGGCCATGTGCTCGTTTTCAAGCGACTTGATCGACAGGCTGATACGCTCTTTCTCGACATCCACGTCCTGAACGACCGCCTTGACGACGTCGCCCTTGCGGAAGTCCTGGATCGCATCTTCGCCACGCGTGTCCCAGCTGATGTCGGACAGGTGAACCATGCCGTCGATATCGCCTTCAAGGCCGACGAACAGACCGAACTCGGTGATGTTCTTGACTTCGCCTTCGATGACGGTGCCCGACGGATGGGTCTCGGCAAAGACCTCCCACGGGTTACGCATGGTCTGCTTCAGGCCCAGCGAAACGCGACGCTTCGCCTCGTCGATCTCCAGGACCATCACGTCGACTTCTTGGCTGGTCGAGACGATCTTGCCCGGATGGACGTTCTTCTTGGTCCAGCTCATTTCCGAGACGTGCACCAGACCCTCGACACCGGCTTCCAACTCGACGAACGCGCCGTAATCGGTGATGTTGGTCACGCGGCCCTGATGGACCGAACCGATCGGGAACTTGTCGGCGACCGTATCCCACGGATCGGCCTGCAGCTGCTTCATGCCCAGGCTGATGCGGTGGCTGTCCTTGTTGATCTTAATGACCTGGACCTTCACGGTCTCGCCGATCGACAGGATCTCGGACGGGTGGTTGACGCGGCGCCAGGCCATGTCGGTGACGTGCAGCAGGCCGTCAACACCGCCCAGATCGACGAAGGCGCCGTATTCGGTGATGTTCTTGACCACGCCGTCGACCGTCTGACCTTCGGTCAGGTTGGCGATGACTTCGGCGCGCTGCTCGGCGCGGCTCTCTTCCAGAATGGCGCGGCGCGACACGACGATGTTGCCGCGGCGGCGGTCCATCTTCAGGATCTGGAACGGCTGCTTCAGACCCATCAGCGGACCGGCATCGCGAACGGGACGCACATCGACCTGCGAACCCGGCAGGAAGGCGACGGCGCCGCCCAGGTCCACCGTGAAGCCGCCCTTGACGCGACCGAAGATGGCGCCCTCGACGCGCTCCTCGGCGCCGTAGGCCTTCTCCAGGCGGTCCCAGGCTTCCTCGCGGCGGGCCTTCTCGCGGCTGATGCTGGCTTCACCGCGGGCGTTTTCCACGCGGTCCAGATAGACCTCGACCTCGTCGCCGACCGAAATGTTCGACTCTTCGCCGGGGTTTGCGAATTCCTTCAGATCGACGCGGCCTTCCATCTTGTAGCCGACGTCGATGATGGCCTGGCCCGCCTCGATGGCGATGACCCGGCCCTTGACCACCGAACCTTCGTCCGGCGTGTCGATTTCGAGGCTTTCATTCAGGAGGGCCTCGAATTCCTCCATGGTCGCTTTAGCGCACATGCGTGTTCAGTTTCCTTTGTATCGGTTTTCCGGCCTGACGGTTGGCTCCGCCGGTCTTTATGGCGTCCATACTGGCAACGACAAAGGGTCGCGGCAAAGCGCCCGACCCGTCTGCAGCGGTCTGTTCTGACCATGTCGCCCGATTGACTGCACGCTCTATACGCGCCGACGCTACCGATTTCAACGCCAAACAGCCTGCCAGAAATGCCGTCAGTCTTTTCGGCGATCAGGCCCGAGCCACCAATACCTGCCAGGGATTCGGCTGACAGGACCCGTGCCAGTCTGCCATTGGACCTGCCCGATGCGGGTGCGCTCACCTGCGGCGCGGAAAACGGGCGGGTACCCGACAAGCACCCGCTCGCCGGCCACCCCCTTGGCTCGGGCGATGGCTGTCAATGCTTCCGGCCGCCGGACCCGTTTACCGCCAGCTGCCCTTCGACAAGCTGCGTCAATTCGGTCAGCGTGAAGGGCTTGGCCAGGAATGCGGCATCGGCCACCGGCGTTCGCCCCTCGACAAAGATGTCCTCGGTATAGCCGGACATGAAGATGACCGCGGCCTGCGGATGGCGCTCCTTCGCCTGCTGCACCCAGGCCGGGCCATCGAGCCCGGGCATGACCACGTCTGTCACGAAGATGTCGACGGTCCGCCCGCAGGTTTCCAGAACCTCCAGCGCGTCCTCTCCGCTGCTCGCCTCAAGGACGTCGAAGCCCTTCAGCTTCAGCGCACGAGAGGCGAAGGCGCGGACCGGCGCCTCGTCCTCGACCAGAAGGACCGTGGCGCGGGAATTGCCCTGCAGTTGCGATGCGGGTCGCGGCGCGGCCTGCGGCAGCGCCGTCACCGTCGCCGCCGGGCGCGCATGCGCCGGAAAATAGAGCGAGAAGGTCGTCCCTTCGCCGATTGCGCTGTCGCAGAAGATGAAGCCACCGGTCTGCTTCACGATGCCATAGGCGGTGGACAGGCCCAGCCCCGTGCCCTCGCCAGTGCGCTTCGTGGTGAAGAACGGCTCGAAGATCTTGTCCAGATGCTCTGGAGAGATACCGCAGCCCTTGTCCGTTACACGGATGCAGACATAGTCTCCCTTGGGCAGCGTCACCCGGTCCCGCGACAACGGCGCGCTCAGCTGGACGTTTTCCGTCCTGACGCTGATGTCCCCGCCCTGAGGCATGGCATCTCGGGCATTGACGACAAGGTTCATGATGACCTGCTCCAGTTGGCGCTTGTCGGCGCGGATGGCGCGCAGCGCCGGGTCGTAGGTGATCGTCAGGCCGACGCGTTCGCCCACCAGGCGGTTCAGAAGATGAGTCAGGTCGGCCAGCGTGTCGCGCAGGTCCAGCGTCTCGAGCCGCAGGGTCTGCTTGCGCGAGAACGCCAGCAGCTGGCCCACCAGCGCCGCCGCCCGATTGGCGTTCTGGCTGATCTGGTCCAGGTCGGCGAAATCCGGGTCACCCTTGTCCCGGCGCAGCATCAGAAGGTCGCAATGGCCGCTGATCGCCGTCAGAAGGTTGTTGAAGTCATGCGCCACGCCGCCGGCCAGTTGGCCGATGGCCTGCATCTTCTGGCTTTGAACGAATTGCGCCTCAAGCGTCTTCAGCGCGCTGGCATCCGACAGAACCGCAATCAGCCGGCCCGCATCCGCGGGATCGCGCGCGACCGACAGCTGGAAGTGACGGTCCTTCATCGCGTTGGCGCGGCTGTCGGGGTGGCGCAGGCGCAGCATCTCGGTCCGGTTGACGGCGCGCCCGGCGCACAGGTCAGCCAGCCAGTCCGCCAGCGGGCGGCCAGGCCCGTCCAGCAGCTCTGCCAGGTTCTGGTCCGCGTCGTCATCGGCCAGCAACCCCTCCATCAGCTCGCGCGCGGCAAGGTTCGTCTGGCAGATGCGCCCATCAACCGTCAGGCGCAGCAGCGCCACGGGGATGGCGTCGAAATCGTCCTGCGGCATGTCGTCGTGGGCCGCCACATGCCCCTCGTCAAGCCCCGCCCGGTGCAGCGCCCAGACCTGAAGCGGCGCATCCGGCAGACAGCTGAGCGACAGACGCTCATCCTCGGGCAGCTCGATCTCGGCATGGCCGAGCCGCATGGCCCGCGTCGTCAGATCGGCCAGCTGCCCCTGCGCATCGGCGCGGAAGCGCGCCAGCAGCATCAGGATCTGACGCCCCGTCATGTCGTCGAAGGACCGCTGCGCGGGGGCGTTCTGGAACAGGACCAGCCCATCGGCATCGCAGATCCAGATCGGTTCAGGCGCCACGGCGACCTCTCCGCGGATCGCGCGGAGCGCGCGGCGGGCGGCGATCCCGCGCGCCAGATGCGCGACCGAGACCGCACCGCCCAGCAGGTACCATGCGACCGCGATCGTCGCGACGATGACCGCCGCCACGCCGGTCGGGGCACCGGGCCGCAGCGCCAGCACCGCTGCCCCCAGCACCATCGGGGCCAGCAGCACCGGCAGCGCCGCCAGCGCGCCGCGCGGAAGCTCCGCCTGTTCATCCAGATGCGCCATTCGAATCGTCCTTCTGCCGTTCGACGGACCAGCACCTAGCGCGGCAGCCTTTAATTTAGCGTTAATCGACCTCCTCATTTGCGGCCAAGGATCGCCAGGTAAAAGCCGTCGCCACCGCTCAGCGGCGTCCAGAGGTGATCCTCGATCAGCCGGAACCCCTGCTGCCGGGCCAAGAAGTCCGACACCTGCCGACCGTTCTCGGCCCCCAGGATCGAGCATGTCATGTAGGCCAGCCGCCCGCCCGTCGCGACCAGCGGCGCGACCTGATCCAGGATCTGCGCCTGCAGGGCGACAAGATCGTCCAGGCGCTGGCGATCCAGCCGCCACTTGGCGTCAGGCGTGCGTCGCCAGGTTCCCGAACCGGAACAGGGAACATCCGCCACGACCAGATCGAAGCTGCCCGTCGGCCTGTCCGTAACCGTGACGCGCAGGCCAGCCCGCGCCGCCCGCGCCGGAAGGTCGGCCATCCGCGCGACCGATGCGTCATGCGCCGTCAGCCGCGCATCCGGCTGGCGCGCGCCGATGGCCAACGTCTTGCCGCCGCCGCCCGCGCAGAAATCCAGGACCGACATCCGCGGTGACAGGGGCAGGCGGGCGCAGGCCAGCTGCGGCGACAGGTCCTGAAGCTCGACCAGGCCGTCGCGATAGGCGGCGGATCGTGCGACCGCGCGTTCGTTCGCCGTCACCCGCAGCGCCGATGGCAGCAGTCCGGACGGCTCGGTCCAGATGCCCTCGGCGGAGAGCGCGGCGATGGCGGCGGGTGGATCGGTTCGCGCCAGGTTCACCCGCAGCCAGACCGGCGCACGGTCCGTCATCGCCGCCGCCACCTCGGCCGCCAACGGACCCAGGGCGGCCTGCCAGTCCGGGCGCAGCCAGTCCGGCAGATCGTCGGGAAGGTCGCTCGCCCGGTGCGCGGCCTCGGCCAGGGTCAGGGGGGCGGGGGCGTGGCCCTGACCGCTGAACAGGTCGTTCAGGGGCAGGTCTGCGGCGCGGGCATGGCCGATCATCAGGCCGCGCCCGGTCAGTGCGCCGCCAAGCGCGGCATAGCTGTCGCGCCGCCGCAAGGCGCCGAAGACAAGGTCGCGCAGCGCCGCCCGGTCGCCGGACCCGGCGAAGCGGCTGGCCCGCGACCAGCGCAGCAGCGCCTGTTCGGCGGGGCTTCCGGCCAGGATCTCGTCCAGGACATCGATGGCGGCGGCGATGCGGGCGGCGGGGGTCACGGCAGGACCAAGGCGGCAGAGGTGGACATGCAGGGCCTTTCGCTGGCACGGAACGTCCAGCGCCTAGCACGGCCCGGCCCGCCCTCTCAATCG
>JAYZBS010000007.1:0-40454 GCA_036338635.1 Pseudomonadota bacterium | reverse complement strand
ATCGCCGATCCGGTCTCGACCTGCGTCCACATGACCTTCGCCCGGTCGCCCCGGCAATCGGCGCGCTTGGTGACGAAGTTGTAGATGCCGCCCTTGCCGTCCTCGTCACCGGGGAACCAGTTCTGGACGGTCGAGTACTTCACCTCGGCATCCTCAAGGATCACGATCTCGACCACGGCCGCGTGCAGCTGGTTGGTGTCGCGCTTGGGCGCGGTGCAGCCTTCCAGATAGCTGACATAGCTGCCTTTTTCAGCCACGATCAACGTGCGCTCAAACTGTCCGGTGTTCTCGGCGTTGATGCGGAAATAGGTCGACAGCTCCATCGGACAGCGGACGCCCTCGGGGATGTAGACGAAACTTCCATCCGAGAAGACAGCGCTGTTCAGCGTCGCGAAATAGTTGTCGGATTGCGGCACGACGCTGCCGAGGTACTTCTTCACCAGCTCGGGATGTTCGCGGATCGCTTCCGAGATCGAGCAGAAGATCACGCCGGCTTTCGCCAGCTCGTCCTTGAAGGTCGTCCCCACGCTGACGCTGTCAAAGACGGCGTCCACGGCGACCTTGCGGCCCTCAGCCGGCGCGGTCTCAGCGCCCTCGACCCCGGCCAGGATCATCTGCTCGCGCAGCGGGATGCCCAGCTTGTCATAGGTCGCCAGCAGCTTGGGATCGACCTCGTCCAGCGACTTGGGCTTGTCTTCCATGCTCTTCGGGCGGGCGTAATAGTACTGGTCCTGATAGTCGATCTCTGGATAGTTCAGCATCGCCCATTTCGGCTCGGACATGGTGACCCAACGGCGATAGGCCTCCAGCCGCCATTCGGTCATCCATTCCGGTTCCAGGTTCTTCTTCGAGATCAGACGGACGATATCCTCGTTGACGCCCTTGGGGGCGTACTCCATCTCGATCTCGGTGTTCCAGCCGTATTTATAGCTGCCCATGTTCTGAACGGCCTCGACCGTTTCGCGGTCGACGCCTTCGCGCACGTCAAGATCGGTGGTCGCCGTCATCCTGTATCCTTCCTCGGTCGCGGGCCCCTGCCCGGACATGTCCTCACGCGGGCCGATATCGGCCGTCGTCAAACCGACGCCGCCGCCATGTTCCTGTCGCGCCAGCGTGCATAAGCCTTTTCCCAGGCATCCGCAAATCGGTTGATCTGATCTTCGCCCAAGGCCGGGCTTATCGAGATTCGGATCGCCGATTGCGAAAGCTGGTCGTCGTAACCCATCGCCTGCAGCGCTCCGCTAGCCCTCACCTTGCCCGACGAACAGGCCGAGCCTGCCGATATGGCAAAGCCCGCCAGATCCATCTGCATGACCTGCGTTTCGCCCTTCCAACCCGATGTAAGAAGGCAGGTGGTGTTCGGCAAGCGCCGGGCGCCTTTTCCCGCGATGATCGCCTGCGGCGCGATGTCCAGCAGCCGCGCCTCCAGCGCGTCCCGCCGCGCCTCGACCTCGGCCCAAAGGCCCGCGTCCAGATCACGCTGCGCAGCTGTGGCTGCCGCGGCAAAGCCCATGATGCCGATCAGGTTCTCGGTTCCGCCGCGACGGCCCTGCTCTTGCCCGCCGCCACGGATCAGCGGCGCCATGTCGGTGCCCTTGCGCAGGATCAGCGCGCCGATCCCCTTGGGGCCGCCCAGCTTGTGCGCGCTGACGAACCCAGCCGTCACGCCAAGCCAGTTGAAGGCGAAGGGCACCTTGCCGAAAGCCTGCGTCAAGTCGCTGGACCCCAGCCCCTGCGGCAGGTCCTGGATCACGCCGGTTTCATTGTTGGCCAGCTGCAGGCTGGTCGTCGCTGGGTTATCGACCGTCACGATCCCGTTCCGGTCCACGGACAGCGTCGCGTCGCACCAGGCCTTCACCGCGCTATGCTCGATGGCGGCACAACGGACCTCGCGGCCCGCCAGCACCATGGCTGCCGCCTCGGTCGCGCCCGATGTGAAGACGACGTCCGCCCCCTCTGCTCCAAGTGCGGCTGCGACCTGCTCGCGGGCGCGTTCCAGCGCCATCTTGGCCGCGCGCCCCTCGGTATGGACCGATGACGGGTTGCCGCCAATCTCCATCGCCTCGACCATCGCGGCCTTCACTTCGGGGCGCAGCGGGGTCGTGGCGTTCCAGTCCAGGTATGTTCTCATCGGATAGTCTCCGCGATGCGGGCGGCCAGGCGGGCCGCCACGGCGCCCTTCGCCATGCGCGGCCAATCCTCGGCGCCTTCGGCGGTGATCAGGGTCACCGCGTTCTCCCAGCCGCCCATGATGCCAGTGCCGGGGCTGACATCGTTGGCGACGATCCAGTCGCAGCCCTTCCGCGCCCGCTTGGCGGTCGCGTTTGCCGTCACGTCATCCGTTTCCGCAGCAAAGCCCACGACAAGGCGCGGGCGCTGTGGCGCCTGACTGATCCAGGACAGGATGTCGGGGTTCTCGGCCATCTCGAATGCCGGGGGGCGGCCGCTACCATCCTTCTTCATCTTCCGATCGCTGCCGTTCAGGACGCGCCAGTCCGCGACGGCGGCGGCCATCACGGCGGCGTCGGCGGGCAGCGCGGCCTCGACCGCGTCGCGCATCTGCTGCGCGGTCTCGACCGCAACCACATCGACGCCCTGCGGCGGGGGAATCGAGGCGGGCCCCGTGACGAAGCTGACCCGCGCGCCCAGATCGCGCAGCGCCTCGGCCACCGCCGCCCCCTGCGCGCCGCTGGAGCGGTTGGCGATATAGCGCACCGGGTCGATCGGCTCGTGCGTGGGGCCCGAGGTGACGATCACGTGCCGGCCTTTCAGCGGTCCCTCGGCCAAGGCCACCCGGATCGCGGCCAGGATCGCCTCGGGCTCGGCCATCCTGCCGGGACCGTATTCGCCGCAGGCCATGTCGCCGCTGTCAGGGCCGACCGTCAGGATGCCGTCGCCCCGCAACACCGCCAGGTTGCGCCGCGTCGCCGGATGATCCCACATGCGGACGTTCATCGCCGGCGCAATCAGCACCCGCTTGTCGGTCGCGAGCAGCAGGGTAGAGGCGAGGTCAGCGGCCGCCCCCTGCGCCATCTTCGCCATCAGGTCCGCCGTCGCCGGCGCCACCACGACCAGGTCAGCTTGGCGCGACAGCTGGATATGGCCGATCTCGGCTTCGGAATTACGGTCCCACAACGTGTCGTGTACCGGCTCTCCGGCCAGGACCGACAATGTCATGGGCGTGGTGAACTGCGCACCTGCCGCCGTCAGGACCGGAGTGACCGCGGCGCCCGCGCCGCGGATCAGGCGAATAAGTTGCGGGATCTTGTAGGCCGAGATCCCCCCGCCCACGATCAGCAAGATGCGTTTGCCCTGCATATGTCCCTCGGCGCGCGTCACGCTGCACAGATAGCGCCGCCGCAGCCCTGCCGCAAGGAAGCCTTGCCCGTTAACGCTTTCTTAAAGGCTTGGCCGTTAACCATTCGGCGTCTTGAACGGGGGTTCCATGGTCGCCATCGCCTATTCGGTCGCCTTCGTCGGCGTCGAGGCCAGACTGGTCGAGGTGCAGTGCGCCGTTGCCGCGGGACTGCCCGGCTTCTCGATCGTCGGCCTGCCCGACAAGGCCATCAGCGAGGCGAAGGAACGTGTCCGCGCGGCCTTCGGTGCCCTGGCCATCGCGCTGCCGAACAAGCGGCTGACGGTCAACCTGTCGCCGGCCGACCTGCCCAAGGAAGGTTCGCACTTCGATCTGCCGATCGCGCTGGCGATCCTGGCGGCGCTGCAGATCGTCCCGGCGGAAGAGGTCGCCCGCTGCGTGGCCTTGGGCGAACTGGCGCTGGACGGACGGCTGGTGGCCGTCACCGGTGCCCTTCCCGCCGCCGTCGCCGCGTCCGAGGAAGACCGCGCCCTGATCTGCCCCCGCGCCTGCGGTGCCGAGGCCGCATGGATCGACGCGGTCCCGGTCTTCGCGCCCGATACGCTGCGCGCCGTCATCGACCACCTGACCGACCGCAGCCCCTTGTCCCCCGCCCGCCCCGGAGACATGGCCGACCCGGCCGACCACCGCTGCCTGTCCGAAGTGCGCGGGCAGGAACGCGCAAAGCGAGCCTTGGAGATTGCCGCCGCGGGGCGACACCATCTGCTGATGGTCGGGCCGCCGGGCGCCGGCAAGTCGATGCTGGCGCAGCGGCTGCCGGGGCTGATGCCGCCCCTGACCCCGCAGGAGGCGCTGGAAACCTCGATGGTTCATTCTGTGGCCGGGCTTCTGAAGAACGGCCGCATCTCGCGTCAGGCACCCTATCAGAGCCCGCATCATACCGCATCCGGCCCCGCGATCACCGGCGGCGGCGCCAAGGCCCGGCCCGGAGAGATCAGCCTGGCGCATAACGGCGTTCTTTTCCTGGATGAACTGCCCGAGTTCGAGGCCAGGGTGCTCGACAACCTGCGCCAGCCCATCGAGACCGGAGAGGTCTTCGTGTCCCGCGCCAGCGCCCACGTCCGCTACCCAGCGCGCTTTCTGCTGGTGGCGGCCGCCAACCCCTGCCGCTGCGGCTATCTGGCCGATCCGGCCCGCGCCTGCGCCCGCGCGCCGGTCTGCGGCGGAACCTACATGGGCAAGATCTCGGGCCCGCTGATGGACCGGTTCGACCTGCGGCTGGAGGTTCCGGGCGTCGGCCTGCACGACCTGGACCTGCCGCCGACCGGCGACAGCACGGCAACCGTCGCCGCCCGCGTGGCCGCCGCGCGCCAGATCCAGACGCGCCGTTTCCGCGACCACCCTGGCGTAGCCGTCAATGCCGACATGCCGGCCGCGCTTCTGGACCAGGTCGCCCTGCCAGACAATGCCGGACGCGCGCTACTGCACAAGGCCGCCGAGAGGCTGGGCCTGACTGCCCGCGGCTATCACCGCATCCTGCGGGCCGCGCGTACGATCGCCGACCTCGAGGCATCCGAACGCGTGCTGACCCACCATCTGGCCGAGGCGATCAGTTATCGCCTACCATTCATCGCTGGCGGCTGAGATCGCCTGCGGTATGGCATACGCTAAATTAGATAGTCGCCATTACCGGCACGCACCCATCGGGGATGACAGCATCGCCCGCCCTCGCTTCCGGCGATCTTCCAGAGCCGTGCGGCTTTGAGATCAGTCGAATTCCTCAGTCGATTCAGCACCTGAGCCAGCCGCTATAGAACTGCTTCGAACACGCTTTACTCTCTCAAGCGACCTCTTTGCGCTTGTCTCCTTGCCGTCGCTCTCTGGGCATTGCAGGAACGCCGTCCAACTGATGAAGCGCAAGGTGTTGCTTCAGAGGGATTGCGACCCTCGGCGCCTCGCTTTGCTATCAGTTCCGTGGCCACATATCGGTGATCCTGTTCTCGGGCATCCGATCCCAGCGTCCAATTCATCTTCGAGGACAAGCTCGGTCCTAAGAAGCGAAACCTGTCGACCACTTGCAGCTATGGCGCGGCGCCAAAGAAGGTCCGTTCCGCGGGAAAACGCATGCTCCGCCCTCGCCTGACACCGTGCCGCGGTGACGGCGTCTCAAGACGCGGCTTCACGTAACAGCCGCCGGCAAGGACTGCTGACGGCAGGACGAGGTTCAGCCGCGGGGCAGGATGCGATGCTCGATGGCCTGCCAGATGGCCTCGGCGGCGTTGATGCCGTCGAAGCGCTCAAGCTCCTGGATGCCGGTGGGCGAGGTCACGTTGATCTCGGTCAGCCAGCCGTCGATCACGTCGATGCCGGTGAAGATCAGGCCCTTCTCGCGCAGGACCGGGGCGATGCGGGCGCAGATCTCGCGCTCGCGTTCGGTCAAGCCGACCTGTTCGGCGCGTCCGCCGACATGCATGTTCGACCGGGCCTCGCCTTCTTGCGGGACGCGGTTGATCGCACCCACGGGCTCTCCGTCGACCAGGATGATGCGCTTGTCGCCCTTGACGACGGCGGGCAGGTATTTCTGCGCGATCATCGGCTCGCGGTTGATGCCCGCGAACGTTTCCAGCAGCGCCGACAGGTTCGGATCGCCCGGGCGCAGGTGGAAGACACCCGCCCCGCCGTTGCCATAGAGCGGCTTGACGATGATCTCTCCGTGGCGGGCGCGGAAGGCGCGGAAGGCGGCCGGATCGCGGGCAATCATCGTGGGCGGCGTCAGGTCGGGGAAATCCAGCACCATCAGCTTTTCGGGGCAGTTCCTGACCCAGAACGGGTCGTTCACGACCAGCGCCTGGTTGTGTACCCGGTCTAGCAGGTGCGTCGAGGTGACATAGGCCATGTCGAAGGGCGGGTCCTGGCGCAGCCAGATCACGTCAAACTCGGTGGCATCGACCTCGGCCCAGTCGCCGAATTCGACATGGGCGCCGGCCTCTCGGCGCAACGTGATGGGGCGGCCGCGCGCGATCACGCGACCCTCGTCATAGCGCAGCTGGTCGACGGTGTACTGGAACAGCCGGTGGCCCCGGGCCTGGGCCTCAAGCCCGATGCGGAAGGTGCTGTCGGCGTGGATCGAGACATGCTCGACCGGGTCCATCTGCAAGGCGACGTAAAGGCTCATCTGCACCTCCTGGAATGCGCGCCCGTTGTGGCCCGCGGTCCAGCCGGATGCAAGCCTGCGTCAGAACTCTCCGAAGGCGTTGCGCAGCAGATCGACGCGCCCCGTCGCATCGACCAGCGCCGCGTCGAACCGCATGGAGACCTGGCCAAGCCCTTGCGCCTCGCAGTATTCGCACGCGGCCTGCATGATCCGGCGCATCTGGGCGGGCTGCAGGCGTTCGGCGGCTTCGGCATGAGTGGTGGCGGCCTTAACCTCGACGAAGACAATGTCGTCACCGTCACGGAGGATCAGGTCAATCTCTCCGGCCCGGCCGCGCCAGCGTTCGGCCAGAAGATCGGCGCCCGAACCCTTGTAGGCGCGCAGGACGTTCTCCTCGGCCATGCGCCCTGAGGTGGCGGCTACCCGGCCGCGCTGGCGGCGAAGCTGCGTCATTCGTCGGACAGGGTCAGCGCGCGCTGATAGACGTCGCGCCGGGGCAGGCCCAGTTCCTTCGCGGTTTCGCGGGCGGCGTCCTTGACCGACATCGTGGCCATGTGGCGCAACAGGACCTCGCGCAGGTGGTCGTCGTCCACCTCGACGGCCGAGGGACGATCGAGGACCATGACCACCTCGCCCTTCAGCGCCTCCATTCGGGGATCGGCGGCCAGGTCGCCCGCGGCGCCCCGGATCACCTCCTCGAACTTCTTGGTCAGCTCGCGGGCGACGACCGCGATGCGGGCCGGGTCGATGGCGGCAATGTCCTGCAGGCAGCGCGAAACGCGGCGCGGGCTCTCATAGAGGATCAGCGTCGAATCGACCGCCATCCAGCCCCGCAGCCAGGTCTGCCGCGCCGTGGCGGTCGATGGCGGAAAGCCCAGGAACAGGAAGCGGTCGCTTGGCAGGCCCGCCACACTCAGCGCCGCCAGCGCGGCCGAGGGGCCGGGCAGCGCGTGGACCCGCGCCCCCGCTTCCGCCGCATCCAGCGCCAGGCGATATCCGGGGTCGGCCACCAGGGGCGTTCCGGCGTCCGAGCAATAGGCCACGCTGCCCCCTTCGGCCAGCGCCGCCAGAAGCGCCGGACGGGCGCGGTCGCCGTTATGGTCGTGATAGGACAGGATCCGCCGCCCCCGCAGGGGAATGCCGTGGATGTCCATCAGGTGGCGCAGCACGCGCGTATCCTCGGCCGCCAGCAGGTCGGCGCTGTTCAGCACATCCAGCGCCCGCAGGGTGATGTCGCGCGCAGCCCCGATGGGGGTCGCCACCAGATAAAGCCCCGGATCCAGGCGCGCCGCCTCGACATGCGCTGACAGGCGGCGCGGAGCTTCGCCCAAGGGTCTGTCGCTGCGGTCGCTCATCCTGCCTCCGTTCGGCGCCGGAAGGGGTCGGCGCTGATTGCCAATCGCGGATGCAGGTCCTAGGCTGCCGTCATCCGCGAGCGTTCTTATCACAAAGCAGGAAGTTTCACATGTTCGCCTTCGCCACAACCCGGCCTGCCCAGGGTCTGCACCGCGCGCTGCTGAAAACGGCCACGGTGGTTTCGGCCCTGTTCCTTGCGGCATGCGAACCCGTGGGCAGCGCCGGTCAGGCCACCGGCCCCGAGACCGGGCCGATGATCGACCCGTTCGAGCCTGTCCAGATTGCGCTGCTGGCGCCTGGCGGCACCGGTTCCGAAGACCTCGAGTGGCTGGCGCGCAGCATCAAGAACGCCGCCCGGATGGCGGCAGCCGACGCGCAGGGGGCGACGATCGATTTGCGGATCTATGATGTCGGAGCCTCGACCGAAACGGCGGTCGCGCAGGCGAACGCCGCCGCCGATGCCGGCGCGCAGATCATCCTGGGACCGCTGTTCGCCGAAGGGGCGAACGCGGTCGGCAACGCAATGCTGCCGCGCAACATCAATGTCCTGACTTTTTCAAATAACACCCAGGTGGCGGGCGGCAACGTCTTCATCCTGGGCAACAGCTTCGAGAACATCGCCGACCGGCTGGTCGGCTATGGCGTGGACCGCGGCAAGCGCAACGTGCTGGTCGTGGCCGAGGACGACATCGCGGGCCAGCTGGGCGGCCGCGCGATCGAGACCGCCATCGCTCGCAACGGGGCGCGGCTGGCGGGGCGCGTGAACCATCCGGTGTCGATCTCGGGCATCGACGCGGTCACGCCGCGTATCGCCGAGGCCGCGAAGTCCGACCAGGTGGACGCCATCTTCATGACTGCCAACAACCAGGCCGTCCTGCCCTACCTGACCGAGCAGCTGGCCGAGGCTGGCGTCAGGTCGCCCGTCACGCAGATGATGGGCCTGACCCGGTGGGACCAACCGGCCGACCGACTGCAGCTGCCGCAACTGGCCGAGGGGTGGTTCGCGATCCCCGACCAGACCCTGCAGCGTCAGTTCGAGGCCCGCTATGCCCAAGCCTATGGCGAGGCGCCGCACCCGCTGGCGTCATTGGGCTATGACGGCGTCGCCGCGGTGTCGTCGCTGGTGCGCAACGGACAGCGCAACGCGCTGGCGACGTCGGGCCTGACGCAGCCGGCCGGGTTCTCGGGCGTGGGCGGGATCTTCAGGCTGCAGCGCAACGGAACGGTCCAGCGCGGGCTTGCGGTCGCCACCATCCGCAACAACCAGCTGGTGGTGCTGGACCCCGCGCCGCGCAGCACCCGCGGCTTCGGGTCGTAAGGGACGGTCCACGCAGATGACAAAGGTCATGAACAGCAGCGCCCCGGCATCGGCCGGGGCGCTTCCCGTTCCCGAGATGGATCCGCTGCTGGCCCGGCTGGATCAAACCCTGGCCGACCTGACCGAGCCGCGGCAGATCCGCAGCGCCACGGTCGCGCTGCTGATGCAAGTGCGGACCGAGTCGATGGGCGCGATCGAAGCGGCCTTCGCCACCCATCCGCGCGCCGCGCGAGAGACGGTTCGCGCCATCGCCTCGCTGACGGACGTGGTCGTGACGGCGGTGCACCACGTGGCCAGCACGCGGCTGCATCCGCAGCAGTCGCCGTCTGAGAGTGAGCGGCTGGCCGTCCTGGGCGTCGGCGGCTACGGCCGGGCCGAAATGGCGCCGCATTCGGACGTGGACCTGCTGTTCCTGACGCCGTGGAAGATCACCCCCTGGGCCGAGAGCGTCGTCGAATCGATGCTCTACATGATGTGGGACCTCAAGCTGAAGATCGGCCATTCGATCCGCAGCGTCGACGATTGCCTGCGGCTGGGTGGCGCCGACATGACGATCCGGACCTCGCTGGTGGAACATCGGGTGGTGACCGGGCACGCGCCACTGGCCGAGGAACTGCGGACCCGCCTCTGGACCGAGCTGTTTGCCGGCACCGTTCCCGAATTCATCGAGGCCAAGCTGGAGGAGCGCGCCAACCGCCACGCCCGGCAAGGCGGCCAGCGCTATGTCCTTGAGCCGAACGTCAAGGAGGGCAAGGGCGGGCTGCGCGACCTTCAGACCCTCTATTGGATTGCCAAGTACATCCATCGCGTCGACCGTGCAGTGGAACTGGTGGATCTGGGCGTCTTCACCCGCGACGAGCATCTGGCCTTCTGGCAGGCCGAAGACTTCCTCTGGGCCGTGCGCAGCCATCTGCACCTGATCGCCGGCCGGCCGGTCGAAGTGCTGTCCTTCGACATGCAGGTCGAGGTGGCCCGCCGGATGCACTATGCCGACACCGCCGCCCGGCGCGGGGTCGAATACTTCATGCAGGATTATTTCCGCCATGCCACCCGCGTCGGCGAGCTGACCCGCGTCTTCCTGACCGAGCTTGAGGCGCGCCACGTCCGCACGGCGCCCTTCCTGGGCCGGATCTTCCGCCGCCGCCGCAAGATGCGGCCGGGCTTCATCGATCAGGCCGGCCGGCTGTCCTTCGAGGACAGCAAGCAGTTCCTGTCGGACCCGCTGAACATCCTGCGCCTGTTCGAGGAGGCGCTGCGCAGCGGCGTCCTGATCCATCCCGATGCGATGCGGGTGGTGACCGCGAACCTCGACCTCATTGACGAGAAGGTTCAGAACGACCCCGAGGCGATCCGCATCTTCATGGACCTGCTGCTGAAGCACGGGAACCCCGAACGCGCCCTGCGGCGGATGAACGAGCTGGGCGTGCTGGGGGCCTTCATCCCGGAATTCCAGCCGGTCGTGGCGATGATGCAGTTCAACCTGTATCACCACTATACCGTGGACGAACATTCGATCCAGTGCGTCGCCGCCCTGGCCGAGATCGAGCGCGGCGAGCATCCCGACGACCTGCCCCTGTCCAGCGAGATCATCGACGCCGGCGTGAACCGCCGCGCGCTCTATCTGGCGACGCTGCTCCATGACATCGGCAAGGGCCGGCGAGAGGATCACTCGATCCTGGGCGCCCGCATCGTGCGGCGCATCGCGACCCGCTTCGGCTTTCCGCAGGACGAGGTCGACACCGTCGAGTGGCTTGTCCGCAACCACCTGCTGATGTCCGACGTGGCGCAGAAGCGCGACATCAGCGACCCGCGCACGTTGCGCGACTTCGCCAAGGCGGTGAAGACCCGCAAGCGGCTGGACATGCTGCTGGTACTGACCGTCTGCGACATCCGCGGCGTCGGCCCCGGCACCTGGAACAACTGGAAGGCCATGCTGCTGCGCAAGCTGCACCAGGAAACCGCCGCCGCGTTGGAAAACGGGCTGGAGGAGCTGAACCGCGACCGCCGCCAGGCCGAGGCCAAGCGCAGCCTGCGCCACATGCTGGTCGCCAAAGGCTGGGACGCCCGCGCCATCCGGTCCGAAATGCAACGCCACTATGACGCCTATTGGCCGGGCCTGCCGACGCAGACGCAGGCGGTCTTTGCAGAGCTTCTGTCGGGCCTGGGCGCGGACGAGATCCGCATCGACCTGCGCGCGGACCTTGACCGCGACGCGACGCGGGCGGCCTTCGTGCTGTCGGACCACCCCGGCATCTTTTCGCGGCTCGCGGGGGCGTTGACGCTGACCG
Source organism: Pseudomonadota bacterium (assembly GCA_036338635.1). Taxonomy (GTDB): domain Bacteria; phylum Pseudomonadota; class Alphaproteobacteria; order Rhodobacterales; family Rhodobacteraceae; genus Paracoccus. The sequence continues at coordinate 29,022 of JAYZBS010000007.1, read as the reverse complement.
GGGCGAACGTGGTCGATGCGCGGACCTATACCACCCGCGACGGTTATGCGACCGCTGTCTTCTGGGTGCAGGACAGCGAAGGTCACCCCTTTGCCGAGGATCGCCTGCCCCGACTGCGCCAGACCATCCTGCGCACCCTGGCCGGCGAGATTGTCGCCCGAGAAGCCTTCGCGACCCGCGACAAGCCCAAGAAGCGCAACCGGGAATTCAAGTTCCCGACCCACATCACCTTCGACAACGACGGCAGCGACATCTATACGATCATCGAGGTCGACACCCGCGACCGTCCGGGCTTGCTCTATGACCTGACGCGGACCTTGGCGGCGAACCACATCCAGATCGTCAGCGCGGTCATCGCCACCTTCGGGGCGCAGGTCGTGGACAGCTTTTATGTCAAGGACATGTTCGGGCTGAAGCTGCACAGCCTGGCCAAGCGCGAGGCGCTTGAAAAGAAACTGCGCACGGCGATCGCCGATGGCGTGAAACGGGCCGAGGCTGAACAGGCATGAAATCCGGACTTGTGCGTGGGTTCCTTTCGGTGGGGCTCTGGACGCTGATTTCCCGCGCGTCGGGTTTCGTGCGCGACATCCTGATGGCGGCCTGGTTGGGCACCGGTCCGGTGGCCGAGGCCTTCCTGATCGCCCTGTCGTTGCCCAACATGTTCCGGCGCTTCTTCGCCGAGGGCGCGTTCAACACCGCCTTCGTGCCGATGTTTTCCAAGAAGCTGGAGAACATCGACGAGGCCAAGGACTTTGCACAGCAAGCGTTCTCGGGTCTCTTCATGACGGTGCTGGCGCTGTCGGCGCTGGCGATGATATTCATGCCGGGGCTGGTCTGGCTGATGGCATCGGGCTTCGTGGGCGACCCGCGGTTCGACTTGGCGGTGGAATATGGTCGGATCACCTTCCCCTACATCCTGCTGATCTCGATGGCGTCGATGATCTCGGGCGTGCTGAATGCGAACGGGCGCTTCACCGCCGCCGCCGCCGCGCCCGTGCTGCTGAACCTGCTGTTCATCGTCGCCATGTATCTGGGCCGCTGGCAAGGCTGGAACCTTGGCCTGACGCTGGCTTGGGCGACGCCGGTGACGGGCATCGCTCAGCTGGCGCTGGTCTGGTGGGACGCTCGGGGGTCGGGCTATGTCTTCTGGCCGCGCCGCCCGCGGCTGACGCCCGATATGCGCCGGCTGGTCGCGGTCGCCCTGCCCGCGGCCTTTGCCGGCGGCGTCGTCCAGATCAACCTGCTGATCGGCCGGCAGGTGGGATCGCGCTTCGAGGGCGCGATCGCCTGGCTGTCCTATTCCGACCGTCTTTACCAGCTGCCGCTGGGGGTCGTGGGGGCGGCGGTGGCGGTAGTGCTGCTGCCGGAACTGGCCCGCCGCATCCGGGCCGACGATCACGCCGGCGGCCAGTCCGCCTATTCCCGCGCGACCGAGTTCGGGCTGTTCCTGACCCTGCCCGCCGCCTTCGCGATCGCCGTCATCGCCGAGCCGATGGTATCGACCCTGTTCCAGCGCGGCGCCTTTTCCGCCTATGACACGCAGCAGACTTCGGCGGCGCTGGTAGTCTATGCGCTCGGCCTGCCGGCCTTCGTGCTGCAGAAGATCCTCCAGCCGCTCTACTTCGCGCGCGAGGATACGAAGACACCGTTCCGCTATGCGCTGTTCTCGATGATCGTAAACGCGGTGGCGGCGTTCGGCCTGATGCCGGTCTTCGGCTTTTTGGCCGCGGCGCTCGGCACCACGATCGCGGCCTGGGTCATGGTCGCGCAGCTTTGGTGGGGCACCCGCAGCATGGGGACCGCGGCACGCGCCGATGCGCGGCTGCGCCGGGCGTTCCCGCGCATCCTGGCCGCGTCGGCGATCATGGCCGTGGCCCTTTGGGGGATGCGCGGTTGGCTGGCAGGTGCAGATCTGGGGCGGGGCATCTCTCTGGCGATCCTAGTCTTCGGCGGGGCGGCGATCTACTTCGCGCTTGCCTACTTGGTCGCCGGCTATCGCCCGTCCGAACTGCGCGCGGCGGTCCGGCGCGGTTAACGCTGCCGGATCTGCGCCAGTGCCCGGCGGATGCCGCCGTCGACCAGCAGGAAGGACAGCGCGAAGCCCGTGGCGAAGCCCGCGATCTCGGCGATCCAGCCCTGCCCGGCGCCGCCGAAGATCAACCCGAAGATCAGTTGGAACGCCAGCAGCACGCCGATCAACACGAAGGCGCGCAGGCGGTTGGCGTTCTCGGCCGCAAGCCGGGTCCAAAGAAGGAAGGTGAACGCCCCGACCAGCCCATAGACCGCCGGATAGCCGCCGATCAGCGGCGACGGCCGCGCCCCGATCAGTGGCAGGACCGCCGCATAGACCAGCGCCCCACCGATGGCCGAGCCCAGATACAGCGCCAGCACCGCCGCAGGTCGCAGGTTCTGAGCGACCATGTTGCCAAGCGCCAGCGTGAAGACCACGACGAACAGGGCATGGGTCAGCGACACGTGGATGAAGCTGTAGCTGAGGATGCGGTAGAACTGGTCCAGGTCCAGCGCGCCGAAGCCCCACGCCCTCTGCGCCAGTTCCGGCGGGAAGGCAGTCATGCGGATCGCCGACAGGCGCAAGCCGACACCCTCGACCCCGCCGATCAGTCCGGCGCTGCCAAGGGCGAAGACAGCCTCGGATGCGATGACGGGAAGGGCCAGCAGCCAGATCACCGGCGGCAGCGGGTTCAGCGGGGATTCGGTCAAGCCGGGGCGCATGGGCATTCCTTGGCGGTTGCAGAGGTTCCGACCAACCGCTAAGCCAGCGGCCAGGAAATTCCAAGGCAGGCCCGTCATGTCCGACCAGATCAACGCCCAGTTCCGCCAGCGCATCTTTTCGGGCATCCAGCCGTCGGGCGGGCTGACGCTTGGCAATTATTTGGGCGCGCTGAAGCGTTTTGCGGCCCTGCAGGGCGGAGAGGCCGAGACGATCTATTGCATCGTCGACCTGCACGCCATCACCGTCTGGCAGGACCCCGAGGTCCTGCGCGCCCGCATCCGAGAGGCGGCGGCCGCCTTCATGGCGGCGGGCGTCGATCCCGCGCAGTCGGTCCTGTTCAATCAGAGCCAGGTCAGTGCCCATGCCGAAATGGCATGGCTGTTCAATACGGTCGCCCGCGTCGGCTGGATGTACCGGATGACGCAGTTCAAGGACAAGGCCGGCAAGAACACCGAAAACGTCAGCCTCGGCCTGCTGGCCTATCCGGCACTGATGGCGGCCGACATCCTGACCTATCAGGCGACCGCGGTCCCCGTGGGCGAAGACCAGAAGCAACACCTGGAACTGACCCGCGACATCGCCGCCAAGTTCAACCACGACTACGGCGTCGACCACTTCCCGATCACTGAACCGCTGATCGAGGGCGTGGCGACACGCGTGATGTCGCTGCGGGACGGGTCGAAGAAGATGTCCAAGTCAGATCCCTCGGACGCCAGCCGGATCAACCTGACCGACGATGCCGACACCATCGCCCAAAAGATCCGCAAGGCGCGCACCGATGCCGACCCCCTGCCCGGCCAGATGGAGGGCCTGAAGGACCGCCCCGAGGCGAAGAACCTGGTCAACATCTATGCCGCCCTGGCGGACGAGACGCCCGATCAGGTCCTGTCCCGGTTCGAGGGACAGGGCTTCGGTGCCTTCAAGCCCGCCCTGGCCGAGATCGCGGTCGAGGCGCTGGCGCCGATCACCCGCCGGATGGCCGAATACACCGCCGACCCGGCCCAGATCGACCGCGTCCTGGCCGACGGCGCCGACCGCGCCGCAGCCATCGCCAACCCCATCCTTGATCGCACCAAGGACATCATGGGATTGCTGCGCACCCGCGCGTGAGAACGGGCCACCCGCCACGGGAGGCGTTTTCGCACCCAAGGGTTGCCTTACCGCACCTGCTGCGGCTATCAGACGCGCAATCGCATGGACCCGGTGAGATCCCGGGTGGCTACTCCGGCCGCCGATCCGCCGGACAATTCGAACCTTTCGCAAGAACTTGCTGGGCCGCATCTCTGCCGGCCGGGAACGGATGATCTATGTTTTCAATGACGCATTACAAAAACGAATGGCTGGGCAATATCCGCCCCGACCTTCTGTCGGGGCTGGTGGTCGCGCTGGCCCTGATCCCCGAGGCCATCGCCTTTTCCATCATCGCGGGCGTCGACCCGAAGGTCGGGCTCTATGCCAGCTTCTCGATTGCGGTGATCACCGCGATCACCGGCGGGCGACCAGGCATGATCTCGGCCGCGACGGCGGCCACGGCGGTCCTGATGGTCACGCTGGTGCGCGATCACGGGTTGGAATACCTGCTGGCGGCCACGGTGCTGGCAGGCCTGATCCAGATCGCCTGCGGCGCGTTGAGGCTGGGCTTCGTCATGCGCTTCGTGTCGAAGTCGGTGATGACCGGCTTCGTGAATGCGCTGGCGATCCTGATCTTCATGGCGCAACTGCCGGAACTTGACCCGGCAACGCCGGGGGTCGGCTGGTTCACCTATGTCCTCGTTGCCGCATCGCTGGCGATCATCTATCTGTTCCCGCGCCTGACGAAGGCGGTCCCGTCGCCCTTGGTCACCATCGTCGTGCTGACCGCGCTGGCCATGGCCCTTGGATGGGACGTGCGAACGGTGGGCGACATGGGTGCGCTGCCCGATACGCTGCCGGTCTTCCTGCTGCCCGATGTGCCGCTGAACCTGGACACGCTGCGGATCATCCTGCCCTATTCCTTTGCCGTCGCGATCGTCGGCCTGCTGGAAAGCCTGATGACGCAGAACCTGGTGGACGAGCTGACGGACACCCGGACGAACCGCAACCAGGAGTGTATCGGCCAGGGGCTGGCCAACACCGCAACCGGTTTCATCGGCGGCATGGCGGGCTGCGCGATGATCGGTCAGTCGATGATCAACGTGAAGTCCGGCGGGCGAGGCCGCCTCTCGTCCTTCGTCGCCGGGGTGGCCCTGCTGATCCTTGTTGTGGGGCTGGGCGATTTGGTCAGCCGCATTCCCATGGCGGCGCTTGTCGCAATCATGATCATGGTTTCGATCGGCACGTTCAGCTGGTCGTCGATCGCCAATCTGCGCACCCACCCGCGCTCGTCCTCGGTCGTGATGCTGGCGACGGTGGCGACGGTGGTCTGGACGCACAACCTGGCCATCGGGGTGCTGGTCGGCGTGCTTCTGTCGGGTATCTTCTTCGCCGCGAAGATTGCGCAGCTGTTCCGCGTCACCTCGGTGCTGTCGACCGACGGGCGCAGCCGGACCTATGTGATCGAGGGGCAGATGTTCTATGGCTCGGTCGAGGACTTCATGGCGGCTTTCGACTTCTCGGAAGCGCTGGATCATGTCACCATCGATGTCAGCCGTGCGCATATCTGGGACATCAGCTCGGTTCAGGCACTGGACATGGCGATCCTCAAGTTCCGTCGCGACGGGGCCGAGGTCGAACTGGTCGGCATGAACGAAGCCTCAGAAACGCTGGTCGACCGGCTTGCCATGCATGACAAGCCCGGAGCGCTGGATAGACTGGTTGCACATTGAGGGGGGGGGACGACCATGACGGACAAGATCATCGCGCTGGTTGACGGGTCGGTCTATGCGGCGTCGGTCTGCGAACATGCAGCCTGGATGTCGGCGCGCAGCGGCATTCCGGTGCACCTGCTGCACGTCCTCGGACGCCGGGAAGCGGCGGGCGCGCAGGACCTGTCGGGCGCGATCCGGCTTGGCGCACGCAGCGCCCTGCTGGAGGAGTTGTCGACGCTGGATGCGCAGCGGTCCCGGATCGCGAATGCCCAAGGGCGGGCGCTTCTGGACGACGCACGGGCGCTGGCCGAATCGGCTGGCGCCGTCGAGGTCACGACGCGACTGGATCAGGGCGATCTGATCGACCGCGCCGCCGGCCGGGAAACGGATGCCAAAATGATCGTCATCGGCAAGCGTGGTGCCGCGGCGGATTTCGCGCAAGGCCACCTGGGTTCCAACCTTGAGCGGATCGTGCGTGCAGCGCGCGTGCCTGTCCTGGTGGCGGCAAGGGCCTTCCGCCCGATCTCGCGCGTGCTGATCGCCTTTGATGGCGGGTCCTCGGCCGTGAAGGCGGTCAATCATATCGCCGCCGATCCGGCATTCCAGGGCCTCGCCATAGAGGTTGCGATGGTGGCACCCGGCCCCCGCAATGCCGACAGCCATCTGGATGAGGCGATCCTGCGGCTTCGCGCTTCCGGTCTGGATGCGCAGCCGGTTGTTCTGGACGGTCAGCCCGAAGCGGCGCTGATCAACCGTATAGAGGAGCGGGACCACGATCTGCTGGTGATGGGCGCCTACGGCCATAGCCGCATCCGCCAATTGATCATCGGATCGACAACGACGCAGATGCTGATCGAGTCGCGCAGGCCCGTTCTGCTGTTCCGGTGACCATTCCCGTGGCCTTCATCTGATCGTTGCGCGGCTTCGCCCGCTGCGCTTCGAGGCGTAAAGCGCCTCATCCGCCAGGGCCAGCACCTCGTCCGGGTGCTCGGCCCCCTCGGTGGGCCAGACCACGATCCCCAGGCTGGTGGAGACCGGCAGCCCCGGCAGTTCCGGCGGCGTCAGGGCGTTGATCGCACCAATGATCCTGGCGGAAAGCTGTTTCAACGCAGGGCGCGAGGTCATGCCCGGCAGCAGCAGCACGAATTCATCGCCACCGATCCGGGTAGCCGTGTCCGCGTGCCTGATCTGGTCGCGCAGCACCTTGCCGACCGCGCGCAGAAGATCATCCCCTGCCTGGTGGCCCAGCAGGTCGTTCACCTGCTTGAAGTTGTCCAAGTCCAGATGAACCAGCGCGAAGGGCCTGATCTCGCCTGTCTCAGAGGTTTTCAGCGCGGCCGAAAGAGTCGTCTCAAGCTTTCTTCTGTTGCCCAGCCCGGTCAGCGGATCCGTTTGGGCCTGTAAAAGCGCCCGCGCACGCGACTGCTCCAGCTGTTCGTTAAAGCGCGACAGCTCGTTCAGAACGCCCCGGTTGGCCTCTTGCAGGAACAGCAGTTCCATCGCCAGATCCGAGGGCGCGAAGTCGTCGTCGGTCAGCGCGGCCTGCCGGATCGCATGGTGCAGCCCGATACCGAAACCCAGGTTCAACAGCACCGACCCGCCCGCTACTCGAACCCCGTGGCCGCGAAGGACAAGCTGGCTGCCCTCGACGCGCAGGAACAGCCTCCGACGGCCGTCCACCGCGCCGCGGATCGCGGTCATCGGGTCCGAGGGCTCACCCGGACGCGCCCCCGAAAGCCGGCCGACAAGCCCGTCTTCCAGGTCGGGCAGCAGCTTGGCCAAGGTCCGTCCGGCCGAAATGAGGGTTCCGTCATCGCGCAGCCACAGGTGCATGGGCAGAAGCTGCGCCAACGCAGAGGATGGCACCATGCAAGTGGTTTCGACAACGTTCATGCCGAACCCAGCATTACGGCTGCTCCCTCAAGGCTGAACAGGCGTCCTTCCGCGAACTGCTCCTCCCAGATGTCGATTCGGATGGAGGCTTCCTCGATGGTGATAAGACACAGCGCGCCATAGTCGTCGGCCATGCCGCGGATGAGGCCGACGAACAGGAACTGCCAAGCGGCGTCCGGGTCCGGGTCGATGATCATCACCCGCACGCCACGTTCAGACGTCTCGACCTGAAGCCGCGGCACAGGCAGCGTCGGCAGGACGAGGTTCGCCCGCCCCGGCAGTTCGTCGAGGCGCAGCAGGAAATCCTTGAAGTCGCGTCCCGAGAATCGCAGCAGGCGCCGGATCGGCTCGATGCGGGTCATCCAGCCGCCCATGTCCTCGAGCATCTCGGACAGCGGCTTCGACAGGCGGTATCCGGCACGCGACAGGCCGGTGACGTCGATCCGCGCGGGGTCGGCGACGCTGGCCTCTGCCTCTGGCGTACCGTCAAGCTCTTGCACCAGCTTCTCGCCATAGGTGGAGCGCAGAAATTCCTCGATCGCCCGACTGACAAGCCTGTTCATGCTTCACCTCGATTCGGGTCGAGGTTACCCGCGCGGCGGTAAAGAAATCGGTAACGACCGGCGGATTTCCGCTAGTCTGCGGACCACCCATAGCTGCCCGGTCCGGACAGCGCCGTCCTGGCCGACATGATGTCTTGGGGCCGTACATCGACAGCATCGGCGAAGGCACAGAGCCTCTCGTCATCCTCGACAAGAAAATCAAGCAGGAACAGTGCCATGTCCGGCCGGTCAGCGAAGGCCCGCAGATCGGACGGCTGAAGTCCCGCACCCTCGAGAAACCGGACAAGATCATCCGGCCTTTCGGCCATGGCGATCAGGACGCGCGTTGCGATATCATGTGCCTGCTGCGTACCTAACGCCATTCCGGTCTCCGATTGAGATTTCGCGACGGGGCCAGACCGCCGGGAAACCCTTTGTTAAGCATTTGCGGCGAGATTGGAACCTAGATGTCGAGACTCCCGGGTTAGCAGATGACGGCACGCATTCTTGTTGCAGACGGCACGGCGACGGCGCGGATCACCCTTAAGGTCCGTCTGTCTGCGGTATGCTATGACGTGGTGGCGGTCGGCGCGCTGGCGCAACTGACAGCCCAGCTTGCCGCCGCCCGGCCGGATCTGATCATCATCGGCGGTGGTCTCTCGGACTGCCCGGCGATCGATGTCTGCAGGCAGCTGACCGCGGACCTGCGCTACGCGGACATCCCCGTCCTGATGCTGGTCAGGCCAGAGGCCAGGCTGGCGGCGCTTCAGGCCGGCGCGACTGCCACCCTAGGCGCGGATGCCGAGGATCAGATGCTGATGGCGCGGGTCAGGGGCATCCTGCGCGATTCGCAGAACCCGCAAGAGGCCCAGCTGGGGCTGGCCGAAGCGCCGGCCGCGTTCAGCCATGTTGCCCTGCCGCAGATCGTTCTGATCGCCGACAGTATTGGGCGGGCACTGCGCTGGCGGCAGATGCTGTCGACGCGGATGGCCGGCCGGTTCGACATCCGCGACCCGGATGAAGCGCTTGGCGCCGCGGCCTCGGGGCGGACAGCCGACCTCTATCTGATCGCCGCCGACATTCGTGGCCGCGGCGACGGCCTGCGCCTTCTGTCCGAATTGCGGTCCCGCCAAGGGTCCAGAGATGCGGGCTTCGTGATCGCCATCGCACCCGAGCGCGAGGAGCTTGCCTCGATCGCGCTTGATCTCGGCGCCGGCGACGTGCTGTCGGACACGCTCGGCGGGACCAGCGGGGCGCAGGCTGCCGTCGTTTCGCTGCAGCGTCTGCTCTCCCGCAAGTCCAAGAGCGATCAGCGCCGGGCCGAGGTGCAGCGTCACATGGTCTGGGCCATGACCGATCCGCTGACCGGCCTGTCGAACCGCCGCCACGCGCTGCCGAAGCTGGCCGAGATCGCGCGGGACGCGATGATCTCGAAGCACGGGTTCTGCGTCCTGGCCATCGACCTCGACCACTTCAAGTCGGTGAACGACCAGCATGGGCACAACGCTGGCGACGCCGTCCTGGTCGAGGTTGCGCAGCGGCTGCGCGATACGGTCGGCGGTGTCGGCCTTGTCGCCAGGATGGGGGGCGAGGAGTTTCTCTGCGCCCTCAGTGACTGCGACGCCGACTGCGGGCTGCGCATGGCCGAGGAGCTTCGTCGCGCGGTCCAGAGCAAGCCGGTGGCCCTTCCCGGCCTGTCGGGCGGCGGAGAGATCCGCGTGACCGCCTCGGTCGGACTTGCCACCGTTCCGTCAGGCGGTGATGGCTGGCCGGACCAGATCGCGCAGCTGGCGATGGAGCGGGCGGATCGCGCACTGCTCTCGGCCAAGGCCACGGGACGGAACCGCGTCGTTTCCGCCCCTTTTGAACAGGCGGCGTGACCGGGTCTTTCCATGGCACGCCGCACCGCCTAGATTATCGGCAGCCGGAGCGGCCACTCTTTGAAGGAAAACCCGATGAGCTATGGCGACAGCACGATGTCCCACGATGAACAGGACGAGCGTCCGACCGGCCTTGCCATGCGCCGTGCCGCGCTTGGCCGTTGCCCCGCCTGCGGAGAGGGACGCGTCTTCAAGAGCTATCTGAAGGTTGCCGACCATTGCCCCTGCTGCAACGAGGCGCTGCATCACCAACGCGCCGACGATGGCCCAGCCTATCTGACGATCCTCATCGTTTCCCACCTTGGAGCGCCACTGCTTCTGGCGTCCTTCGTGGCTTGGCGACCAAGCGCGATGACGCTGCTCTTGGCCTTCGGCATCGGGTCGATCGTGCTGTCGCTGGCGATGCTCCCCGTCATCAAGGGCGGCTTCATCGGGCTGCAATGGGCGCGGCGAATGCATGGTTTCGACGACCGGTCCAAGGCCGGGGCATGACGTCTGACGCCGTATTGCCTGTGCGCGACGCAGCCACGATCATGGCGCTGCGCCGCGATGGGAAGGGCACGTCGGTCCTGATGGGCATGCGTGGCGCCAAGGCGATGTTCATGCCGTCGAAGTTTGTCTTCCCCGGCGGCGCGGTCGACCATGAAGACGCAGCCGTCAGGCTTGTCCGACCACTTCCGCCGCTTTGCCGCCAACGCCTGACGGCCGAACCCGCGGCAGGCCATGCCCCTGATCCGAATGCCTTGGCAGCGGCAGCCCTGCGAGAACTGGCGGAGGAGACGGGCCTTCTGATCGGGCAGCCGGACGGCCCGCCCTGCCCCTGGCCGGGCTATCGCGATGCCGGCCTGACGCCGGATGCGAGCGCCTTGACCTATGTCTTCCGTGCGATCACCCCGCCCGGCCGCCCGCGCCGTTTCGACGCCCGGTTCTTCATCGCGGATGCAGCGGACATCTATGGCGATTTGGACGACTTCAGCATGGCCTGTGACGAGCTTTCGCATCTGCAATGGGTGCCCCTGTCCGAGGCACGCAACCTGGACCTGCCCTTCATTACCGAGGTCGTTCTGGCCGAACTGGCCCGATTGCTGGCAGGTGTCCCGCCCGAACAGCCCTTGCCCCAGCCCCAGACCGTGCCCTTCTTCGACAACCGCGGGCCGGTTCCCCGGTTCTTCCAGATCCCCTGATCGGCGTCCGACGACGGCACATTGCAAGAGGCGCTTGCCCGGATACCGCCCCGGACCAGCGGCAGAGCCTTCCGGACGAGGCAGACCCGGCAGGACCTGGCCGTTCAACCCGGACCCCGCGTCAGCCCCCGCGCATGATTTCATCGAGTCGCTTCTTTTCGGTCGCGTCCAGCGCTTGCGTTTCTGCCGGGGCCCGGTCGCGGCTGCGCAGGAAGCGCCACGCCACAAGCGCGGCGATCAGCGCCATCAGAGGCCCGGCCAGCCACAGGATCAAGCCGCTGCCGGTTGCCCGTGGCTCGAAAAGGACAAACTCGCCGAAGCGATCAACGACGTTGTCGATCACCTCGGGGTCTGTATCACCGGCGACAAGACGTTCGCGCACATAAAGTCGAAGATCGCGGCTGATCGCGGCGTTGGAATCGTCGATGGTCTCGCCCTGACAGACGGGACAGCGCAGCTTGCGCGAAATCTCTCGCGCCCGCGCTTCAAGACCCGCATCCTCCAGCACCTCGTCTGGCTGCACGGCAAACGCCGGCCCCGAGAGGGGAGCGGCCAGCGCCAGCACCAGCAGAAGGCCGCGCAGCAGCCACGTCATTCCGCGGCCACCGCCGTCGAGGGCGCAGCGCGTCGGGCGCCGGCCGCGACGCGATAGCGGCGGTCCGTCAGGCTGATCAGCCCGCCAAGCGCCATCAGCATCGCACCGCCCCAGATCCAGTTGGCGAACGGCTTGACATAGGTCCGCAGCGCCCATCCCCCCTTCGCCTGTTCGTCACCCAGAACGACATAGAGATCGCGCCAGAAGCCATAATCGATCGCCGCTTCGGTCGTGGGCATGCCCTGCACCGGATAGACGCGCTTTTCGGGATACAGCGTCGCCATGTCTCGACCGTCTCGCGTTACCTCGACGACGGCGCGCTGCGCCAGGTAGTTCGGCCCGTCGTTCCGGTCGACCGACCGCAGCACCATCTGATAGGACCCGACCTGGAAGGGCTGGTCGACCTCCGCCACGCGGACATCCTCGATTTGCCAGGCCTGGATCAACGCGACGGCCACGAAGGTCACGCCGAGGCCGGCATGGGCGACGGCCTTGCCCCAATCCGCGCGCGGCAGCCGCAGCAGGCGTCCCGCGCCGGCCGAACCCGTCCGCAGCCACAGTTCGGAAAGGGCGCCGAACACCAGCCAGGATCCCAGCCCCGCACCGATCACGGCCAGCGCCGAATGCCCGCTGGAGACCGCGAAGACCAAGGCCATGGCCGCCGCTGCCAGCACCAAGGCCCCGCGGAGCGGCTTCATGCTGCGGGCCAGCGTCGCGCGCTTCCACGGCATCAGCGATCCCACCGGCAGCACGATCGCAAGGACGATCATGAAGGGCGTGAAGGCCTGGTCGAAGAACGGCGGGCCGACCGATAGGACACGGCCCCAGAACATCTCGGCCACGAGGGGCCAGATGGTGCCGATGAAGACCACGAAGGCGGCCACGGCCAGCAGCACGTTGTTCAAGACCAGCGCGCCTTCGCGCGACACCGGCGCGAACACCCCCTTCGCCGTCATGGCCGAGGCGCGGAAGGCGTAGAGGGTCAGCGCGCCGCCGATGAAGACCGCCAGGATCGCCAATATGAACACCCCGCGTTCGGGGTCGTTGGCAAAGCTGTGGACCGAGGTGATGACGCCCGACCGGACGATGAACGTCCCGATGAGCGAGAAACCAAATGCCATGATCGCCAGAAGGATGGTCCAGCTTTTCAAGGCCTCGCGCTTTTCGACGACGATAGCGGAATGCAGAAGCGCCGCTGCCAGCAGCCACGGCATGAAGCTGGCATTCTCGACCGGATCCCAGAACCAGAAGCCACCCCAGCCCAGTTCATAATAGGCCCACCAGGACCCGAGCGCGATGCCGATGGTCAGGAAGATCCATGCCGCCAGCGTCCAGGGACGCACCCACCGCGCCCAGGCCGCATCCACCCGGCCCTCGATCAGGGCCGCGACTGCGAAGCTGAACGCCATCGAGAGGCCGACATAGCCCAGGTAGAGAAACGGCGGGTGGAACGCCAGACCAGGGTCCTGCAGCAGCGGATTCAGGTCGCGGCCGTCGAAGGGCGGATTCCCCATCCGCCAGAAAGGATTCGAGGTGAAGATGATGAAGGCATAGAAGGCCACGCTGACCGCCGCCTGCACCCCCAGGACGCGCGCCCGAAGGCTGGGCGGAAGGTTGCCTCCGAACACCGCCGCCGCCGCGCCGAACAGCGCCAGGATCAGCACCCACAGCAGCATCGAGCCTTCGTGGTTCCCCCAGACGCCGCTGATCTTGTAGATGAGCGGCTTTGAGGTGTGCGAATTTTCATAGACGAGGCTGACCGAAAAATCTGACGTGACAAAGGCGACCGTCAGCGCCCCGAAGCTGATCGCCATCAGCATCAGCTGCGCCAGCGCTGCGGGGCGCGCGCTGTCCATCCAGCCCTGCCATCCCTTTGCGGCACCCACCATCGGGACAGTCATCTGATAGATGGCGACCGCGAAGGCCAGGATCAGGGCGAAATGGCCGTATTCAGCGATCATCAAGGCGTGTCCTCCGTTGATCGCAGCATAAGGCCGCGACGGCAGAGGTAAAAGTCCCTCGTTCGTCGCGGCCGGTCAGTTTCGCGTGCGTCCTAATCGCGCACGGTCTGCAGCCAGTCGCGCAGCGCCGCGTTATCTTCGAAGCTGTCGTCGGGGCGTGGGGCCTGCTGGACGGCCACGACTGTCTGCTCGGTCATGGCGCCTGAAGGCCAGACCCTGTGACGAAAGTGATGCGCCTCTCGGGCCCCGAAATAGAAGCCGACGATGGCGCCCAGAAACCACCAGAGAGGCTCGGGGACCATCTGCAGGCCCTGCATGCGAATGCCGAAGCCCACCGGCTCGACCATGGCATAGATGAACAGGCCCATCGTCCCTAGGGCCAGCAACGGTCGCGGCAGCCGGTTCAGGCCGTTCACGAAATGGTCGAACCAGCCGGATCGGGGACCGGTGAACTCTTGCCCCAACTGTCCGATGGCGCGGGCATAGGCCTCTTCGTCCAGCTCCATCCGGCGGGTGGCGTTTTGTGTAAAAATCTCGGCCACGCCGGATGCGGCGCTGCCGAGGGCGGTGACGGTCGGGGCGACCCCGATAAAGCGGTCGATCAGGCCCATTTGGCGGTCCTTGTGCGGTGTTCGGCGTCGGTCAGGCGATAGCGCGGCTGGATGAACTCTTCGGCGCGGGTGATCCAGCCGCCTTTCCCGCCCGCCCGAGTGCGGGCATATTTGCGGCTTGCGGGGCGCTGATCGGCCAGCGCGTAGTAGTAATTGCGCCGCGCGATCCCATAGGCGTCCGCCAGGTGCAGCGGCGCTGCCTGGGCGGCATCGCGCACGGCGGCGACGGTCATCGGCCCCACCACACCGTCGTCGGCCGTAATGAAGCCCATCCGCGTGACCAGCCGCTGCAGGATCTTGATCGCATTGCCACCCGCGTTGACATACATGTCGAAGACGCTCGGTTGAAGCGCCTCTGGCAGTTCGGACAGGCGCGGCTTGCGGAAATAGTGCTCGACGAAGACTTGCTCGGCCTGCGCGCGGGTCAGTGCGCGAACGTCGGCGGCATCGACCCGGCCGTCACGGTTCAGGTCCATCCCGAGCGATTTCATGGTACCGATGGTCACGCCGTAGTTGGTGGCACCCCCCGGATCGTCGGGATCGTTGACGTATCCACCCTCGCGTGCCACGATTTCTCGGGCAATCTGTTCGACGCTTGGCATTGGTCCCCCATGACTGGTCCGACCGGGATCGGTCGCCGGGGGATGCTGCGCTGGCGGGCTTAACTGTCCATTAACCCTGCGCGCGTTGCGTCAGGCGCCGGGCTCTTGGTAGACGCCGGTTTCCTTCAGCGTCTCGACGACCTCTCGCGGCATATAGGTTTCGTCGTGCTTGGCCAGAAGCTCTCGCGCCTCGAAGCGGCCGTCGCGGTACCAACCCTTGGCAATAGTGCCCTGACCTTCGCCGAACAGGTCCGGGCGCGGGTCACCGCCGACATAGGTCACGGGGATCTCGACCGCGCCGTCGGTGATGACGAAGTCGAAGGCGACGCCGGTGCCGTTCACGATCGAGCCGTCCTTGACCAGACCGCCCAGCTGGAAGAACTCGTCAGGTTCGGGCGCGGCCTCACTGACCTGGGTGGGCGAGCGATAAAGGTTGATCCCGTCGCTGAAGCCATAGCCGATCAGGACGACGGCGATGACCAGCGCGACCGCCGCCGAGGCGATGACCTGGATGCGGCGCTGCTTCTTGAGGGACTTCATTCCGGCCATTGCGTACTCCTCGGTTCAGGCGGCCTCGAAGGGGATGGGCCTGCGCAGGAACTGTGTGGCCTTTCCCGACACCCGCGCGGGATCTCCTGTGGTCATATACTTGCCGACGGTTCCCGACCCCAGAAATTCGGGCCGACGCGTCAGGTAATCGGCAAGACTTTCAGCCACAAGCCCCGCCTGGCTGAAGACCTTGACGCCAGGGCCTAGGGCGCGCTGAAACGCGGGCTCCATCAGCGGATAATGGGTGCAGCCCAGAACCGCGGCCTCGGGATGCGGCATCCGGCGCAGCAGGGCCTCGACGTGGCTGGTAACCAGCGCTTCGGCCAGCATCTCGTCGCCCATCTCGATGGCATCGACGACGCCGCCGCAGGGCTGCGCCTCGACATCAACGCCCACGGCGCGGAACGCCAGTTCGCGCTGGAAGGCGCGGCTGGCGACGGTCGCTGGTGTGGCAAAGAGGGCCACGTTGTTCACCGCCACCCGGCGGGGCGGTGAATTGTCGCCCCAACGCCGCTCGGTCAACGCCTCGATCATCGGCACGAAGACACCGAGGACGCGCTTGTCCTGCGGCAGCCATGTCTCCTGCATCCGCTTCAGGGCGGCAGCGCTGGCGGTGTTGCAGGCCAGGATGACCAGGTCGCAGCCCTCGGCCCACAACCTCTCGACGCCCTGGCAGGTCAGATCGAAGATGTCATCGGCGGTGCGAACGCCGTAGGGCGCATGGGCGTTGTCGCCCAGATAGACCAGGGGCAGATCGGGCAGACGGGCGGCAATGGCCTGATGCACCGTCAGACCGCCCAACCCCGAATCGAACACCCCTACCGCCATGATCGCATCTCCTGCCTCGCGTGGCGCCATTCATAGGACGCCGCGCGAAGGTTGGAAATGATTCAGATCATTCAGCGGCTTCACGGATGGGTGCATGGCCGCTGCGGAACTGCGCCAGCAGCTCGGCGCGCCGTTCGGCGGCGCGGTCGGCGGCCTGGTCCTTGACGGGACCGTAGCCGCGCACAGACATCGGCAGCGTCGCCAGTTCAATCGCCACAGGCATGGTGTGGTCGGTGACCGAGGCGAAAACCTCCTCCATGTCGGCCTCGAACTCCCGGATCATGGCGCGTTCACGCTTGCGTTCGGCGGAATGACCGAAGGGGTCCAGCGGCGTGCCGCGCAGCCCCTTCAGCGCCGCCAGCACCCGGAACGCCCGCAGCATCCACGCCCCGAACTCGCGCTTTCTCGGGCGCCCGTTCGAGTCGGTGCCGTTCAGTATCGGTGGCGCCAAGTGCAACGACAGCTGCACGTCCCCCTCCCACTGCTCGGCCACCTGCTGCGCGGTCGTCAGATGAAGTCGCGCAACTTCATATTCATCCTTGTAGGCCAACAGCTTGTAATAGCTTCTTGCGACGGCTTCGCGCATCGGCTCCGGGGCACGGTCGACCAGCTGCCTGAAGCGGCGCGACAGCCTGCGGCCTTGGTAATCGACCAGCCGCTTGGCCCGATAGTCCACCGGATCGACAGGCATCGGTGCCGCTTCGGCCGGTTTTCGGACCTGATCGGGGAAGGCCATCGCCCACCGACCGATCTGGAAGGCGCGCTGGTTTTCCGCCACCTTGGCGCCGTTCAGGCGGATCGCCTCCATGATCGCATCTTCGGTCAGCGGGATCAGGCCCTGCTGCCAGCAGGCGCCAAGGACCAGCATGTTCGAATAGATCGAATCGCCCAGCATCCGCAGTGCCAGGTCATTGGCATCGAAGAATGCCACCCGGTCCTGCAGGCGCGCCTGCAGCGATAACCGCAGCCGATCGGACGGCACCTGGAAATCGCGGAACCGGGTGAAGTCGCCGGTGATGATCTCGTGGTCGTTCACCACGGCGCCGGTCCGTCCCTGGGTCATCAGGCCGACGGTCTTGGCGCCTGCGGTCACCACCAGGTCGCCGCCAATGACGCAGTCGGCCTCGCCCACGGCGACACGGATGGCGCTGATGTCCTCGGGGCGGTTCGCCAGGCGCAGGTGGATATGGACCGCGCCGCCCTTCTGAGCGAGGCCCGCCATCTCCATCATGCCGGCGCCCTTGCCGTCCATGTGCGCGGCCTGTGCCAGCACCGCGCCGATGGTCACGACGCCAGTGCCGCCGACGCCAGTGATGACGACGTTGTGGGTGCCGTCGATGACCGGCAGAGCGGGCTTTGGCAGGTCGGGCAGCTCGAACGCCTCGGCCTGGGGCTTGCGCAGCTTGCCGCCCCTGACGGACACGAAGCTGGGACAGAAGCCCTTCACGCAGCTGTAGTCTTTGTTGCAGCTGGATTGGTCGATCTGCCGCTTGCGGCCAAGTTCCGTGTCCAGTGGTACGACCGAGACGCAGTTCGACTGGACCGAGCAGTCGCCGCAGCCCTCGCAGACCTCAGGGTTGATCCAGATGCGGCGGTCGGGGTCCGGGAACTGCCCCTTCTTGCGACGGCGGCGCTTTTCGGCCGCGCAGGTCTGGATATAGAGGATCGCGCTGACGCCCTTGGCGGACTCAAGCTCTCGCTGGACGGCCATCATCTCGACCCGCTCCTCGAAGCGCAGGCCGGCAGGGAACTGGCCGTGGTCAACGTCCTCCTTTTCGTCATAGACGACGATCAAAGGTGTCACGCCCATCGCCTGCAGTTCGCGCGCGATCTGCGGTGCCGTCAGCCCACCCTCGTTCGGCTGCCCGCCTGTCATCGCAACGGCGTCGTTATAGAGGATCTTGTAAGTGATGTTGGTCCCCGCAGCCAGCGCGGCGCGAATGGCCAGGATCCCGGAATGGTTATAGGTTCCATCGCCAAGGTTCTGAAAGACATGGTCTCTCTTGCTGAACGGCGCCTCGCCGATCCAGTTTGCCCCTTCGCCGCCCATGTGGGTGAAGCCCTCGGTCTCGCGGCCCATCCACTGCACCATGTAGTGACAGCCAATGCCGGCATAGGCGCGGCTGCCCTCCGGCAGTCGGGTCGAGCTGTTGTGCGGGCAACCGGAACAGAACCAGGGCGTGCGGGTCGCGATTTCGGGGGCGTTGTCGTTGCGGCGAACCTCGTTCAGTCGCGCCAGCCCGGCCCGGACATGCTCGGTCCCACGGCCCTCCTCGATCAGGATGTCGCCGATCTTCTGCGCGATCATCACCGGGTCCAGCGCATAGCGCGTCGGGAACAGCTCGTCGCCGGTGCGATCGTGCTTCCAGCCGTGAACGCGGCGGCCGCGGCGCTTGTCGAAGATCGCTTCCTTCAGCTGCACCTCGATCAGCTTGCGCTTTTCCTCGACGCAGACGATCAGTTCCAGATCCTCAGACCATTCCTGGATCGATTTCATGTCCATGGGCCAGGTCTGACCGACCTTGTAGGTGGTCAGGCCCAACCGCTCGGCCTCAGCCTCGTCGATGCCCAGAAGCGACAGAGCGTGGACCAGGTCCAGCCAGTTCTTCCCGGCGGCGACGAAGCCGATCCGCGCGCCGGGCTTGCCCCAGACGCGATGGTCGATGCGGTTCGCGCGGCTGAAGGCCTCGGCCGCCCACCGCTTGTGGTCGATCATCCGCGCTTCCTGCGCGACGGGCGTGTCGCCAAGCCGGATGTTCAGCCCGCCGTCGGGCATGTTGAAGTGCTGCGGCTGGACGAACTGAAGCCGGTGCGGGTCGCCGTCGACGACGGCCGTCGCCTCGACCGTGTCCTTCATCGTCTTCAGGCCTGTCCAGACGCCAGCATAGCGCGACAGGGCGAATCCGTAGAGTCCATAGTCCAGGATCTCCTGCACGCCGGCAGGCGACAGGACCGGAATATAGGCGTCAATCATCGCCCAGTCCGACTGATGCAGTACGGTCGAGCTTTCGCCCGTGTGATCGTCGCCCATGGCCATGACCACGCCGCCATGCCGTGACGACCCCGCCATGTTGGCATGCCGCATCACGTCGCCGGTGCGGTCGACGCCGGGCCCCTTGCCGTACCACAGCGCGAAGACACCGTCATGGCGCCCCTCACCCCGCAGCTCCGCCTGCTGGCTGCCCCAGATCGCCGTGGCGGCAAGATCCTCGTTGAGGCCGGGCTGGAAGAGGACGCCCGCCTCGGACAGCCGCTTGCCCTCGCGCATCATCTGCAGGTCGACACCGCCGAGCGGGCTGCCACGATAGCCCGTAACCAGGCCGGCGGTATCAAGCCCTGCATGTTTGTCGCGTGCCGATTGCATCAGCATCAGGCGCACCAATGCCTGCGTGCCATTCAAAAGAACGTGTCGCTTCGACAGATCAAAGCGGTCGGCTAGCGTAAATTCCTGCTGGCTCATTGCTGCGTCTCCTCCTATGCCTTACGGCCCCTCTAGGGAAGTATAGGTCAGAATAGCTGACTTACGAACAGAAAAATCGACGCTTGACGAACACGTTTTCCGTGCGCAGTTGAAAGTCAGGCCTGCAAAAATCGCATGGCTGTTATGACAGGAATGTAACGGGGATGGACTGGGACAAGCTTAGAATCTTTCACGCGGTGGCCGACGCGGGCAGCCTGACCCATGCCGGCGACACGTTGCACCTGTCGCAATCGGCGGTCAGCCGCCAAATCCGCGCGCTCGAGGAGTCGCTTGGTGCGACCCTGTTCCACCGTCACGCCCGCGGGCTGATTCTGACCGAGCAGGGAGAGCTGCTGTTCGAGGCCACCTCGTCCATGGCGCGCAAGCTGGACAGCGCCTCGGCGCGCATCCGCGACAGCGAGGAGAACGTCTTCGGCGAACTGAAAGTGACCGCGACGGTCGGCTTCGGCACGCTCTGGCTCGCGCCGCGGTTGGTGAAACTCTATGAGAAGTTCCCCGACCTGCGCATCGACCTGATGCTGGAGGAGCGGGTGCTGGACCTGCCGATGCGAGAGGCGGACGTGGCGATCCGCATGAAAGAGCCCAGCCAGTCCGACCTGATCCGACGGCGACTGCTGAACATCCGCATGCGGCTTTACGCCAGCCCCGAATATCTGGCCGCGCGGGGCGTCCCGGCGACGCTGGCCGAACTGGGCAAGCACCGC
Source organism: Pseudomonadota bacterium (assembly GCA_036338635.1). Classification (GTDB taxonomy): domain Bacteria; phylum Pseudomonadota; class Alphaproteobacteria; order Rhodobacterales; family Rhodobacteraceae; genus Paracoccus. The sequence goes on along the minus strand of JAYZBS010000007.1, from coordinate 8,672 downwards.
CTGATCTGCCAGAAGCCCGACCTGCCGCAGGTCGCCGCGGGCGCCCGGCTGGTGCAAGAACTGATGTCGCAGAACGTCGGCTCGACGCTGACCGTGAACAACTACTTCGGCGTCCTTCAGGCCGTGCTGGCGAACCTGGGGATCGGCGTGCTTCCGGACTATCTGACGGCCGATCATCCGAACCTGGTCCGGGTCTTTCCCGACGTCGAATCCGGCGAGGTTCCAGTCTTCCTCGCCTATCCCGAGGAGCTGCGGCAGACGCGGCGCGTGGCGGTCTTCCGCGACTTCGTCCTCGAGGAAATCCAAGCCTATCGCCGCTTCCAGAGTGATGCCGGAGCCGCCTGACACAGGGCTGTTCCACAACCCATACGTGCAGCCATTACGCCACTGCATGGCGGCTATGACATCTCGGCGGGCTCAATTGTCTTGAAGAGTTCACAGACTGCACATAGATCGGGCTTCGAAGGCGATGGTCAGCCTAAACGCGCATCACCTTCTACCTCCCTGTTGGACTTAGGCCGGGCCTCGTGCCCGGCTTTTTTTTGTCCGTTTCCCGCTGCCTGCGGCCTTCCCATGCGCAACGCCAGCGCCTAAAAGGCCGGTGATTTCACGCGCAGGAAGGCAGGATCATGCAGGACCCCCAGATCACCCCCGAACTGATCGCCGCGCACGGGCTGAAGCCCGACGAATACGACCGCATCCTGCAGATCATCGGGCGTGAGCCGAGCTTCACGGAATTGGGCATCTTCAGCGCCATGTGGAACGAGCATTGCTCCTACAAGTCGTCGAAGAAATGGCTGCGCACTCTGCCGACCGATGGCTCGCAGGTCATCTGCGGTCCGGGCGAGAATGCCGGCGTTGTCGATATCGGCGACGGCCAGGCCGTGGTCTTCAAGATGGAGAGCCATAACCACCCCAGCTACATTGAGCCGCACCAAGGCGCCGCGACCGGCGTCGGCGGTATCCTGCGCGACGTCTTCACCATGGGCGCCCGCCCCATCGCCGCGATGGACGCACTGTCTTTCGGCCGCCCCGAACACCCAAAAACGGCGCATCTGGTCAAGGGCGTGGTGGAAGGGATCGGCGCCTATGGCAACGCCTTCGGCGTTCCGAACGTCGGTGGAGAGGTGCGCTTCCACGCCAGCTATGACGGCAACTGCCTGGTCAACGCCTTCGCGGCGGGCCTCGCGGATGCCGACAAGATTTTCTATTCCGCCGCATCAGGCGTCGGCATGCCCGTCGTCTACCTGGGTGCCAAGACGGGTCGTGACGGCGTCGGCGGCGCCACCATGGCCAGCGCCGAGTTCGACGACACGATCGAGGAAAAGCGCCCCACCGTACAGGTCGGCGATCCCTTCACCGAAAAATGCCTGCTCGAGGCCTGCCTGGAACTGATGGCGTCGGGCAGCGTGATCTCGATCCAGGACATGGGGGCCGCGGGCCTCACCTGTTCCGCGGTCGAAATGGGCGACAAGGGCGGCCTCGGGATCAAGCTGACGCTGGACTACGTCCCGCAACGCGAGACCGGGATGACGGCATACGAGATGATGCTGTCGGAATCCCAGGAACGCATGCTGATGGTGCTGAAGCCCGAAAAAGAGGCCGAGGCCCGCGCGATCTTCGAGAAATGGGATCTGGACTTCGCCATCGTGGGCGAGACGATCCCCGAGGACCGCTTCCTGATCCTGCATGGCAACGACGTCATGGCCGACCTGCCGCTGTCGAAACTGTCCTCCAGCGCCCCCGAATACGACCGCCCCTGGATCGAGACGCCGGCTGCACAGCCCGCTGCGCCCCTGCCGCAGATCGCGCCCATCGCGGCCCTGCGCGCCCTGATCGGCAGCCCGAACCATGCCCACAAGGCCTGGGTCTGGGAACAGTACGACACGCAGGTCGGTGCCGACACGATCCGCCGCCCCGGAATGGGCGCGGGCGTCGTGCGCGTGCACGGCACCCGCAAGGCGCTGGCCTTCACCAGCGACGTCACGCCACGCTATGTCCGCGCAAACCCGTTTGAAGGCGGCAAGCAGGCCGTGGCCGAAGCGTATCGCAACCTGACGGCCGCAGGTGCCCTGCCCCTGGCCACCACCGACAACCTGAACTTCGGCAACCCGGAAAAGCCCGAGATCATGGGTCAGCTGGTCGGCGCCATCAAGGGCATCGGAGAAGCCTGCCGCGCCTTGGACTTCCCCATCGTGTCGGGCAACGTCTCGCTCTACAACGAGACCGACGGCAAGGGCATCATGCCCACGCCGACCATCGGCGGCGTCGGGCTACTCGCGGATCTGGACGACCTGATCGCGGGCCTGCCCGTGGACGGTGACGTGGCACTGGTCATCGGCCAGACCGCGGGCCACCTTGGCCAGAGCGCGCTGGCTTACGAGGCCTTTGGACGCGAAGACGGCGACGCGCCGCATGTCGACCTGGCGGCCGAACGCAAGCACGGAGAGTTCCTGCGCGCCAACCGCAAGCTCGTCTCCTCGGCAACTGACCTGTCTGACGGCGGCTTGGCACTGGCCGCTTTTGAAATGGCCGAAGCCGCTGGCCTGGGCGTCACCCTGGACAGCGACGACATCGCGCAGCTTTTCAGTGAGGATCAAGCCCGCTACCTGGTCGCCTGCACCCCCGAAGCCGCGAAGGAACTGCTGTCCGCGGCAGAGGGTGCCGGCGTCCCCGTGGCCGGCGTGGGCCGCTTCGGCGGCGACACGGTGGCTTTCGGCGCGGATGCCGCGCCGCTGGCACAGTTGTCCGACCTCTACCGCTCGGCCTTCGCCAAGGCGATCAGGGGCGACATGCCCGACCACGCATGAGGCTGCACGCTCCGGCAGGCTTCGCCGCGCTGATCACGGCGGCCGGACGGGGAAGCCGCGCCGGCGGTGGGCGGCCCAAGCAGTGGCGCGACCTCGCCGGACGTCCGGTCCTGGACCGCACGATCGAAGCCTTTCGCAGCTTCCGGCGGATCGTCCTGGTGGTGCATCCCGACGACATGGCTGAAGCGATGGCCCGTTATGCCGGAGAGGTGACCATCGTCACCGGCGCCGACACAAGGACCGCCAGCGTACGCGCCGGACTGGCGGCGCTGGAGGATCAGGCAAGTCATGTCCTCATCCATGACGGCGCGCGCCCACTGGTGTCGGCTGACGTGATCCGCGGCGTCGTCGACGCCCTGCAATCGGGTGCCGAGGCCGCGGCGCCGGCCCTGCCCGTCTCGGACGCACTATGGCGCGGGGCGCAGGGACATGTCACGGGGACGACGCCGCGCGACGACCTTTTCCGTGCGCAGACGCCGCAGGGCTTCGTGCTGGACCGGATCATCGCGGCCCATGACCAAGGCGCCGAGGCTGCCGACGACGTCGAACTGGCCCGGCAGGCCGGGATGACGGTTGTCATCACGCCGGGCTCGGAAGACAATCTGAAAATCACCTGGCCCGCCGATTTCGCGCGCGCCGAACGCATCCTGGGAGGTGCCATGGATATCCGCCTCGGCAACGGTTACGACGTCCACGCCTTCGGGCCGGGCGACCACGTCACGCTCTGCGGCATCAGGGTGACGCATGACGCGGGTCTGGTCGGCCATTCCGACGCCGATGTCGGCATGCACGCGCTGACCGACGCGATCTATGGCGCCTTGGCGCAGGGCGATATCGGCCGGCATTTCCCGCCGTCGGACCCGCAGTGGAAAGGCGCCGATAGCGCGATCTTTCTGGCGCATGCCGCCGATCTTGCCCGTGCGTCCGGGTTCCGCTTCGGCAATGCCGACGTTACCCTGATCTGCGAGGCTCCGAAGATCGGCCCCCATGCGACGGCCATGCAGGACCGCCTGTGCGCCATCATGCAGATCGAGCCTGGCCGGGTCAGCGTCAAGGCCACCACGTCAGAGCGCCTGGGCTTCACCGGGCGCCGCGAAGGCATTGCCGCCATTGCGACCGTGACACTCATCAAGGATTAGGACATGGAACGCCTGCTCTGCATCTGGTTCGGCGCCGGGCTGCTGCGCCCCGGACCGGGCACCTGGGGATCGATCGTCGCCGTCGTACTGGGATTGCTGCTACACCGCGTCGGGCACTTTCCGCTGCTGGCCCTTGCGACCGGGCTGGTGATCCCCCTGGGCTTCTGGGCGGTTGGCCGGCATACCGCGGGCATAACCAATCCCGACCGCCCCGAGATCGTCATCGACGAAGTCGGGGGCCAGTGGGTGGCACTGCTGTTCCCGTCATTCGGCTTCTGGATGATGGGTCTGCCGAATGAAAGCTTCCCCTATCCGGGATGGGTTGCGGCCTTCCTGTTCTTCCGCCTGTTCGACATCTGGAAACCCGGCATCATCGGTCGTGTCGACCGGCGGCACGACGTGCGTGGCGTGATGGTCGACGACCTCTGGGCCGGGATCTTCGCGGGCCTTGCCACGATGGTGGCGGCGGCGGCATTCCACATCCCGATGATGCTATGACTCAGGCGTCCGAGGTTCTGGACGCCGCCCGCGCGCGTCGCGTGATGATCGCCACCGCGGAAAGCTGCTCCGGCGGGCTGATCGCCGGCGCTTTGACCGAGGTTCCGGGCTCGTCAGACGTGGTCGATCGCGGTTTCGTCACCTATTCGAACGCCGCCAAGATGCAGATGCTGGGCGTGTCGGCCGACACACTGGCGGACCGCGGCGCCGTCAGCGAGGAGGTGGCGGCGCAGATGGCGACTGGTGCGCTGCGCCACTCGGATGCCGGGATCGCGGTGTCGGTCACCGGCATCGCAGGGCCCGGCGGGTCCGAGCACAAGCCCGAAGGTCGCGTCTGCTTCGGCATCGCGCAGCCCTTCGGTGTCACCACCTCGACGGTCGAATTCGGCGCCATAGGTCGCCACCGCGTCCGTGCGGCGACGGTCGAACATGCGTTGAACCTGCTTCTGGACGCGTTACGAGCCTAGCCCCGCAGGATCGCCGCCAAGGCCTCGACATCCTCCTCGGGCGTGTCCCACGCACAGACGAGGCGCAACGGCACTGGGTCCATCCCCTCGGCCGACTTGTCGGGCCAGAGGTAATAGACAGCCCCGGCCGCCCGCGCCCGTGCGTGCGTCTCGGCCGGAATGGACGCGAAGACCGCGTTGGACTGCACCGGCTGCAGCAGCTGCCCGCCCCCGGCCTCGACCGCCGCGGCCAGCATTCGGGCCTTGGCATTGGCGGCATCAGCCAGTGTCAGCCACAGCCCGTCGCTGGCCAAGGCCAGCATCTGCGCCGCCAGATAGCGGCTTTTCGAGAAGACATGCCCAGACTGCTTGCGGCGATAATCGAATGCCTCAGCTTGGGCCGGGTCGAAGAAAATCACCGCCTCGGCCGCCATGGCACCGTTCTTGGTGCCACCGAAGCACAGTGCGTCGACCCCGGCCCGCCACGTCAGATCCGCCGCTGAACACCCCAATGATGCGACCGCGTTCGCGAACCGCGCCCCGTCCATGTGCAGCGGCAGCCCGCCCTCGTGCGCGACGGATGCCAGCGCCGCCACGTCATCGGCGGTATAGACGGTGCCCCACTCGGTCGCATTGGTGATCGACACCATGGCGTTCCGCCCGCCGTTCAGCCCCTCGCCCGCGCCGACGCGGATGGCACTGGACAGAACCTCGGGCAGCAGCTTGCCGCCGCTGCCAGGCAGCGTCACGAGCTTCGCCCCATGCGAAAAGAACTCGGGCGCCGCACATTCGCTGGTCTCGATATGCGCGTCCTCGTGGCAATAGATCCGCCCGAAGGCGGGCGACAGCTGCGCGCAGACCAGCGCGTTGGCCGCCGTCCCCGTCGCCACGAACCGCACCGTTGCATCCGGCGCTTCCAGAAGGTCGCGCATGGCGGCCTCGGCCTCGGCGGTCACGGGATCGGCGCCATAGCCCATCATCGCCCCCGAATTCGCCCGCGCCAGTGCGGCCATGACGGCAGGATGGGCAGCATAGGCGTTGTCAGAGGCGAAATTCATGAAAGGTCCTCGATGATGTGGTCTTCCCAGTCCTCTTCGCTGACGGTCAGTTCGCTGACGGTCCAGCCGCGGACGCTGACACCCGCCTTGTGAACGCTTTCCCGGTCACCCGAGATCAGGTGATGCCAGTCGTAAAGCGGCTTCCCCTCATGCCGCAGGCGATAGGCACAGGTGGCTGGAAGCCACCAGGCAATCTCGCTGATCTTGGCGGGCGTCAGGACGACGCAGTCTGGGACATAGTCGTGGCGATTGGCATAGCTGCTGCAGCGACACGCCTCGCCGTCCAGCAGCTTGCAGGCGACGCGCGTGAAGGCCAGTTCGTTCGTGTCCTCGAACTCGATCTTGTTCAGGCAGCACTTGCCGCAGCCGTCGCAGAGCGCCTCCCACTCGTCGGGGGTCAAGTCGGGGAGCGGCAGTTCCCAGAACCGATCTCGCATCAACGCCCCACCAGCAGGCGACGCGCGTCCTGTGCGTCCTGCGCGATCTGGGCGATCAGCGTGTCAACATCATCAAAGCTCGCCTCGTCCCGCAGGAAGTCCACCAACGCAACTGACAGGTGTTGACCGTAGAGATTGCCCGAGAAGTCGAAGAGGTGCACCTCGAGGTTGGGTGCGTTCCTGCCGAACATCGGCCGCACCCCAAGCGAGGCGACACCCTGACAGGACAGCCGATCGGGGCCGGTCAGCACATCGACCAGCACCGCATAAACCCCCAGACGCGGGAGGTGCAGCCCGTCCATGCGCATGTTCGCAGTGGGCCAGCCGAAGTCACGGCCGCGCTTGTGTCCGTGTACGACCTCGCCCTCGATGCGGTGCCAGTGGCCCAGCATGCGTTCCGCGTCATGGGTGCGGCCGTCGGTCAGCGCTTGGCGGATGGCGGTCGAACTGTATTCCGCCCCCGCGCCACCAACCAGCGGCACGATCGTCACGTCGAACCCCATTTGCTGGCCAAGCGCACGCAGCGTCTGGGCGGTGCCGGCTCGGTTCTTGCCAAAGCAGAAGTCAGCCCCAACGGTGACGTTGGCAACACCAAGACCGTCCACCAGAACCTCTTGCGCGAAGGCTTCGGGCGACAGTCCCGCCAGGACAGGCCCGAACGGGAGTTCATAGAGCTGATCCACGCCAAGACGCGCCAGACGGTTCGCCCGTGCCTCGGCATTCATCAGCCGGAAGGGCGGTGCGTCGCCTGCGAAATATTCCCGCGGATGGGGTTCGAACGTCAGAACGCCCAGCTGTGCATCGGCCGCGTTCCGGGCCGCCTCGATGACCGCCCGATGTCCCTTGTGAACGCCGTCGAAATTGCCCATGGCGATCGTCGCGCCGCATGCTTCTTTCGGAAGTCCGGTCCAGTCGCGATGGATCTGCAATGCGCCCCCACTGGGACGCCGGTTGCACGCCCCTTCAGTCGAACTTGCGGCTTGGGGCCAGCACGACCGCCTCGCCTTTCAGCACGACCGTATCACCCACGAGACATCGGGTTGCAAGCGTGACCCGCCGTTTTGCATGGTCGATCGTCTCGACCGTCACTTCGGCACGCACCAGATCGCCCGGGCGCACCGGTGCCATGAACTTGAGCGTCTGGCCCAGATATACGGTTCCATGCCCCGGCAGCTGTTCACCGATCACGGCCGACACAAGGCCCGCCGTCAGCATCCCGTGGGCGATCCGGCCTTCGAAGATCGTGTCCTGCGCATAATCATCGTCCAGATGTACGGGATTGCGGTCGGTCGACACTTCGGCGAACAACTCGATATCGCGATCGGTGATCCGCTTCTGCAGGTGGCGCGTCATCCCGATCTCAAGATCCTCGATGACGATTGTGCCGCGGGGAAGATTATCAAGCATCCTGCGCTCCACTTGCCTAACCCGTTCGCGTTCAGTTTCTGCATAGCAGCAACAGAACAACATGGCAATAATATTTCGCTAAAAGCGTGCGGAGGATAGAGATATTACCCGAAAGTTCAGAGGCGACGCGCCCTGAAGCGCGCCGCCCGATCAGCGCAGGCGCCCGATGGCGAAGGTCGGTGCCCGCTGCTGCACGGCCAGCCAGTCGCGCAACAACGCTGCATCAGGATGTTCGACATCGCTGCCGAACGCATCGGCGGCAAGGCCGCCCGTCACGAAGATCGAGTCGATCCCCTGCGCCTCGGCGCCCTTGATATCGGTCGCGATCCCGTCGCCGACCGCCAGATACCGCGCGTTCGGACCCAGGCCCATTAGCCTGCGCGCCCGGTCATAGATGGGGGCATGGGGCTTGCCGAAATAAAGGGCCTTGCCGCCCATGCTCTCGTAGTATTCAGCCAACGCGCCAGCGCAAAAGATCCGCGTTTCCCCAAGATCAACGACAATGTCGGGATTGGCGCAAAGCATCGGCAGGCCGCGGTCCCGCGCCGCAAGGAAGCGTTCGCGATAATCCGCAGGCGTCTCGTGCAGCTCGTTGAAGGGGCCTGAGGCGACAATGCCTTCAGCCTCTTCCAGAGGCACCCGGACGACCGGCGCGGCGTCGCGGTGATCATCAGGGATGTCAGTGAAGAACCCAAGGTCTTTCTCGGTCCCGATATGCCACAGGCGCCGGCCGACCGCGCCTTCGAACATGGCGTCCTGCGCGGCGTCCCCCGAGCTGACCACCAGGTCCCAGCAGTCGCGGGGAACGCCCATCCGGTCCAGCTGGCGGATGACATACTGGTTCGGGCGCGGGGCGTTCGTCATCAGGCAGACCTTG
>JAYZBS010000006.1:0-9341 GCA_036338635.1 Pseudomonadota bacterium | reverse complement strand
GGCCTCGGCCCAGTCCTGCGCCACGCGCGGCGTGATCGGATAGCCGTCGCGGGCATAGCGGATGGCGTCGCGGAACAGCCGCTCCAGCGGCAGCGACCCCAGATCGGCGTGCAGCCTGCACCAAGCAGAGACCGCACCGGGCACCGTCACCGCGTGCGGACTGGTCTGCGGGATCTCGGTCGTCAGGCCGGTGGCCCGGACCGCCCCGACGGTGGCCGCGGCGGGTGCGCGACCGGAACCGTTCAGCGCCCGCACCGCCCCGTCCGCCGGCGCATAGAGCGCGAAGCAGTCGCCGCCGATCCCCGTCATCAGCGGATCGGCCACCGCCTGCACCGCACTGGCCGCAATGGCGGCGTCCACGGCATTTCCACCCTCGGCCAGAACCGCCAATGCCGTCGCCGTCGCCAGCGGATGCGACGTCGCCACCATCGCCCGCCCCGCCAAGGTCGAAGGTCGACGGCCCGACAGGAAATCGAATGCGGTCATGGCGTCCCCCTTGCCGTGAATCACTTGGCGCTGACTGTGCGATATGTAGACATGTCGCATCAACAGGAATACAATGAACGGATCTTTGCCATGACCGCCCCCCGTTCCGCCGAACAGGTGCACACCGCCCTGGCCGCCGGGATCGTCCAGGGTCAGTTGCCCCCCGGTGCCCCCTTGGGGGAGACCGCGCTGGCCGCGCAATTCGGCCTGTCGCGCACCCCTGTGCGCGAGGCGCTGCAGAAGCTGGCCGGAGAAGGGCTGGTGGAACGCGGTCCGCGCCGCGCCTTCGTCGTGCGCCGCATGTCCACCGATGCGCTACGCCACCTGTTCGAGGCGCTTGGAGAGCTGGAGGCGCTTTGCGCCGGAATGGCGGCGCGACGCATGAGCGCGGCCGAAATCGCCCTTCTGGCGCGCATCCTGGACAGCGACGGGCCTGGCGCCGACTATGCCGATGTGAACATTCGCTTCCACGACGCGCTGCGGCAGGGTGCGCAGAACCAGGTGCTGGCCGGTCTGCTGGAAGATCTGAACCGCCGCAGCCTGCCCTGGCGCAACGCGCAGTTCACCCAACGGACCGAACGGATCGACACGTCGCGCGCCGAACACCGCGCCATCCTGGAGGCAGTCACCGCCCGCGACGCCGACCGCGCTGCGGCGCTGATGCGCGCGCACATGGGAGCGGCGCTCGGCACCGTGCTCGAGTTGATCGCATCGCGGTGAACGTCACTCTGCCGGCTGTGCCTCAGGGCGGGGCTGCCGGCGCAGGTTCTCGATCAGGACGTAGATCACCGGCGTCAGGAACAGCGTCAGCACGAAAGCCAGCGACAGACCGCCCACGATCACCGCGCCGATCGCCCGGCGGCTTTCGGCCCCCGCCCCCGTCGCCGTGGCCAGCGGCACCGCCCCCAGGACCGTTGCGATGGTCGTCATCATCACCGGCCGCAGCCGCGTCACAGCGCCTTCCCGCGCCGCCGACACCAAGTCGCGCCCCTCGTCGCGCAGCTGGTTGGCGAACTCGACGATCAGGATGCCGTTCTTGGCCATGATCCCGATCAGCAGAATCATCCCGACCTGAGAGAAGATGTTGACCGATGCGCCGGTGAACAGCAGCGTCGCCACCGCCCCCGAAAGGCCGAGCGGCACCGTAAGCATGATCGTCATCGGCGTGCGGAAGCTTTCGAACTGCGCAGCCAGCACCAGGAAGACGATGGCCAGCGCCATGACGAAGACCGTCGCGACACCGCCCTGGTTCTCTTGGAAATCCTCGGCCTGGCCCCGCCATGCCAGCAGCGCGCCCGCGGGAAGGTCGGCGGCGGCGGATTCCACCACGGCCATGGCGCGGGCCAAATCGGTGCCCTCAACCAGGTCGGCCTCGGTCTCGACCGAGATCAAACGGTCATAGCGGTCGATTTCCGGTGCTGTCGCGCCGGTGGCGATGTCGGCAAAGGCCGACAGCGGGATCAGGTCGCCGCGCTGGTTGCGGATCATCACCGACAGCATGTCCTGCACGCTGTCGCGATCCTCTGGCAAGGCCTGCAGGATCACCGGATACTGCCGCCCGTCATCGGCGTATTCACCGACCGTCCGCGACGCGAACAGCACCTGCAGCGTCTGCGCCACGGTTTCGCTGTCCAGCCCCAGGTCCTGCGCCCGCGTCCGGTCGATGGACAGGGACGCGCCGGGCTGGTTCGCGGCATAGTCGACCTCGACCCCCGCCAGCCCGGGGGCGCCCTGCAATTCGGCCGCCAGCTCATTCGCCCACGTCGCCGCCCGCGCCAGGTCGGGGCCGCCGATCATCCACCGGATGCTGCCGCTGCCGCTGCCGATCCCCAGCCCGCCCGACGGCTGCAGCCACGACGAGATCTCGGTCAGGGCCGAGATCTGCGGCCGCAGTTCCGAGATGACCTCATCCACGGTGACCTGTCGCTGTTCCCAAGGCACCAAGTTCACGAACACCCAGGCCCGTCGGGTCTCGCCCCAGATGCCGACGACGGTGGTCACGTTCTCGACGACGCCGCGCTCGCGCAGCGGCGCGATGATCCCCTCGACCTGGCGGGCGGCGGCGTCGGTATAGGCCAGGTTCGACCCCTGCGGAGCCGTCAGCATGATGCGGAAGGCGCCTCGATCCTCGTCAGGAGTCAGTTGGCGGGGCAGCGCCTGATAGACCGACACCGATGCCGCGACCAAAAACGCGGTTCCTGCCAGGATTGCCACGGGCCGTGCGATCAGCCGGGCCAGAATCGCGTCATAGCCGCGCTCCAGCCAGCCGATGGCGCGGTTGACGCTGCGGGTCAGCCAGTTCGGCCTCTCCTCTCGCGGCATCACGCGGGCGGCCAGCACCGGCGACAGCGTCAGCGCGACGAAGCCGGACACCGCCACGGCAATTGCCATGACGACGCCGAATTCCGCGAACAGCTGGCCCAGCTCGCCCTCCATGAAGCTGACCGGCAGGAAGACCGAGATCAGGACGGCGGTCGTGGCGATCACCGCGAAGCTGACCTGCCCCGCGCCGCGGCGCGCGGCTTCGGCCCGGCTGGCGCCCATGGCGCGGTGGCGCTGGATGTTCTCCAGCACCACGATGGCGTCGTCCACGACCAAGCCGATGGCCAGGATCAGCGCGAACAGCGTCAGGATATTGATCGAGAACCCTAGGGCCAGCATCCCCAGCCCAGCCCCCAGGGCCGAGATGGGAATCGTCACCACCGGCACCAGCGACAGCCGCATCGAGCCGAGGAACAGGAAGATCACGGCCGTCACCAGCGCCACCGCCTCGGCGAAGACCTTCAGGACCTGCGCCAGAGAGCTTTCGATGAACACCGCCTCGTCCGAGGTCACGCGCAGCGACATCCCTTCTGGCAGCGTCGGGCGGATGCGCTCGATCTCGGCCCGGATGGCGTTCGAGATGGCGACCGTGTTCGACTGTGCCTGCGGCAGGACCCCCATGCCAAGCGCCACTACGCCATTCGACCGAAACAGCGTCTCGGTTTCCTCGGCGCCCTGTTCGATCCGGGCGATGTCGCCTAGGCGCAGGGGCCGCGTGCCGTCGTCGCGCAGGACCACCTGTCGGAAGGCATCGGCCGAGGTGAAGCGGGTTTCCGCCAGCACCTGAAGCTGCCTCGCATCTGTTTCGATCTCGCCTGCGGGCAGCTCCACGTTATTGGCCTGCAGCGCGGCGATGACGTCGCCGGTGGTCAGGCCGTATCCGGCCATTCGCGACTGATCCAGCCAGATGCGCATCGATGGCGCGCGCTCGCCATAGATCGAGGTGTTGGCCACCCCCGGCAGCCGTGCCAGGCGGTCGATGATGAAGCGGTCGGCATAGTCGGACAGCTGCAGCGGCGACATCGACGGGCTGGACAGCGACAGCCGCATCACCGGATCGCCCTCGTCGTCGTTCTTCTCCACCCGCGGCGTGCCCGCTCCTTCCGGCAGATCGTTCTGCACCCGGTCCACGGCCGCGCGGACATCGTTGGCGGCACTGTCGATGTCGCGCGAGGGATCGAAGGTCAAAACGCTGCGCATGCCCCCCCGGTCCGAATTCGTGCGCATGGCCGACACGCCGCTGACGCTCGCCAGCGCGCCTTCGATGACCGTGGCCAGCTGGTTGTCCACGACCTCGGGACTGGCGCCGGTGTAGTCGACGCGGACGCTGACCTCGGCCGCGTCGACCTGCGGCAGTTCCCTGACCGGCAGCCGGGTCATTGCGACCGCGCCGATCAGGACGATCAGCAGGTTCATCACGGTCGCCAGCACGGGGCGGCGCAGGGCAAGGTCGGGCAGGCTCATCCCCCGGCCTCGGCGCTGGCGGACTGCACACGCGGCGTGGCGTTGATGGCGGTGCCGGGGCTGACGCGGTGCAGGTTCGACACGATGATCGGCGTGCCGGCGCCCAAGCCTGCCAGGACCTCGACCAGGCCATCGATCTGCTGGCCGACCTCGATCTCGGCATGCTGGGCCTGGCCGTCGCGCGCGATCAGGACAAGATGGCGGTCGCCGTCCACGGTCAGCGCGGTTTCGGGGACCGCCGGCGCCTGGCGTTCGTCCAGCACCAGTTCGGCCTGCAGGAACATGCCGCCGGTCAGCGCGCGGTCGGCGTTGTCCATCTGGGCGCGCAGCGCGATCGAGCGGGTGGCCGGATCGACCCGCGTGTCGATCCGCGCGATCTGCGCGGGAAAGACGCGGCCTGGCCATGCGGCCGAGCGCAGCTGCACCGCCTGCCCCACGGCCAGCCGTGGCAGAAGCGTCTCCGACACGGCAAAATCGACCTCGATCGCCGACAGGTCGTCCAGCGTCGTGATCGGTGTCATGCTGTCCAGAAGCTGCCCCTCGACCAGGTCGGTCAGGCCGGTCACGCCGTCGAAGGGCGCCGTCACGCGCCGATCCTCCAGCGCCAGTCGGGCGCGGTCGCGTTCGGCCTCCGCCCGCAGCAGCGCCGCCCGCGCGGTCTGGAATGCCGCGTCCGAGGCGCTGCCGCTGCGATTCAACTGCTCTTGCCGGGCGAATGCAGCCTGGGTTTCGGCCAGCGTCGCCTCGGCGGCCATCAGGTCGGCCTGTTCCGCACGGTCGTCCAACGCCAGGAGCAGGTCGCCCTGGGCGACCTCGGCGCCGGGGGTAAAGGCGATGCGCGCAATTCGACCGCTGGCCTCGGCCGTCACCTCGACCGCGCGCCGGGCGCGGGCTGTGCCGACGGCGCGAACGCTGTCGGTGAAGCGGGCGGTCGTGACCGGCACGGTTTCCACCGGCACGGCCTCTGGTTCGGACCGGGACTGAACCTGCGGGTCGGGCGCCGCCAGAAGCCGATCCGACAGGTGCAGGCCCGCAGCCGCCGCCCCCGCGACAACCACCGTACCGATTATCGCCCTGAGGATCCGCATCGTCAGCCTTTCGTCAGCATGGCACCCGGTGTCCGCGTGCAGTGGCAGAGTGCCCCATCCGGCCGCCACCGCAAACCCAATCATGTGTGATCTGCCGGGGCGGCGTTGACAGCCGCTGCCCCGGCAGGCATCCGCAGGGCGACCTCTAGGAAAGGACCCGCGCCATGAGCACCATCAACGACCTGACGCTGGCCTGCAACGCAGCGCGTGCCGCCGGGGCCTTCCTGCGCGACCACTGGTCTGCGCGGGATCAACTGACGATCACCGCGAAGGGGGCCGGAGACTATGTGTCGCAGGCCGATCACGGGGCCGAGGCGCTGCTGCGGCGCGACCTTCTGGGCGCGCGCCCCGGCGACGGCTGGCTGGGCGAAGAGACCGGAGACCTGCCCGGTCGCCGTCGCTGGATCGTCGATCCGCTGGACGGCACGACGAACTTCCTGCGCGGGATCGCCCACTGGGCCGTCTCCATCGCGCTGGAAGAGGACGGCCGGCTGGTGCTGGGCGTCGTTCACGACCCTCTGAAGGACGAGACCTTCAGCGCCCGGACCGGCGGAGGCCTGTACCTGAACGACACGCCGCTGGCCGCGGTGGCCCCGCCAGGCTTCGACGCCGCGCTCTTCGGGACGGGCCTGCCATTCGGCGACATGCCGGGCATTCCCGACCATGCGGCCGACTTGGTGCGCGTGCTGCCCCGGTCAGCCGGCATCAGGCGCATGGGGGCTGCGGCGCTGGATCTGGCCTATGTCGCGGCTGGACGACTGGACGGGTTCTGGGAACGCAGCCTGCGCCCTTGGGACATCTCGGCGGGGCTGGTGCTGCTGCGCGAGGCCGGCTGCCGCGTCGAGGGCTGGAGCGCCGAAGACCGCCCCGAGGACAGCGGCAACGTCATCGCCGCCCCTACGGCGATCTTTGACCGCTTCGCCGCCACCATCCGCCAGCCCGCCTAGACCGCCCGCGCATAGAGATCGCCGGATCGGCCGTCGCGCGGCAGGCCGCGCAGCCAGGCCCTTGTCGCCTCGGCATTGCGCCAGTCCGGCCACAAGAACCGCGCATCCTCTCCGGTCACCGGATTGAAATGGTAGTTGCCCAACTCGGCCAGCCGGTCGATGACTGCAAAGGTCCGGTCGGGCAGGCCCGGCAGGTATTCCACCGACACCAGCGGCAGGGGCTGACTCAGTCCGGCGAGCACGTCCAGCTCGAACCCCTCGACGTCGATCTTGACCAGATCGGGCATCCCGTGATCGGCGATAAGTCGGTCCAGCGTCGTGACCTGCACCTGCTGATGGCGGTCCCAACGCACATGGCCGAACCCCGGCGTACCCGTCGCATCGACCGCGAAGCTGGCGCTGAGCGAGGATACCGTCGGGTGGAGCGACGAGACCGACATCCGCGCCACCGTCTCGGTCGGGCCGACAGCCTTGCGGACCAGGACGATATCACGCGGCAGGCTGCGCTGCAGGAAGCCTGCAAAGGGCTCCTGCGGTTCGCAGGCGACGACGCGAGCGCCTGCGCGACGCATCGCCCGCGTACGGCTGCCGACATGGGCACCGATGTCGAAGGCCAGCTGCCCCGGCGACAGCAGGTTCCGATAAAAGCGCCCCAACTGCCGCTGCCGCACGGGATTGTAGTAGATCGCAAGCGACCGGATCAGTCCAAGCCAGGTGCGCAGCTGCATCATATCCCCCGAACAAAGCCTCAGCCTAGGGCGGTGCGCCGGGCGCGTCCAGAAAGCGCGCCACCGCCTTGGATGTTCCCCGAAATTTGGCGGCGCCGTCCGCGACATTCCGCCACGCAGCGAAACCGGCGCCGGAACCTGTACGTGTATCAGCGTGTTAGGCTAAAACATCTTCTTGTTCCCAGGGCTGAAGGTTGATCCATGCGCGTCTCTCCTCTGCTTTCCGGTGCCGCCCAGTCTTCCGATCCCTTTGCCTTGGGACATGCCGAACGTGTCGCGCGCATGGTGTCCGACCTGCGCCTGGGCCTGCCGGTCGCGCTGCTGAGCCCATCTGATGCCGCGCTGGTCCTGCCGGTCGAAACGCTGTCCGCCGAGAGGTTCGCGGCCATAGGTGCGCCGCGTCAACTGGTCGTCACCTCGCGCCGGGCAGAGGCTCTGCGGCATCGCCCGCATGAGGGTGAGGTGGCCCTGCTGCCCGTTCCTGCAGATGCGCGACTGGACTGGGTGCGCTCGCTTGCCGATCCGTCGCGGCGGATGCCCGCCTCGGATGCTGTGCCGCAGGCGCCGCAGCAGCAGCCGACCGCCCTGCACCGCGCAGCCATCCGTCTGGTCAAGGCGGCCGAGCTTCTGCCCGCCGCGCTGGTGGTCACCGGTCCAGGTGTCATGCAGACCGCCATGCGCAACGGCCTGGGCATCCTGGGCGCTGACGAGGTGCTGGCGCAACTGCTGGCGCCGCGCGATCCGCGTCCGGTCTCGGATGCGCGGGTCCCGATGCTGGCGGCGCGGAACGGGCGCCTGCACGTCTTCCGTGCCAGCGACGGCGGGGCCGAGCATTATGCGGTCGAAGTCGGTCAGCCGGATCGGTCGAAGCCGGTCCTGGTGCGTCTTCATTCGGCCTGCTTCACCGGCGACGTGCTTGGTAGCCTGAAATGCGACTGCGGCCCGCAGCTTCGCGCCGCGCTCGCGGCGATGGAGGCCGAGGGGTCGGGCGTGCTTCTCTATCTCAACCAGGAGGGGCGCGGCATCGGGCTGGCCAACAAGATGCGGGCCTATGCGCTGCAGGACCAGGGCCTCGACACGGTCGAGGCGAACCACCGCCTGGGGTTCGAGGATGACGAGCGCGACTTTCGCACGGGTGCAGCGCTTTTGCGCCAGATGGGGATTGGGCGCGTGCGGCTGATGACGAACAACCCCGCCAAGATCGCGCGGCTGGATGGTGAAGGCATCAAGGTCATCGAACGCGTGGCCCTGCAGGTCGGTCGCGGTCCCGACAACACCAGCTATCTGGATACCAAGGCACGCAAGTCCGGGCACCTGCTGGCATGACCGCGCCGGCGCTGTGGTGCGTGGGCAAAGGTCGGGCCGAGATCCGCGACGGTGCGCTTGGCCAGGGTATCCTTGTCGAGACGATGTTCACAGGCATCAGCCGCGGCACGGAACGGCTGGTCCTGTCCGGCGGCGTCCCGCCGTCCGAACGGGACCGCATGCGCGCGCCGTTTCAGGAGGGGGAGTTCCCTTTTCCGGTAAAATACGGCTATGCCGCCGTCGGCCGCGCGGCTGATGGCGACCTGGCCGGTCGGACCGTCTTTGCCCTCTTTCCCCACCAGTCGCGGTTCCGGCTGCCGTCCGATGCGCTGATCCCGGTGCCGGATGCGGTGCCGCCGGAACGTGCGGTCCTGGCCGCCAACATGGAAACCGCGCTCAACATCCTGTGGGACAGCCAGGCCGACGCCGGCGACCGGGTTGCGGTCGTGGGCGGCGGACTAGTCGGGCTTCTGGTCGCCTCACTCGCCGCGCGCTTGCCGGGGGCCGAGGTTACGGTCCTCGACCCACTATCCGCCCGCGAACCGCTGTCCCGCGCGCTTGGATGCGACTTCGCGGCGTCAGGCGACGGTCTGCCGGACCAGGATGTCGTGATCCACGCCAGCGCCACCCAGGCCGGGTTGGTGGCGGCGCTGGATCTGGCTGGACCTCAGGCCACCGTGGTCGAGGCCAGCTGGCACGGTCAGAGGCAGGTCGCCCTGCCGCTTGGCGGCGCGTTCCACAGCCGCCGCCTGCGGATCGTCAGTTCTCAGGTCGGGGCCATCCCGCCGGACCGCGCGCCGCGCTGGTCCTATCGCCGCCGCCTGTCCAAGGCGCTGGCGCTTCTGGCGGACGATAAGTTGGACGCGCTGATCTCGGGTCAGTCGGACTTCGTCGACCTTCCCACCGCCTATCCAGGGATCCTGTCCGACCCCCTCACGTTATGTCATCGCGTCAAATTCTGACCCACTTGCAGGAGCGCAAATGTTCGCAGTCGAAGTCCG
>JAYZBS010000005.1:0-31028 GCA_036338635.1 Pseudomonadota bacterium | reverse complement strand
TGTCAGTCACGCCGTAGGCCAGGTAAACCCGGACACCGGTCCGGGACCGATCATGCCGCCTCCACCATCCGGATCAGCCGAACCAGAACGGTGGGCTCCATATCCGGGGTGAACCGCAGGCAGCGGCCATTGGCCAGCACCGAATCGACCTGCCGATCAGGGGCGGTCGGGCTGGCCGCCGCCTCCGGCAGGCTCGCCTCCATCAGCTCAGGCGAGGGGATCGGCAGGAACAGCGCATCGGCCGTCGGGAACAGCCGCTCCTTCTTCTTCAGATCGTGCCGCCACGTGTAGATCTGCTGACGCGTCACATCGTGGCGTTGCGCCACCTGCGCTGTTTCGGTGGTTCGTGGGGCTGGCCATCGATGATGCGGCCTGGGGTGAAGGGCGTTAGCCCTGGACGGGCGAAGCCCCCAGCCGAAGGCCGACGGTGTTCACGAAAAACCGCGACCGGCTCCTGACCACGGAGATGTCGCGCAAGGTGATGGCATTCGTCGGGCAAAGGGCATCAATACGGTCAGGAAGCAATTGGCTGATGGCTCTATTCGGCTCTACTACTACCACCGCGAAATCGGAACGCCATTGCCTGGCCGCCCCGGTGAGCCAGCATTTCTTGCAGCTTTCACCGAGGCTGAGCGGATGCAGCCGAAGGACGTGGGCAACGTGAACGCCCTAATCTGCGACTACCTGAGCAGCCTGACCTTCGAAAAGAAGGCCACCAGCACTCAGCGGGAGTACAAGCGGATGCTGATTGAGATCGAGGCCAAGTTCGGCAAGCTGCCGATCAAGGCGCTCGAAAGTAATCGAGTCAGAGGCCTGTTCAGCGATTACTAAGAGGACATCGGGCGTGATCGTCCACGCGAAGCCGACAATCGCCTTTCGGTGCTCTCTGGCGTGTTCAGTTATGCAGCAAGGAAAGGACGGATCAAGGACAACCCCCTCAAGGGCTTTGAGCGGATTTACTCTGGCGATCGGTCCCAAATGATCTGGACAGCTAGCGACATCACAACGTTCATGCAGGACGCCCCGGTAGAGTTGCAACAGGCCATGATCCTAGCGCTGCATACCGGGCAGCGCTACGGCGACCTGATCCGCCTGCGGTGGACTGACTACCAAAGCGAGACCATCACCCTCAAGCAGAACAAGACGAAGGCCCGCGTGACGCTACACGTTTCCCAAGCATTGCGGCGGATGTTGGAGGGCATGGCCCGAGTCGGGCCATATGTTTTGACGCGCCCCGACGGGTGCCCGTGGTTTACTGAGGGCAATGACAAGGAGATGGGCAAGCAGTGGTCGGCGCACATGGTCAGCTGCGGTTTGCGCCCCACCGAATACGGCAATCTGCCGAAGGGCGATAAGTCGAAGCATCTCCGCTTCAACGACGTGCGAGGAACGGCAGTCACGCTGTTGTCCGAAGCTGGAAACGGCATTCCCCAGATTTGCGCCGTTACCGGTCACACCTTGCAATCAGCGACCGGCATTCTGGAGAAGTACTTCGCAATGACGCCTGCCTTATCCAGGGCCGCGATTCTGGCTTTTAAGAGCAGCCCGGCAGCAGAATTTGCAAACCGGCTGCAAACCGGCCCTAACGGGGTCAACCTTACTCAACGAAAAGTGCAAGGAGATAAATAAGATGAATGGCGGACCCGGAGCGATTCGAACGCCCGACCCCCAGATTCGTAGTCTGGTGCTCTATCCAGCTGAGCTACGGGTCCGTCTTGAGGAGGGGACTTACCGGCCCGCATCGGGGGATGCAAGAGCGAAAAGTCGAAATCGGGACAGGTTTTTCATAAACCTGTCACCCGGCCGCGAGGATCGGTCGAGGCGACACTGAAGTCATGCCGCGCGGAATGTGGATGCAGAACTGGCTGCCCTCGGCGTCGCTGCGCAGAAGGTCCAGCCGGCCCCCGTGTCCACGGACCAGATCCGCAGCGATGGTCAGGCCAAGCCCCGTGCCGCCGCGGCGCGTGCTGCCGGTGAAGGGCTTGAACAGGTATTCCCGCGCCTTGTCGGGCAAACCCGGACCCGTGTCGCAGACCTTGATCCACCAGTCGGCATCGCCCTCTCCGGCGCCGATCTCGACGGTGCCGGGCTGGCCGGTCGCCTCGATTGCCTGGCGGGCATTGCGCGCCAGGTTCGCCAGGACGCGGTAGAGTTGATCGCGGTCAGCGCGAATCATCATGCTGGGCGGGATGTCCGTGATGAAATCGACCTGCCCCGACATTTCGCCCGCCAGGGTCTCGGCCTCGACCACCTCGGCGGCCAGCTGCGCCAGATTAAACCGTGACAGCGTCGGCATCGGCTCCTCGGCCTTGCCGAAGGCAAGCGTTGTCTCGCACAGGTTCACGGCGCGGGTGATTGAGTTGACCAGCTTAGGCGCGGCACGGCGGACCTTGGGATCGGCGCTTTCCTCCAGCCGGTCGGCGAAGATCTGCGCCGTCGTCAGGATGTTGCGCAGGTCGTGGCTGATCTTGGCCACCGCCTGCCCCAGCTGAGCCATCCGCTCTTTCTGCTTCAGCGAGGACGTCACCGTCTGCTGCATGGACTGCAGCGCGGTCTCGGCTTCGTTCAGTTCGGCCAGGCGCGCGTCGGGGATGATGATGTGGCGCGCATCCTCGGGGGCGTTGGCATAGGCGGTCATGTGCGTGATCACCCGACGGATCGGCACCAGGATCAGGCGCTGCGCCGCCAGGAACAGAAGGATTGCCGTCAGGATCGAGAACATGGCCGACACGCCGAGAAGCCGCAGGGCATAGTCGATCATCGCCTGCCGCAGGGGCTGGGTCTGCATGGTGATCTCGATCAGCTGGCCCGCCTGGTTCACCGGTGAGCCGATGACTCGGATCACCCGGTCCTGCCGGTCCAGAAGCACCGCGAGCGAATCGTCGATCGTCTGGAGCACGTCCTCGTCCCTCAGGTCGTAGGTCGCGGCAATGGGTCCGGGGATGCGCGACGACAGGACCAGTTGCCGGATGTCGTTGCGCCGCAGGACGACGTTCAGGACGCCCGCGTTCTGCAAGAGTTCGCTTTCCAGATCGGTGGCCAGCGAATCATCGGTCGCCAGCAGGGCAAGGCTGGCGATCTGCGCGCGCTCCAGCCGCGATTCGAGAAAATCCAGCCGGAAGCTTGCCAGGGACGGCAGCAGGATGAACAACTCGGCCAGGATGACGAACATGGTCGTCAGCGCGGCGAATCGGCCAGAGATCGTATTCAGTCGCATCTTGTCCGGATTGTGGTATGGCCAGCGCCGGTTATCGGCCACGCGAGGATTGGATTGCACATCAAACGAATGTGATGATCGCAGGGTTCCGTTCAAGACCGATCTGCGCGCGGGGCGCGATGAAGTGTTGACGCAGGCGGGCGGGTCCACTATCCAGCGGGCTTCGAACAACCGGCGCCATGGCGCGGGGCGGCTTTCGGCCACCCTGCCCCGTCTGGCCGCCCCCCGCAAGAACCGATCCGGAGACTGACCATGAAGCGCACCTTCCAACCGTCGAACCTCGTTCGTGCGCGCCGTCACGGCTTTCGCGCCCGCATGGCCACCAAGGGCGGCCGTCTGGTGCTGAACCGCCGTCGCGCCAAGGGCCGCAAGCGTCTGTCGGCCTGACCGCGACAGGCGATCACGCCGGCGGCCATGGCCGCCGCATGAAGGCTTTCGACATGCCGCCACTGCCCCATCCTGCTGAAGATCAGCCAAGGGATGCCGGCACGGCGGCATTTCGCATGCCTCCCGTCCTGCAAAAGCGGGCCGATTTCCTGGCCGCATCGCGCGCGAAACGGCAGGGCACGCCCGGGTTCCTGTTGCAGGCCCGCAGGCGCGAGGACGAGGGGCCGGCGCGCGTCGGCTTCACCTGCTCGAAAAAGATCGGCAATGCGGTCGCGCGCAATCGCGCCAAGCGCCGCCTGCGCGAAATCGCCCGTCTGGGAATGCCGGCACTTGGCCGGCCCGGCTGGGACTATGTCCTTGTCGGCCGCCCAGAGGCGACCATCGGGCGCTGCTTCGAGGACCTGCGCGAGGATTTCGCGCGCGCCATGGCCAAGGTCCACGGATGAGCCCCCTGGCGCGCATCGCGACCCTTCCGGTGCGGGCCTACCGCCTTGTCGCGTCGCCCTGGGTCGGACATGGTTGCCGGTTCCAACCGACCTGCTCGGCCTATGCGATGGATGCGCTGGAACGTCATGGCGCCTTTCGCGGAGGCTGGCTGACCCTGCGCCGCATCGCGCGCTGCCATCCCTGCGGCGGCTGCGGCTATGACCCCGTTCCGGGCGCCGATCCCGATCACGAAGAGGCCCGCCATGCTGGACGACACTGACGACTCCGAAATCCATCCGCTGTTCGCCGGCGCCCCGCAGGGGACCGAGTTCCGCAAGCTGCGCAAGCGTCTCGTCCGCGAAACGCGCGCCGCGATCGAGGACTATGGTATGATCCGCTCCGGCGATCGCTGGCTGGTGTGCCTGTCGGGCGGCAAGGACAGCTATACGTTGCTGGCGATCCTGCACGAGCTTCAGTGGCGCGGACTGCTGCCGGTCGACCTGCTGGCCTGCAACCTCGACCAGGGGCAGCCGGGCTTTCCGGCGACCGTCCTGCCCGAGTTCCTGCAGGCGCGCGGTGTCGCCCACAGGATCGAATACCAGGACACCTATTCCATCGTGAAGGAAAAGGTGCCGCAGGGCCGCACCTATTGCGCGCTCTGTTCAAGGCTCCGGCGCGGCAACCTCTATCGCATCGCGCGCGAGGAGGGCTGTTCCGCCGTGGTGCTGGGACATCACCGCGACGACATCCTCGAGACGTTCTTCATGAACCTCTTCCACGGCGGCCGGCTGGCGACCATGCCGCCGAAGCTGCTGAACGAGGATGGCGACCTGAACGTCCTTCGCCCCCTGGCCTACGTGGCCGAGGCCGATTGCGACCGCTTTGCGCGCGCGATGAGCTATCCGATCATCCCCTGCGACCTCTGCGGCAGCCAGGAAGGTCTGCAGCGCGTGCAGGTCAAGCGGCTGCTGGATGAATGGGAGGCGCGCACACCGGGCCGTCGACAGGTCATGTTCCGCTCGCTGATGAACGTGCGCCCGTCGCATCTGCTGGACCCGAAGCTGTTCGATTTCGCCTCGCTGTTTCCCGCGCCCGGTGGTGCCGCGCAGGACATTCCGCGGCTTGGCGACGAAACTTTGGAACATTAACCGAACGAAAAGCATTGCACGCTAGACCTGATCACGTTGATTCCGTGAGAGGTCCGGCATGCCCAGGAACGTCCATCGCCTGTTTTCGCCCATCCGCAAGCTGCTGTGCACCGTGTCAGAGGCAGGCGACGTCTCTCGGTCCGTCCTGATCCTGCGGCTCGAGAACACCGAGGTTCTGGGCCGCTTGCTGGACAAGACGGCGCTCAGCCACCTGCTGGTCCAGCTGTCAATGACACTGGGGCGTGCGGTGCGGCACCACGATCCGTTGCAGATCATTGCCCCTGGCCTCTTTGCGTTCATCCTGCGCAACCGTACCGATCAGGAGGCGCTGCATATCGCGCGCCGCCTGCAGCAGCAGGGGCAGATGCCGGTTCCGCTGTCCGGAACGACCGTGACCCCCGTCATGTCCGGCGTGCTGGTCCACGCCCAATCCCCCGACCTTCCCGATCTTGGCGCGCTGATGATCAATGCCCGCCGCCGGATGGAGATGGTCGATGGGCGGTCACTGGGCCAGCTGAGCCTGTTTACCCACGACCCGAAGCTGGCAGGACCCGAGCTGGTCGCCACGGTCAGCGACGCCGTCAGGGCCGAGCAGATCGAGGCGTGGTTCCAGCCCCAGGTCAGCTGCCACACCGGTCGGATCACCGGCTTCGAAGCGCTCGCCCGCTGGAACCATCCGCAACGCGGCGTGCTGGCGCCCGGGGCGTTCATGCCGCAGATGTCGGATGCGGATCACAACAACCTGACCCTGTGCATGCTGGCGCAATCGCTGGCAGCGCTGAGGTCCTGGGACGAGGCCGGCTTCGACGTGCCGACGGTCTCGATCAACATCTCGAACTGCGAACTGTCGGATGCGGGCTTCGCTGACTGCCTTTTGTGGGAGTTGGACCGCCACGACATCCCTCCGCGTCGTTTAGTAGTCGAGGTTCTGGAAAGCGTGGGGCCGCTGACCAGCAGCGCCGAGACCCGCGCCAATCTGCGCAAGCTGGCCGAGGCCGGCTGCCAGATCGATCTGGACGATTTCGGCACCGGCTATGCCAGCTTGGACGCGATCCGGCAGTTCGGAATCAACCGCATCAAGATCGACCGCAGCTTCGTGACCGCCTGCGACATCGATCCCAACCAGCAGCGCATGATCCTGGCGATCCTGGCGCTGGCGGAACGGCTTGGCATCGCGACGCTGGCCGAGGGCGTCGAGACGCGCGAGGAATATGGCTTCCTCGCACAGATGGGCTGCGACGAGGTGCAGGGTTATGCTATCTCTCGGCCGGTTCCGCTGAACCAGAGCTTCGACTTCCTCGCGCGCCACAGGACCTCGTCCCGGGATCTTCCGACGATCGCGCGCCACGGCTGACAGCCACGGCGGCGATTGGCCGCATGCGCAGACATCGACCGCCAACGCCAGGCAGCCGCAAATGCCGCGCGAAGACCCTTGTATTCCTGCGCCGCATGCCAAATCCGCTTGACCTTTCGGGGTCCCTTCTGTTGAACCGGCGCGACTGACGCGATGACGGTGGTAACCGAAGTATGGAAGACAACAACCGCAATCTGATCCTGGCGACGGTCCTGTCGTTCCTGGTGATCCTGGTCTGGTACACGGTCTTCGCCCCCGAACCGGTGTCGGACCAGCCCTCGGGCCAGCCACTGGCGGAACAGGCGATCACGGACCAGCCCTTGGCCCCCGTCGAGACCGGCACCGCGCCCGCGGACCTGGCCGCGGCGCCAGAGGCTGCCGACCCGGTGGCGCGCGTGCCCATCGCGTCCGAGGCTCTGGCCGGTTCGATCTCGCTGCTGGGCGGACGGGTTGATGACCTGCTGCTGACCCGGTACGAGGAAACGCTGGACGAAGATTCGCCCGATGTCCGGCTTCTGTCGCCCTCGTCGGCCACGGCCGATGACAGCGTCACCGCCGATCCTGCGGCCTATAAGCCCTATTACACCGTCTATGGCTGGACCCCCGGTCCCGGCGTCGATCCGTCGGCCGTCCCCGGCCCCGGCACCGTCTGGTCGCTTGAATCCGGCGACGTGCTGTCCCCCGGCCAGCCGGTCACGCTGGCCTGGGACAATGGCTCGGGCCAGGTCTTCCGCCGCACCTTCCAACTGGACGACAACTATCTCTTCACCGTCTCGCAGAGCATCCAGAACGACGGCGACACCGCGTTCCAGGCCGCGCCCTACGGCATCATTGCGCGGCACGGACGTCCGGACACCCAGAACTACTTCGTTTTGCACGAAGGCGTCGTGGGCATGGAAGACGGCACCCTGATCGAGATGGACTATGGCGACATCGCCGAACTGGACCCCGTCGCGCGCGAAGGTCGGGCCGCGGTGTTCGACGTCACTTCGAACGGCTGGATCGGCTTCACCGACAAGTACTGGATGACGACGCTGGCGCCCGCCCCGGGCCAGGCCTTCACTGCCGTGGTGAAGTACGCCGACGGTGCCGACATCTACCAGACCGAGGCCCGCTTCCCGATGCAGACCGTGCAGCCGGGTACGCAACTGACCGCCGACAGCTATCTGTTTGCCGGCGCCAAGGTCTGGGAGGTTCTGGACGCCTACGAGGAATCCCCCGGCATCGAGCGTTTCGTCGATGCCATCGACTGGGGCTGGTTCTACTTCCTGACTAAGCCCATCTTCCGCCTGCTGCACTGGCTGCACGGCATTATCGGCAACATGGGGTGGGCGATCATCGCGCTGACCTTCGTGTTGAAGACGCTCGTCTTCCCCCTGGCGCGCAAGTCCTACATCTCGATGGCGAAGATGAAGGAACTGCAGCCGCAGATGGAGGAGATCAAGAACCGCACCGGCGACGACCGCATGAAGTTCCAGAAAGAGGTCATGGAGCTCTACAAGCGCGAAAAAGTGAACCCGGCCGCCGGCTGCCTGCCGATCCTGCTGCAGATCCCGATCTTCTTCTCGCTCTACAAGGTGATCTTCGTCACGATCGAATTGCGGCACGCGCCCTGGATCGGCTGGATCCATGACCTGTCCGCGCCAGATCCGTCCAGCCTTCTGAACCTGTTCGGCCTGCTTCCCTATGCGGCACCGGCACAGGGAACGCTGCTGCACTCGCTGTCGCTACCCGCGCTGGCGATCCTGCTGGGGATCAGCATGTGGATGCAGCAGCGTCTGAACCCGGCTCCGACCGATCCGGCGCAGAAGATGATCTTCGCCTGGATGCCCTGGATCTTCATGTTCATGCTCGGCGGCTTCGCCTCGGGTCTGGTGCTCTACTGGATCACCAACAACGTGATCACGATCATCCAGCAGTACACGATCATGTCGATGCACGGCGCGCGGCCGGACCTGTTCGGCAACATCAAGTCCTCGTTGCCGGCACGCCGGCGCGCGGGCGGCAAGTGACCGCGCGGCTGGCCCTGATCCGCCGCCACCCGATCAAGTCGGTCGGCGGAGAGGGGCTGGACAGCGTCACCCTGCAGGCGGCCCGCCGCCTGCCCGGCGACCGCGAATGGGCGATCCTCACCGAAGGAGGAGAGCGTCATGCGATCGCCAGCCAGAGCGGGGGGCAGCCGGATCGCTGGCTGCCCAAGTCCTGCTTCCTGCGCGGCGTCGCCTGCCTTGACCTGCAGGCGATCCAGGGCGGCTGGCGGGATGGCCGGCTGCATCTGTCGCATCCAAGCCACGGAGAGATCGCGGTCGATCCCGACACCGACGGTCCTTGTCTGATCGACTGGCTGCGACCGCTCTGGCCGCAGGACCTGCCAGCGCCGACGCGGCTGGTCCGCGGCGCGGCCATCTGGACAGACCAGAAGTGGCCGTGGATCTCGGTCCTGTCGTTGACCAGCCTTGCCGACCTTGAAGCACGTGCAGGACAGACCTTCGGAACCCATCGCTGGCGCGGCAATCTGTGGATCGACGGCTGGCCACCTTTCGCGGAACGCGACCTGGTCGGCCATGTCATCCAGGTCGCCGACGTCGAACTGCGCATTAGCGCCCATGTCGGTCGCTGCGATGCCACCAGCGCGGATACCGCCACCGGACAGCGTGACATCGACATGGTCTCGACGCTGAACCGCCTTTACGGCCATACGGATTTCGGCGTCTTCGCCGAGGTCGTCACCGGCGGCCAGATCCGCCTCCAGGATCAGGTCGCCGCATGAAAGTCGCCTTCCCCGTTGCCCCCGAACCCGATCCCGCCGCGGCCGAGGCCGCGCGCCTGCTGTTCGCGGGTCCGGTCGATTTCCTCAAGGGCGTCGTCGCCATGGACGGCCTGCCTGCCGCCGACCGCCCCGAGGTCTGCTTCGCCGGTCGCAGCAATGTCGGCAAGTCCAGCCTGATCAACGCGCTGACAGGCCGCAAGGGCATCGCGCGCGCGTCGAACACCCCCGGCCGCACGCAGGAAATCAACTATTTCACCCTGGGCGAACAGGCCTATCTGGTCGACCTGCCCGGCTATGGTTTCGCCAAGGCGCCGGTCGCGGTGGTCGCCAAGTGGCAGGCGCTGCTGAAGAACTATCTGGCGGGGCGCCAGACGCTCCGCCGCGCCTTCTGCCTGATCGATTCGCGCCACGGCGTGAAGGATGTCGACCACGAGATCATGACCCTGCTGGACCGCTCTGCCGTGCCTTTCCAGGTGGTCATGACCAAGACCGACAAGCTGGGCCCGAACGCAATCAAGCCGGTCCTGGCCCAAGTCGAGGAGGCGCTGCAGAAGCACCCTGCCGCCTATCCCGAAATCGTGGTGACATCGTCCGAGAAAGGCCACGGCATCGCCACGTTGCGCACGATCATCGCCGGGCTGGACTGATCGGCCCATGCGCCCTAGGGTCCGCCCCGTCAGCCAGGGACCCTCAGGATGAGAACGCAGAACATGAATCGTGACTGGATCGCCACCGCCCGCACCCTTTCCGAGGCCCTGCCCTACCTCCAGCGATATTCGGGCGCGGTCGTTGTGGTCAAGTTCGGCGGCAATGCGATGGGCGACGACGACGCTATGGCCGAATTCGCACGCGACATCGTGCTGATGAAGCAGGTCGGCATGAACCCGGTCGTCTGCCACGGCGGCGGACCGATGATCAACAACCTGCTGGACCGGCTGGGGATCGAAAGCCGCTTCGTGCGCGGCAAGCGCGTGACCACCAAGGAGACCGTCGAAGTGGTCGAGATGGTCCTGTCAGGCCTGGTCAACAAGCGCATCGTCCAGGCCATCAACGATGCGGGCGGTCGTGCGGTCGGCATCTCGGGCAAGGACGACGACATGATGGTCTGCGAGGTCGACGACCCCGAACTGGGCTTCGTCGGTCGACCGGTCGAGATGAACGTCCAGATCATCCGTGACCTCTATGGCGCGGGCATGATCCCGGTCATCGCCCCCGTCGCCACCGGGATGGAGGATAACGAGACCTTCAACGTCAACGGCGACACAGCCGCCGGCGCCATCGCCGGGGCGCTCCAGGCCGACCGGCTGCTGCTCTTGACCGACGTGTCGGGCGTCAAGGACGCCTCGGGCGAAGTCGTGACCGCGCTTCACCCCGATCAGGTTCGCGCCATGATCGCGGACGGCCAGATCGCGGGCGGCATGATTCCCAAGACCGAAACCGCACTCAAGGCGCTCGAGGACGGAGTGCGGGCCGTGGTGATCCTGGATGGGCGCGTGCCGAACGCTTGCCTGCTGGAACTGTTCACCGAACATGGCGCAGGCTCTCTGATCCGCACCACCGAGCCGCGGGTCAAGCCGCGCGGACTGCGTCAGGGCGATACCGGCCTCTGACCGGCTTGCAGGCCGGGCGACTGCTGTGGCAGGCTGCGCGGACCGGTGGCACGAAAGGCAGCCCGCGATGACCCCACATGGCTACAGACGCCTGATCCTGACCCGCCACGCCAAGTCGGCCTGGGACGATCCGACACTGGACGATCATGACCGACCGCTGAATGACCGCGGCCGCCGATCCGCCCGCGCGCTTGGAGACTGGATGGCCAGCCGGGGCTATGAGCCCGAGGAAGTGCTTTGCTCCTCCTCGGCGCGCACTCGGGAAACCTGGTCGGTGATTGCAGGCGCACCGCTGGAGGTCCGCCCATCGGTCCGGATCGAGCCATCGCTCTATCAGGCGGGGCCCGACCGGATGCTGGCGGTGCTGAAGACCGCGACGCAGCCCACGGTGATGATGCTGGGCCACAACCCCGGCATCTCGGAATTTGCCGCATTGCTGCCGGCCCATACGCCGGTCGATCCGGAGTTCCGCCGCTATCCGACTGCCGCGACGCTGGTCGTGGATTTCCAGATCGACGACTGGCGCGAGGTGCAGCCCCGACAAGGTAGCGTCAAGGATTTCATCCGCTTCGACGGGCGCACCTGATTCACCCGGCGGGGGGGCTCCGCCCATCCCGGCAGACTGCCCCGCCGACGCGTCCTACGCCTGCGAATTGTCGAAGGTGGCAGTTTCGCAGTTCGGTCGTGGACGCCGCCACATGCTGACCAGTGGAGGCAGCTGTGTGACTTCGCCGCTGCTTCGCCTGGCAGCCGAACTGATTTCGTCAGCCAATCAGCTCCGTCAAGGAGGAGCCATTGCCACGGCTGGCAGCGCGGCAGGAATCCGCACGCACTGCTTCAGCCTGGCCATGACCGCTCAGTGACCCAGGATCTGGCTGAGGAACAGCTTGGTCCGTTCTGACTTCGGATTGTTGAAGAACTCGGTCGGACTGTTCTGCTCGACGATCTGGCCCTGGTCCATGAAGATCACCCGGTTCGCAACGGCCTGCGCGAAGCCCATCTCGTGAGTGACGCAGATCATCGTCATCCCCTCCTCGGCCAGCTCGATCATGGTGTCCAGGACCTCCTTGATCATCTCGGGGTCCAGCGCGCTGGTCGGCTCGTCGAACAGCATGATCTTGGGCTGCATGCAGAGCGAACGGGCGATCGCCACGCGCTGCTGCTGACCGCCCGACAGCTGGCCCGGATACTTGTCGGCCTGCTCGGGGATCTTGACCTTCTCCAGGAACCGCCGAGCCGTCGCTTCGGCCTGCTTGCGCGGGACCTTGCGGACCCAGATCGGCGCCAGCGTACAGTTCTCCAGCACCGTCAGGTGCGGGAACAGGTTGAAGTGCTGGAACACCATGCCGACTTCCGACCGCACCTTGTCGATGTTCTTGATGTCGTTCGTCAGTTCCACCCCGTCGACGACGATGTGGCCGGACTGGTGTTCCTCCAGACGGTTGATGCAGCGGATCAAGGTGGACTTGCCCGAACCCGAGGGTCCGGCGATGACGATCCGTTCCCCGCGATGGACCGTCAGGTCGATGTCGCGAAGCACGTGGAAGCTGCCGTACCACTTGTTCATGTTGCGGATGTCGATGGCGACCTCGTCGCTGATCGTCATCTGTTGGCGCGTTGTCTGTTCGCTCATCGGGTCCTACCTGTGGTCGCGCTGCAGCCGGCGTTCCAGATACATCGAGTATCGCGACATGCCGAAGCAGATGAGAAAGAAGATGGCGCCGACGAAGATGAACGGCTCCCAGTAGATGCCCTTCCAGGCGATGTTGGCGCGGACGGCGTCCGACATCGACTTCAGCGGGTCGTAGAGGCCGACGAAAGTCACCAGCGTCGTGTCCTTGAACATGCCGATGAAGGTCGACACGATGCCCGGGATGCTGATCTTCAGCGCCTGAGGCAGCACGATCAGCCGCTGCGCCTTCCAGTAGTCCAGGCCGAGCGCATCGGCGGCCTCGTACTGGCCCTTGGGCAGGGCGGCAAGACCGCCGCGGATCACCTCGGCCATGTAGGCGGCGGCGAAGATCGTCACCATGATGATGACCCGCAGGATGATGTCGAAGCTGGTGCCCGGCGGCAGGAAGTAGTTCAGCAGCAGGGACGCCACGAACAGCAGCGCGATCAGCGGAACGCCGCGGATGAACTCGATGAACATGACGGCCAGCGACTTGATCAGGAACATGTCCGACCGCCGCGCCAGAGCCAGCACGATGCCAAGCGGCAGCGACAGCGCAATGCCCGCCACGCCGATGGTCAGCGACAGTAGAAAACCCCCGAAGCGGTCGGACCGCACCGGCTCGATCGCCAGCGGGATCAGCGCTTGCGCGTCGGTCGCCGCGTCTCCGGCCAGGAACAGCCAGAAGATGACGGTGACCAGCGCTGCCGCGATCACGCCCAGCATCGGCGCCCGGCTGCCCAGCAGCCGCCACGCCAGCCAGCCTAGCACAGGCCCCGCCAGCACGAAGATCGGCCCCCAGAGCGTTCCGCCCCAGAGAAACCAGACCCCCAGCAGCGGATAGACGATCGAGAACGGCAGAAGCCAAGCGATGTTGCGCTCGGACGCGAGGAAGCCGAAGGCCAGGACGACGACGGTGAAGGCCAGCCAACCGGCCGGAACGCCCAGCCACATCATCGCGGCCAGCGTGACGATGGCGGTGACGCCCAGCACCACGCGGCGGATCGTCAGCGATGCGCCGAACAGCACCGGCGCCAGCGCGACCATCAGCAGGCCGAAGGTCATCGTCGGCCGCCAGTAAAGCTCCGGCGGGTAGAAGCCGAAGACGTACTGGTTCCAGCGCTCTCGGATGACGGCGAAGCAGGCGCCGCGGGCACCCTCGCCCCAGGTGGCGGCGATGATGTCGCGGCATTCGGACAGGCTCGACGCGTTCCAGACGGAATGCGCGAACCAGTCCCAGAAGGTCGCGACCAGGAACCAGATGATCAGTGCCCCCAGGATCGTCAGGACCGTGTTCACCGGCCCCGAGAACAGGTTCTCGCGCAGCCAGCGGATCGCCCCCGATTGCCGGTCGGGCGGCGGGGCGGCGGGCAGCATCGTGTCGCGGACGAAGGGAACGGTCTGGGCGTGGGTGTCGCTCATCTCACCGCTCCTTCAGCTTGACGCGAGCGTTGAAGACGTTCATCCCGGCCGAGATGATCAGGCTGAGGACCAGATACGTCAGCATCATCAGCACGATCGCTTCAAGTTCCCGACCCGTCTGGTTCAGCGTCGTGCCGCCAAGCGTGCCTCGCAGGTCCATGTAGCCGACCGCGATGGCCAGAGAGCTGTTCTTGGTCAGGTTCAGGTACTGCGAGATCAGCGGCGGGATGATCACCCGCAGCGCCTGCGGCAGGATCACGAGGTTCATCGTGCGGTTCGGGCGCAGGCCCAAAGCAAAGGCGGCCTCGGACTGGCCGCGGCTGACCGCCAGGATGCCGGCGCGCACGATCTCGGCGATGAAGGCGGCGGTATAGAGCGTCAAAGCCAGCCACAACGCGACAAGCCCGTTCGAGACGTTCAGACCGCCCGAGAAGTTGAAGCCCTGCAGGCTGGGCGGTTCCAGATGCAGGCCGAAATACCAGATCAGGAACAGCGACGGCAGCACCATCACCGCCAGCGTCTTCCACCAAGTCGTCGGCCGTTCGCCGGTCCGGTCCTGAACGGACTGCGCGTGGTCGCGGATCGCCCGGCGCGCGAACCAACCGGCGACCAGCACCACGACGAAGGCTATGGTCGCCCAGTTGAAGGTGATCCGCGCCCCCAAGTCCAGGCTGCCGGGGTCGTTCGTCATCCCCAGTGTCGGAATCGAGGTATAGCGGTTGGTCAGCGCCACGTTGTCGAACAGGATCATCGACCAGGCCGGGTTCTCGCCGCGATAGGCGTTGGGCGGTGGCAGGATTTCGGTGAAGATCGCATAGATGATCAGGATCCACAGCAGCAGCGGCATGTTGCGGAAGATCTCGACGAAGACGGTCATCAGCCGCGCAAACAGCCAGTTCTTCGACAGCCGCGCCACGCCGACGATTACCCCCAGAACCGTGGCCGAGATGCAGCCCAGGACCGCGACGATCAGCGTGTTCAGCAGGCCCACGACGGCCGCGCGCAGATGCGTGTCGTCGGCGGTGTAGGGGATCGGCGTCTGCGGGATGTCGTATCCCGCACGCTGAAACAGAAAGCCGAAGTCGAAGCTTTTTCCCAAAAGCGCCAGGTTCTGCAGCGTGTTGTTGATCAGCCACCAGAACAGCGCCATCACCAGGATGAACACGATCACCTGGAAGGTCAGCGACCGGTATCGTCGGTCATGGATCAGCATGCTCAGCCGGAACGGCGGGCTCGCCGGTACCGAGAGGTCGGTCATCATCTTCACCCCTGTGACCTGCCATCGGCTTGGCGCCGTTTTCAAATGGGCAGGCTTATCGTTGGATATGGTGACCCCGCGGTCCCGAACAGGCCCGCGAGGTCCGTTGGATCAGCGGAACGGCTGCGCGTAGAGCAGGCCGCCCTGCGTCCACTGCGCGTTCAGCCCGCGGGCCAGGCCGATCGGGGTCTGTTCGCCGATATTGGCCGCAAAGATCTCGCCATAGTTACCGCCGGCCAGGATGGCGCGGCGCGCCCATTCGGCGTCAAGGCCCATCATCGCGCCCAGTTCGTCCGACACCCCCAGAAGGCGCTGGACCTCGGGATTGTTGGAGGACCGGACCAGTTCCTCGATGTTACGCGAAGTGACGCCGTATTCCTCGGCCGCGATCAGCGCGTTCAGCGTCCAGCGGGCGATGTCACCCCAGTTGTTGTCGCCATGGCGAACTGCCGGCCCAAGCGGTTCCTTGGAAATGATCTCGGGCAGGATGATGTGGTTCTCGGGATCTGCGAAGGCGGCGCGCGTCGCCGCCAGACCCGACGCGTCGGTCGTGTAGGCGTCGCAGGCACCAGCCATGTACTGCTGCTCACCCTCGGCATTGCTGTCGATGTTGACGGGCGTGTAGCTCATGTTGTTGGCACGGAAATAGTCGGCCAGGTTCAGTTCGGTCGTGGTGCCGGTCTGGATGCAGATCGTCGCCCCGTCGAGTTCCTTGGCCGAGGTCACGCCCAAATCCTTGCGGACCATGAAACCTTGGCCGTCGTAATAGTTCACGCCCACGAAATCCAGCGCCAGATCCGTATCGCGAGAGAATGTCCAGGTCGAGTTGCGGGCCAGCACGTCCACCTCGCCCGAGCTCAGCGCCGTGAAGCGGGTCTGGCCGGTGGTCGGCACGAAGCGCACCTTGTTCGGGTCGCCCAGCACGGCCGCGGCCAGCGCGCGGCAATAGGCCACGTCGAAACCCGTCCAGTTGCCGCTGGCATCCGGCGCGGCGAAGCCCACAAGGCCCGTGTTCACGCCGCAGTTCAACTCGTCACGTTCCTTGACCTGGGCCAGGGTCGAACCCTCTTGGGCAAGGCCCATGCCAGCGATCATCGTCGCTGCGGCCACCGTTCCCAGGAAAACCGATTTTTTCATTGTTACCTCTGTGTTGGAGCGTCCGGGCTGTCGCGCGTGGCCCGAAGGCAATGCGGACCGAGACCGGCCCTTGTCGTCATAGCACAGCGTGCAGATTGCCGTCCTAATAGGCGACATTGTGCCGATACAAACCGCCCCGTCAAGAACCGCGTCACGCCCGGCTGACGCATTCAACCCACGCGGGACAGCTGCCAAAGCCTCTCTGCCCATTCCATGGACAGGCGCCGTTCCTCGGCCGCCTCGGCCGCGTCCTCGTCGGCGCCCCACCGTTCGATCTGGAAATCCTCGTCGATGCGGGACAGGCGATGCGCCTCGGCCGCGGTCAGCCGGCCGCGGATGACCGCCAGCCCCAAGACCAGAGAGCCGGGAATGGTCACCAGATCGTGCAGCGCCGTCAGCCCCCAAAGGTCAAGGGCCGCCACTTCCGCCTGCAACCTTGCGACAGCGTCAGAGGACTGCTTGACCGGGATGACGCCCGTCGTGACGCGCAGGGTGGACCCCATCTGGTCAGTCGCCCAATCCAGAAGCGGGTCCCATTCGGCCGCTTGCCGTTCGACCAGTTCGACGGGTTCGGCCGCGCGATAGCACAGAAGATCGGTGCCGCCATATTCGGCCAGCATCTCGACCACACCCTCGACCTGCGGCAGGACCTTCTCGACGGCCGAATTGGCGGACCGCGTCAGCGGCATCGTATGGGGCAGGATCTCCTGCGACTGTGCATCCCACTCGGCGGCGATTGCCTGCGCCAGTGGTGCGGTCGGCAGCACCAATGGCAGCTTGCCGGGCGTCCGCAGCACACGGTCGTCCAGCAGGATCTCGTGCCCGCCATCGGTGGCGCGGGTGTCGACCCGCGTCCAGAACCTGCGCGCCTTCCATTCGCTCATTCGGCCCACTCCTCGATTGTCCGGGTCAGGGTGTCGAAATCGCACGCAACCTGCGCGGCGCCGGCATCGGTCAACGCCCTGACCGGGTGATATCCCCAGCTGACGCCAAAGCCCTGCACGCCCGCCGCACGGGCCATCAGCATGTCGAAGCTGGTGTCACCCACCATCACCGACCGCGACGCCTCGGCCCCCGTCTCGGCCAGCGCGGCCAACAGCATAGATGGGTGCGGCTTCGACGGGTGGCCGTCCGCCGTCTGCAGGCTGATGAACCTGCCCTGAAGGCCATGCGCCGTGATCATCGCATCCAGACCGCGCCGGGACTTGCCGGTGGCGACCGCCAGCAGCAGGTCGTCCCGCGCAGCCAGCTGGTCAAGGCACTCCATCGCACCGGGATAAAGCGGCGCCGCCCGTTCCAGCCGCGCCCGCATGAAGCTGTCCTTGTAGCCGGACACGATCCGCGCCTGCGTCTGGACATCGGCCTCGGGCGCCAGTTCGGCCACGGCGACGGGCAAGGACAGCCCCACGATGGTCAGCACCCGTGCCTTGGGCAGCGGGGTCAGTCCGGCCTCTTTGAAGGCAAAGCTCATTGCGTGGTGGATATGATCCTGGCTGTCGACCAGCGTGCCGTCGACGTCGAAGACGACCAGCCTCATTCGGCCTCCGCGAACGGATCGTCGGGAACGTCGTTCTCGTGCCAACCTAGCGATTTCCACGTCCGCTGCATGTGTTCGGGCAAGGGCGCGGTCAGCGTCATGCGCTTCTTGGTGATCGGATGGTCGAAGGACAGGCTGCGGGCGTGCAGGTGTAGCTTCTTGCTGATCTCTCCGCCCAGTTGCGCGCCCCAGCCGTCGCCCAGATTTTCCTGCCCCGAGCCTCCATACTTGCCGTCACCGACGATCGGGTGGCCCAATTCCGCCATGTGGGCACGCAGCTGGTGGGTCCGCCCGGTGATGGGCACCAGCGCACACCAGCTGGCCCGCGTCGCCAGCGCATCCAGAACGGCATAGTCCGTCGTCGCGCGCTTGGCCCCTTCGGTGGTGTCGATGTCGCGCGGATGAACAGCGATCATCTTTTCGTTGTCGCCGCGCCCGCCGCCGCCCTTGACCAAGCCATAGCGGACGGTGCCCATCCGCGGATGCGGCACGCCCGCCACCGCCGCCCAGTATATCTTGCGGGTGGTGCGCGACCGGAACGCCTCGGACAGGGCGCGCGCCACGCGGTCGGTGCGCGCCAGAAGCAGGACGCCCGAGGTGTCCTTGTCCAGCCGGTGCACCAGCTTGGGCCGGTCCTTGAAGCCGAACATCAGCGCCTCGGTCAGGCCGTCGACGTGGCGACCGCCCAGGCCGCTGCCGCCCTGGCTAGGAAGGCCCGGCGGCTTGTTCAGCGCGATGATGTGTTCGTCTTTCCACAGGACGGCGGACTGGATCATCTGCGTATCGCCGTCGGTCAGGCGCGGCCCGATGGGGCGAGGCTTGGTCTGGACGGGCTGGGCGTCGGGCAGCGGCGGGACGCGCACCTCCTGCCCCGGCTCGATCCGGGTGGCGGCCTTGACGCGGCCACCATCGACCCGCAGCTGGCCGGTGCGGCACATCTTCTCGACCGCGCCTTGCGACAGCTGCGGGAACCGCTTCTTCAGCCAGCGGTCCAGGCGCATCTCGGCCTCGTCCTGGCCCACGGTGATCGTCTGAACACCGCTCATGCCCAGATCCCCCGTCCAAGCGCCAGCCCGGCGACGACCGCCGCCAGCGACAGCACCACTGACGCCAGGACATAGGTCGCCATGCCCCAGATCTGCCCACGTTCCCACAGCGTCAACGCGTCCAGCGAAAAGGCCGAAAACGTCGTGAAGCCGCCCAAGACGCCTGTCAGCAGAAGCGGCGCATAGTGGTTGCCGAGCCGCATGGCCAAGGCCATGGCCAGCACGCCCATGGCGAAGCTGCCCAGCACGTTGACGACGCCGGTGGCGATGGGAAAGCCGGGACCGTGCCAGGCGATGGCGCGATAGACGGCATAGCGCGCCGTTGCGCCCGCCGCGCCGCCGATGGCGACCTGAAGGAATGGGTTCATCATGGGCTGCTCCTGTGCCGTTGGCGGCGCAAAGTCAACCGCCGCGCTTCAGACGCTGGCTGACGAACCAATCCAGCCGGCGCTTCAGCTCCCGCTCGAAGCCGCGTTCGACCGGAGTGTAGAGGACCGGGCGCTTCAGACCATCGGGGAAATAGTTCTGGCCGCTGAAGCCGTCCTCGGCGTCATGGTCATAGGCATAGCCGGCCCCATAGCCTTGGTCCTTCATCATCTTGGTTGGCGCGTTCAGGATATGGGCGGGTGGCATCAGGCTGCCGGTCCGCCGGGCCTCGGCCCGTGCGCCTTTATAGGCCGCGTAGCCGGCATTCGACTTCGGCGCCAGCGCCAGATAGATCACCGCCTGCCCCAACGCCAACTCGCCCTCTGGGCTGCCAAGCCGCTCGTAAAGCGCCCAGGCATCAAGGCAATGCCGGGCGGCCGCAGGATCGGCCAGGCCAATATCCTCAATCGCCATGCGCGTGATGCGCCGCGCCAGATAGCGCGGATCCTCGCCGCCTTCCAACATGCGCGCCAGCCAGTAAAGCGCCGCATCCGGGTCGCTGCCGCGCACCGACTTGTGCAGCGCCGAGATCAGGTTGTAGTGCTCGTCACCCGACTTGTCGTATTTCGCGGCTCGCTTCATCAGCCGCTGTGCCAGCGCGTCCGCGTCGACCTTGGCGTCCGTCTTCCAGGCGGCCACCTGTTCGATCAGGTTCAGGCAGGCGCGGCCATCGCCGTCGGCCATCTCCAGCAGCGCCTCGCGCGCCTCGGCCGTCAGGGGCAGCTTGCGGCCCAGCTCGCGCTCGGCGCGCTGCGCCAGCAGCTCCAGGTCGGCCAGCGACAGCCGCTCCAGAACGATCACCTGCGCGCGCGACATCACGGCGGCGTTCAACTCGAACGAGGGGTTCTCTGTGGTCGCGCCGACCAGCAGGATCGTCCCGTCCTCCATGTGAGGCAGGAAGCTGTCCTGCTGCGCCTTGTTGAAGCGATGGATCTCGTCCACGAACAGCAGAGTCGCGCGGCCCTGCTGTCGGCGCAGCTTCGCCGCCTCGAAGACCTTGCGCAGGTCTGGGACGCCGGTGAAGATGGCGCTGATCTGAACGAAGGCCAGGTCACTTTCATCCGCCAGAAGCCTGGCGATCGTGGTCTTGCCCACCCCCGGCGGTCCCCACAGGATCAGCGACGACAGGCTACCCGCCGCCAGCATGCTTCCCAATGGCCCGTCAGGGCCCAGAACGCGTGACTGCCCGATGACATCCGCCAGCTTGGCCGGACGGATGCGGTCGGCCAGGGGCCTGACCCCCGCCTTGCGCGGAGGTTCGGATTGTGAAGCATTGTCGAAAAGATCCGCCATGATGTTCCCAATCTAGGACGGACCCGGTACCTGCAACAGGGGAGATCTACCTCTCAGTGCATCTTCGCGGTCAGATCGATTGAGACGCACTGGAAAGCGCCATCGTCGATCCACAGTTCGGGGCCAAGCGCCTTGGCGGTCAGCCCGCAGCGCCCGTACCAGCGCGGCCAGTTGGCGCCGGTCAGCGCGATCAACCGGGTGGCGCCCATGTCGCGGGCCGACCCGGTCATCGCCTCGACCATCTTGAAGTGAACCTTCCGGCGATACATCTGCGGGATCGAGTGGCTGACGAACACCCGCGAACATTCCCAGACATGCTGATCGACCGGTGCCTTGTCGAACAGGAGATCCTGCGGAATCGATCCGCCCAGGATGCCTTCCTGCGCATCGCGGATCATGTAGGAGTAGATGCCGCAGCGCGCAGTGGTCGGCGTCAGGCGGATGCCGGCCAAGACCTCGCCCATGTCGTGGATCGCGATCCAGCGGCTCTGGGGCGTGTCGTACTGGTCGAACTCCATGTCCTCGGCTTCGGGAAGATCCCAGTTCTTCTGGATGATGAAGCTCTGTTTTCGCGCGCGAAAAAGGTTCGCGAATAACTCTCCATGGTTGTGTAGATTGGAAAAAGAGAGGGTGGTGATCTGCATGTGATGCTCCTGGGGTATGAGGTCCCCCTCCGTGCCTCGCTCTACCCCGGCGACCTACAACAGACGGTATTCCTTGGCTCTCTGAAGCGCTTCGGCCGTCGTCCTGGCGTTCAAACGCTCTCGGACCGAGATCAGCCGCGCCTTGAAGGCGCTTTCAGTGATGCCAAGCTTGGCAGCCGCTGCTGCATGACGATCGCCCTCTGCGATGCAGCGAAGGGCTTCTTTCTGAGCCTTGGTCAGGCTCGCAGGCGGCTCTGTCACTTCGTGGAGCCGCCATACCGTCGTCGAGATCTCCTGGATCTCGGCATCCGTGAACTCACGATCGGGACGAGCGAAAGAGGCGATCGTGCGCGACGCGATCGGCCCGTGCGACACTGTCAGACCGAAGATCAGCCCGTGATCTGCGGCGTCCTTGAGAATGTCGAAGGGGTCCGGGATCGGCAGCGCCGACCATCGGCAGGCGCCGGTCGTCGAAAAGCCCCAAGCAATGGTGGGATCGCGCAGCGCATAGCCATTCTGCGAGTAGAACTCGGCCCAGTCCTCGGCATAGGTCTGGAACTGCATCAGGGGGGCCGCAAAGCGGATGTGCAGGCCGACAAAATACCCGGACAGGGCAATCTTGCCCAGCTTCCGCAGTCCGGCGTTTATATCTGCACGAGAAGACATGGGCGATGGAGACAACTGATAAAGGTTGAGAGGGGCGTCACTTGCAGCATTGCCCTCATATCATTTCATAAAAGTTAACAACAACAGAACGTTTCAAAAATTCTTAGACCTTCGGTCTAGGCAGGTCTGCCGACAACTGTAAGACGACACTACAGTCTGTGCAAAGCCCGCAATAGCTTTCACGGCCGATATTCCGCAACGTCAACAGGGATTTGCTTAAGAAAAAAGCCCCGCCACGACAAGTCGCGGCGGGGCATAGTTCTCCGATTTGCCGCGATCAGTCTTCGGCGGCGAACTCGGCTTCAAGGCGGGCGCGATCTGCGGCGCCCTTGGCCGAGGTGTCGCGGTCGACCAGTTCGATGATTGCCATCGGCGCCATGTCGCCATAGCGGAAGCCGGCTTTCAGGATGCGGACGTAGCCGCCCTGGCGGTCCTTGTAGCGCTCGCCCAGCACGTCGAACAGCTTGGCCACGTGCATGTCCTGCTTCAGCTGCGAATCAGCCTGACGACGGGCGTGCAGATCGCCGCGCTTGGCCAGCGTGATCAGCTTTTCGACAATCGGGCGAAGTTCCTTGGCCTTGGGCAGCGTGGTCTTGATCTGCTCGTGCTCGATCAGCGAACCGGCCATGTTGGCGAACAGCGCCTTGCGGTGTTCGTGGGTGCGGTTGAGGCGGCGATAGCCACGGGCGTGACGCATGATGATCTCCTATGACGTCTTTTGCTTTGTCCGGCAGCCCATGCGTGCGGGCCGCTCTCCTTGGGGCGGGATGCCCGGGTGGCGGGGACCTCAGGCCCCCGCCGATCTCTCAGAACTGGTCGTCGAAACGCTTGGCCAGATCCTCGATGTTCTCCGGCGGCCAGTCGACCACGTCCATGCCCAGGTGCAGCCCCATGCCCGACAGCACTTCCTTAATCTCGTTCAAGGATTTGCGGCCGAAGTTCGGGGTGCGCAGCATCTCGGCTTCAGTCTTCTGGATCAGGTCGCCGATATAGACGATGTTGTCGTTCTTCAGGCAGTTCGCCGAACGGACCGAAAGCTCCAGCTCGTCGACCTTCTTCAGCAGGCGCGGGTCAAATTCCAGCCCGTCGTCATTGTCTTGGCGGGTCGCCGATTCCGGCTCATCGAAGTTCACGAAGACCGACAGCTGATCCTGGACGATGCGCGCAGCATAGGCCACGGCGTCCTCGGGGGTCAGCGAACCGTCCGTCTCGATCTTCATGGTCAGCTTGTCATAGTCCAGGACCTGGCCCTCGCGGGTGGGCTGGACCTCGTAGCTGACGCGCTTGACCGGCGAAAAGATCGCGTCGATCGGGATCAGGCCGATGGGGGCATCCTCGGGGCGGTTCTTGTCGGCGGCGACATAGCCCTTGCCCGTCTGGACGGTCAGTTCCATGTTCAATTCGGCACCGTCGTCCAAGTGGCAGATGACGTGATCGCGGTTCAGCACCGTGATGCCGGCCGTTTCCTGGATGTCGCTGGCCTTCACCTCACCCGGTCCCTTGGCCGAGAGCGTCAGGCGCTTGGGTCCCTCGACGTCCATCTTCAAGGTGACGCCCTTGAGGTTCAGCACGATGTCGGTCACGTCCTCGCGGACCCCGGCGACGCTGCTGAACTCGTGAAGGACGTTGTCGATCTGGACGGCCGTGATGGCACCGCCCTGCAGCGACGACATCAGGACGCGGCGAAGCGCGTTGCCCAGGGTCAGGCCGAATCCCCGCTCTAGCGGCTCCGCGACCAGGGTCGCGGTGCGGGTCGCATCCGCACCCGGCTTGACGACCAGCTGGGTCGGCTTGATTAGTTCGGCCCAATTCTTGTGGATCATGGATTTTCCTCCATACCTGTCTCCGGCCCATGACCGTGGCCGGAAACGCCCGAGGTGAAATGCGAAAGTCCGGCCCGCGCGAAAGCTCCGCGCGGACCGGTCAATGATGATCCAGGATCAGACGCGGCGGCGCTTCGGCGGGCGGCAGCCGTTGTGGGCGATCGGCGTCACGTCACGGATTGCCGTGATGTTGAAGCCGGCGGCAGCCAGCGCGCGCAGGGCCGATTCGCGGCCCGAACCGGGGCCCTGAACCTCGACGTCGATGGTGCGGACGCCATGTTCCTGGGCCTTGCGAGCTGCATCCTCGGCGGCCATCTGGGCGGCGTAGGGCGTCGACTTGCGCGAGCCCTTGAAACCCATCGTGCCGGCCGACGACCACGAGATCGCGTTGCCCTGGACGTCCGAGATGAGGATCTTGGTGTTGTTGAAGCTGGAGTTCACATGCGCCACGCCGGTGGCGATGTTCTTGCGCTCCTTGCGCTTCATGCGGGTCTTGTCACGTGCCATGTCGCTGCCCCCTTACTTCTTCTTGCCGGCGATGGGTTTCGCCGGGCCCTTGCGGGTGCGGGCGTTGGTGTGGGTGCGCTGACCGCGGACCGGAAGGCCACGACGGTGACGCAGACCGCGATACGAGCCCAGGTCCATCATGCGCTTGATGTTCATCTGGACTTCGCGACGCAGGTCGCCCTCGACGGTCAGGTTGCCGTCGATGTATTCGCGAATGGCCAGAACTTCGGCATCCGACAGGTCGTTCACTCGGCGCGTGCGGTCGATGCCGGTCGCTTCGCAGATCTGCTCGGCGAACATGTCGCCGATGCCGTGGATATAGGTCAGGGCGATCGGGACGCGTTTCCCGGTCGGAATGTTGACGCCAGCAATACGAGCCACGCGTTTTCCTTTTCAGTTGCGGTTCCGTAACGCCGGAACCTTTTTTCACAACGCAAGGCCCGAAAGCAGCGCCTCCGGGCCAATCGATGGTCCACCCGCGATCCGGGTGATTCTCTTGCGAGATGCCGTGCTTTAATGGCCGCGAGGGTCGGGGTCAACCCTCCTGCGGCAGGAGGGCCTCGATCTGGGCCGCAACCTGATCCATGGGCGCCATGCCGTCAACCTGACGCAGATCCCCCGTGGCGTAGTAATAGCCCAAAAGCGGCGCCGTCTTCTTGTAGTACTCGCGCAGGCGGTCCGAGAAGACCTCGGGCGTGTCGTCGTTCCGAACCGGCTGACCGGCAGCCAGCGTTTCTTCGGCGCGCTTGACGATCCGCGCCACCAGCGCCTCGTCGTCGACCTTGAGTTCGACGGCGGCGTCAAGCTTCTGGCCGGTTTCCTGCAGCAGGGCGCGAAGCGCATCCGCCTGCGCCAGCGTGCGGGGAAAGCCGTCGAAGATGAAACCCTTCCCGCCCTCGGCCAGTTTTTCGCGGATCAGGCCGATCACGATCTCATCGGTGACCAGTTCGCCGCGGTCCATCACCTCGGCCACGCGCTTCCCCATCTCGGTCCCCGATGAACGGGCGGCGCGCAGCATGTCGCCGGTGGACAGCTGGACCAGCCCGCGCTCCTCGACCAGCCGCTTGGCCTGCGTTCCCTTGCCGGCGCCCGGAGGCCCAAGCAGGATGATGTTGATGGTCATGGCGTCTGTCCCCCTCGCTTGGCCATCATCGCGGCCTTGTGCTTGACGGCGCGACCGCACAGGGGGCCGCGCCGGTTCGTCATGGTCAGCGGCGCGACGGAGCGCGACGCGGCCTTGCGGTTCCCGGCTTGCGCTT
Organism: Pseudomonadota bacterium; assembly: GCA_036338635.1. Lineage (GTDB taxonomy): Bacteria > Pseudomonadota > Alphaproteobacteria > Rhodobacterales > Rhodobacteraceae > Paracoccus. Next base: position 5,426 of record JAYZBS010000005.1, on the reverse strand, counting down.
GCCGCGCAGCTGGGATTTCTCGATCAGGCCCTCGTACTGGTGCGCCAGCAGATGGCTCTGGACCTGGTTGATCGTGTCCATCGTCACCGACACCACGATCAGCACCGACGTGCCGCCCAGGTAGAACGGGATCGACAGCTGCGAGCGCAGGATCTCGGGCATCAGGACGACCGCCGCCAGATAGGCCGAGCCGATGACCAGCACCCGGTTCACGACATAGTCGAGGTAATCCTGCGTCCGCTTGCCCGGTCGGATGCCCGGAATGAACCCGCCCTGGTTCTTCAGGTTCTCGGCCACATCGTCGGTCTTAAACGAGACGTTCTGGGTATAGAAATAGGTGAAGAACACCACCATGCCTGCGAAGAACAGCAGGTAAAGCGGCTGCCCCGGACCGAAATAGGCCAGGATCGTCGACATGATCGGCCCGGCCTCGTTGCCCGAAAAGGTCGAGATGGTGACCGGCAGCAGCAGAAGCGAGCTGGCGAAGATCGCCGGGATCACGCCCGCCGGGTTCACCTTGACGGGCAGGTGGCTGGTTTGGCCGTCATAAACCTTCATGCCGACCTGGCGCCGGGGGTACTGGATGCGGATCTTGCGCAGCGCCCGCTCCATGAAGACGACGAATGCGATGACCGCGATCAACATGACGATCACGAAGAGGATCACCGGGGTCGAGATCGCGCCGGTGCGACCCTGCTGGAAGAAGCTGGCCAGGGCGGCAGGGATCTCGGCCAGGATGCCCACGAAGATGATCAGCGAGATGCCGTTGCCGACGCCGCGCGCGGTGATCTGTTCACCCAGCCACATCAGGAACATCGTGCCGCCGACCAGCGTGATGACGACCGCGGCCTGGAAGAACAGGCCGGGAGCGTGCGCCAGTCCGCCAGCCTCAAGGCTGCGGGCCAGGCCGTACGCCTGGAACAGCGCCAGCGCAACGGTGCCGTAGCGGGTGTACTGGTTGATCTTCTTGCGGCCCTGCTCGCCTTCCTTCTTCAGCTGTTCAAGCGAAGGGACCATCGAGGTCAGCAGCTGGACGATGATCGAGGCCGAGATGTAGGGCATGATGCCCAGGGCAAAGACGCCCATGCGGCCGAGCGCGCCGCCCGTGAACATCGACAGCATGCCGCCAATGCCAGACTGGGCCTGATCCATGAAGTTGCGCAGCGCCGCCCCGTCGATGCCGGGCACGGGGATGTAGGTGCCGATGCGATACATGATCAGCACGCCGATCGTGAACCAGATCCGCTGGCGGAGTTCCGTGGCCTTCCCAAGCTGACCCCAAGAGAGGTTCGCGGCCATCTGTTCTGCGGCTGACGCCATATGAGTCCGTCCCGTATCATGACAGCGCCGCCGACCCGTTTTCGCGGGGACCGGCGGCGCCTGAAAACCTAGATGCTATCTATGGGGCGGGGAAGCCCCGATCAACAGCTTATTCGGCCGCCGCGGGTGCCGCGGGCAGCGTGACCTTGCCGCCGGCCTTCTCGACCGCTTCGACAGCCGCCTTCGACGCCCCGGTGACGACGATCGTCAGGCCGGCCTTCAGCTCGCCCTTGGCCAGCAGACGGATGCCGTCCAGCTTGCGGCGCACCAGGCCGCTGGCGACCAGCGCGTCCTCGGTCAGCTCGGCCGACGCATCGATCTTGCCGGCATCCACGAAGCCTTGGATCTGGCCCAGGTTCACGACGGCGAACGACTTGGCGTTCGGCTTGGTGAAGCCGCGCTTCGGCAGGCGGCGATAGAGCGGCATCTGGCCGCCTTCGTATCCGTTCAGCGCAACGCCCGAGCGGGACTTCTGGCCCTTGATACCCCGGCCGGCGGTCTTGCCCTTGCCCGAGCCGGGACCACGCGCCACGCGCTTCTTCGCGCGATTGGCACCTTCGTTATCGCGGATTTCATGCAGTTTCATGTCGCTTCTCCTTCGCCGGACGCACCCTCGAAGCGAAACAGGGGGCCACGGCATGTGATGTTGTCGGATCGTGCCATCTGGCACCGGGGCGCCATACACGCTTCAACCGCCGCATTCAAGTGGTCTCCCGCACCCGCCTCACCGTCAGTTGTCTTGTGCCTTTCGACGCGGTCGCTAGGGATCGGTCGACGACACTGATGGACCGACCCATGAGATACCTGCTGATGGCGATGCTGATCGCCCTGCCCTTCACCGCACATGCCGAAGAACCCGTCTTCTGCACGGCCCGCATCAACGACCGCGATGTCGTAATGGGCTACGACAAGGCCGAGGCGAGGCTATCGGACACCTATTCGCGGCGCGAGTTGCTGGCGACGAAATGGGGCCGGCACGATTGCCCCAGCTATGTCGTGTTGCGCAGCTTGACGCCAGAACTGACCGACGAGGAACGACTGCCCTTCTGCCTGCGGGTCGACGAGAGCGGCGATTCGGTCGTCGGTTATGATCTTGGCGAACGCGATGCCTGGGGCCGCTGCCGTGGAGGCACCCGATCAGTCTGCACCCGCGTCAACCAGACCACGGCGGCAGCGGGAGCGCTGACCTCGGCCGCCGCGCGCCGATCAATCAATGGTCTCCAAGCCCTGCCCGACGGTTCCGGCGCGGTCATCATCAGCGGGACCGGCGGCTATATCTCGGGCGCGCTCGCCTCGCTCGGTGGCGCCGCGGCAGCGGTGGCGGCCTCTCCGATGTTGCTCACGGGGGCCGTGGTGTCGGTCGTTGCGGTCGGCGGCACAGTCTATGCCTGCCACGACAGCTGATCCAGAAAGCGAAACGCCCCGCTTTCGCGGGGCGCCTTCACCGAAGCCTGGCGGCTCAGTTCTTTTCTTCGATGATGGTCACAAGATGCGGGATCTTGTTGACCATGCCGCGGACCGAAGGAGTGTCCTCCAGTTCGCGCGTGCGGTTCATCTTGTTCAGGCCCAGACCCTTCAGCGTTTCGCGCTGGATGGCCGGGCGGCGGATCGGGCTGCCGATCTGCTTGACGACGATGGTTGCCATTCGGACTGCTCCTTACGCTTCGACAGCGGCGTCAGCCGGCTTTTCGTTCGATGGCAGGATGTCGGCCACCTTCTTGCCGCGACGCTGCGCGACGGAACGGGGGCTCGATTCCTTCTTCAGACCGTCCAGCGTGGCGCGGATCATGTTGTAGGGGTTCTGCGAACCCTGCGACTTGGCCACGACGTCCTGGACGCCCAACATCTCGAACACGGCGCGCATCGGGCCGCCGGCGATGATGCCGGTCCCGGGAACGGCGGTGCGCATGATGACCTTGCCGGCACCGTGACGACCTTCGATGTCGTGGTGCAGGGTCCGGCCGTCACGCAGCGGCACGCGGACCATGCCGCGCTTGGCCTGCTCGGTCGCCTTGCGGATCGCCTCGGGGACCTCTTTGGCCTTGCCCTTGCCGAAACCGACGCGGCCGCGCTGGTCGCCGACGACCACGAGCGCGGCGAAGCCGAAGCGCTTGCCGCCCTTGACGGTCTTCGAGACGCGGTTGATCGCGACGAGGCGATCCTGGAATTCCGGGTTCTCGTCGCGCTCTTCGCGGCGGCCCCGGCGGTTCTCACGTTCTGCCATGCGGCATTCCTTCCCTTGGCGCGCGCGGCGCCGATCAATCTCAATCCTGGTGGACGCCCTCAAGTGGCGCCCCCGGATCATCGGGGCGGCGACACCGCCGCCCACATCATCAGAACTTCAGGCCACCTTCACGGGCAGCGTCGGCCAGAGCCTTCACCTTGCCGTGGAAGATGAAGCCGCCGCGATCGAAGACAACGTCCTCGATGCCAGCAGCCTTCGCCCGCTCGGCAATGGTCGAACCGATCTTGGCCGCAGCCTCGACGTTGTTCTTGCCGACCAGGCCCAGGTCCTTCTCCAGCGTGCTGGCCGAAGCCAGGGTCACGCCGTTCAGGTCATCGATGACCTGAACCGAGATGTTCTTCGACGAACGATGAACCGACAGCCGCGGACGGCCGTTCGACATCGCACGCAGTTTGTTCCGAACGCGCAGGCGGCGCTTCTGGAACAGCTCTTGCTTTTTCAGTGCCATTTCATGCGCCCCTTACTTCTTCTTGCCTTCCTTGCGGAAGACATACTCGCCTTTGTAGCGGATGCCCTTGCCCTTGTAGGGCTCGGGGCGGCGCCACTCGCGGATGTTCGCAGCAACCTGACCAACCAGCTGCTGGTCGATGCCTTCCACAACGATTTCGGTCTGCTTCGGCGCCGTGATCGTCACACCGTCCGGCGTTTCGAAGTTCACGTCGTGCGAATAGCCCAGAGCCAGCTTCAGGGTTTTGCCCTGCATCGTGGCACGGTAGCCGACGCCCTGGATCTCAAGCTCTTTCTTGAAGCCCTCGGAGACACCCACCGTCAGGTTTTCCACCATCGAGCGGGTCATGCCCCACTGCTGGCGCGCGCGCTTCGAGTTGCCGCGCGGAGTCACCGTCACGGAACCGTCGGCCAGCGCCACTTCCACGTCGTCGGTCGCCGTGAAGCTGCGGGTGCCTTTCGGCCCCTTCACTTCGATGGTCTGACCCTTAACTTCGGCCGTCACGCCCTTGGGCAGTTCGACCGGCTTCTTACCAATCCGAGACATCTGCTGCCCTCCTTAGAACACGGTGCAGAGGACTTCGCCGCCGACATTGGCGTTGCGAGCCGCTGCATCCGACATGACGCCCTTGGGAGTCGAGACGATCGAGACGCCCAGACCCTGACGGACCTGCGGGATTTCCTTGGAACCGGCATAGACGCGGCGACCAGGCTTCGACACGCGCGACAGTTCCCGGATGACCGGCGAACCGTCGTGGTACTTCAGCCCGATTTCCAGCTCCTTGTGGCCGGCTTCGGTGGTCACTTCCTCGTAGCCGCGGATGTAACCTTCGGTTTTTAGCACGTCCAGAACCCAAGCACGCAGCTTGGACGCGGGGGTGCGGACGGTCGATTTGCCACGCATCTGCGCATTGCGGATGCGGGTCAGCATATCGCCGAGAGGATCGTTCATCATTCCCTGTTCCCCCTTACCAGCTGGACTTGACCAGGCCGGGGATCTGACCTTGCGAGCCAAGCTCGCGCAGCATGATCCGCGACAGTTTCAGTTTGCGGTAATACGCGTGCGGACGACCGGTCAGTTGGCACCGGTTGTGCAGACGCGTGGCCGACGAATTGCGCGGCAGTTCGGCCAGCTTCAGCGTGGCCTTGAACCGCTCTTCCATCGGGCGGGACTGGTCGTGGATGATCTCGTTCAGTTCGGCGCGCTTGGCGGCGTACTGCTTGACCAGACGCTCGCGCTTCTTCTCGCGCTCGACCATGGATTTCTTTGCCATATCTTCTTTCCCTCCGCGACTCAGCTGGTGAACGGCATGTTGAAATGCTTCAACAGCGACTTCGCTTCCGCGTCGGTCTTCGCGGTGGTGCAGATGATGATGTCCATCCCCAGAACTTCGTCGACCTTGTCGAAGTTGAT
>JAYZBS010000004.1:0-21561 GCA_036338635.1 Pseudomonadota bacterium | reverse complement strand
TCGCGTGTCTTGAAGTCCATCGTGATGCCGGGCTGAGGCTTGTCGGCCTGAAGCGCCTCGTCGATGATCATGATGTGCAAGCTCTTGCTGGCCTGGGCGCGGCCGACATGCTTGTCCACCAGATAGGCCGCCAGATGGGCCGAGCTTGCCCCCCCCGAGCAGGTCAGCCGATCCCGATCGACCACGAAGATCTGGTCGGTGACGGGGTTCAGCCCCTCGAACTGTTCCAGGAAATCGGCATGATGAAACCAGCTGACGCAGCAGCGATAGCCCTGCAGAAGTCCCGCCTGGTGCAGAAGGAACGCACCCGTGCAGACGCCCACCAGCGGAACGCCTGCGGCCGCCGCGTCGTGCAGGAACCGGTGATAGCCGGGGGGCAGGACGGCCTCGTCCTCCATCAGTCCGCCGATCACGACGACATAATCGAATCGCGCCGGGTCGCCCAGACGCTCTTTCGGCTGGACGCTGATTCCGCAGCTGGAGGTCACGGCCTCCATCGTGTCGGAAAGGACCGTCCAGTTGCACAGGATGGGCCGGCTGCGGTCGCCTTCGTCCGCCGCAAGCCGCAGGACATCCACAAAATTCGCGAAGGCGCAGAGCGTGAAGCGCTTGGCCAGGATGAAACCGACCGACAGGCGGGCCTCGCCCGGCTGCCGGCGGATCGAGCGGGGCGTCGGGGGGCGGGCCAGGGCGGGTGCAAGGCTCATGTCGGGGCCTTCGAATGAATGTGTCGGTTTCATGTCGTAGCCCTAATCCCGCGATGACGCAAATGTCCTGTCGCTGATGCCGCCGAAACGGCAAGGTCCAGCCAAGACGAAGCCGCCATCAGCACCGGGCCGACACCCGCCGGACATTAGATCCGCGCGACAGGAACCGGACCGGCGCGCCAACCGAACCTGCGCCGCCACAAGGCGCAACCGACAGAGAGGAAGCGACATGAAGATCCTGGTCCCGGTAAAGCGGGTGGTCGATCACAACGTCAAGATCCGCGTCAAGGCTGACGGAACCGGCGTCGATCTGGCCAACGCCAAGATGTCGATGAACCCCTTCGACGAGATCGCCGTCGAACAGGCCGTCCGCATGAAAGAGGCTGGCGAGGCATCCGAGGTCATCGTCATCTCGGTCGGACCCGCTCAGGCGCAGGAGGTCCTGCGGACGGCCTTGGCGATGGGCGCCGACCGCGCCATCCTGGTTCAGGCCGAGGGCCGGGTCGAGCCGCTGGCTGTCGCAAAGATCTTGCAGCGCGTCGCGCAGTCCGAAGAGGCCGGGATGGTCATCCTCGGCAAGCAGGCGATCGATGACGACTGCAACCAGACCGGCCAGATGCTGGCCGCACTGCTGGGCTGGGGCCAAGCAACCTTCGCCTCGAAGGTCGAGATGGCCGGCGGCAGCGCCCTCATCACCCGAGAGATCGACGGTGGCCTGCAGCAGATCGAGGTGTCGCTGCCCGCCGTGATCACCGCCGACCTGCGTCTGAACGAGCCGCGCTATGCGTCGCTTCCCAACCTCATGAAGGCCAAGAAGAAGCCGCTGGTGCAGCAGACCCCCGCGGATCTGGGCATCGACGTCGCGCCGCGCCTGAACGTCATTCGGGTCGAGGAACCGGCAGCGCGCGCCAGCGGCATCAGGGTCGGCAGCGTTGCCGAACTGCTCGACAAGCTGAAGACCGAAGCCGCCGTCATCTGATCCAGGGAGACATCGACATGGCCATCCTTCTTTTCGCAGACCACGACAATGCCTCCCTGTCCGAGCACAGCGCCCGTGCGCTGACCGCCGCGCTGCAGATCGGCGCCGAGGTCGACATCCTGATCGCGGGCCAGGGCGCCGCCCCGGCGGCTGACGCTGCCGCGGCCCTGACCGGCGTACGCCGCGTCCTCCTGGCCGAGGACGGTTCGCTGTCCGAGCGCCTGGCCGAACCCACGGCCGCGCTGATCGTGCAGCTGGCCGGCGACTACGACACGATCATCGCCCCGGCGACCAGCAGCGGCAAGAATGTATTGCCCCGCGTCGCGGCACTTCTGGACGTCATGCAGCTGTCCGAAGTGACCGAGGTGGTCGCACCAGACACCTTCAAGCGCCCGATCTATGCCGGCAACGCGATCGAGGTCGTGCAATCGGCCGAAGCCGTGCGCGTCCTGACCGTCCGCAGCGCCAGCTTCTCGCCCGCCGCGACCGGCAGCGCCGCTGCGCCCATCGTCGCCATCCAGCCTGCCACGGCGCCGGCCCTGTCCAGCTTCCGCCAGAACCTGCTGTCGGCGAACGACCGCCCCGACCTCTCTTCGGCCCGGATCGTGGTGTCGGGTGGTCGCGCCCTCGGTTCGAAAGAGCGGTTCGAGGCGACGATCAACCCGCTGGCCGACAAGCTGGGCGCCGCCGTCGGTGCCAGCCGCGCCGCCGTCGATGCGGGCTATGCGGCAAATGATTTCCAGGTCGGGCAGACCGGCAAGGTCGTCGCACCGGACCTCTATATCGCCTGCGGCATCTCGGGGGCGATCCAGCATCTGGCCGGGATGAAGGACAGCCGCATCATCGTCGCCATCAACAGCGACGGCGAGGCGCCGATCTTCCAGGTTGCCGATTACGGCATCGTCGGCGACATCTTCGACATCGTGCCCGAGATGGAGCGCGCGCTGTGATGGCCGAAGCCGCCATGCAGCAGCGTCCGGCCACCGGCGCGATCATCGACGGCAAGGCCCATGCCGCAGGATTGGGCGACCGCATCGCCCATCATGTGCTGGACTTCACCGCCCGCACCGGACGTGCGCCGGGACTGGCCGTGGTGCTGGTCGGATCAGACCCCGCCAGCGAAGTCTATGTCCGCAGCAAGGGCCGCATGGCCCGCAAGCTGGGCATGGACAGCTTCGAGCATGTCCTGCCCGAGACGGTGTCCCAAGAGGACCTGATGACGCTGGTCGAGCGGCTGAATGCCGACGACGCCGTGGACGGCATCCTGGTGCAGCTGCCCCTGCCGGGCGATCTGGACAGCCTGGCGGTGATCAAGGCGATCGACCCGACCAAGGACGTGGACGGCCTGCATCCCGAAAACGCGGGCTACCTCGCCTCGGGTCTGCCGGGGCTGGTGTCCTGCACACCGCTTGGCTGCCTGATGCTGTTGAAGGACAGCTTGGGCAATCTGTCCGGCCTGGACGCCATCGTCGTTGGCCGGTCGATCCTGGTCGGGAAGCCGATGGCGCAGCTGCTGCTGGCGGAAAACTGCACCGTGACCATGGCCCATTCGCGCACCCGCGACCTGGCCGCCAAGGTGGGACAGGCCGACATCGTCGTGGCGGCCGTCGGCTCTGCCGAGATGATCAAGGGCGACTGGATCAAGGAGGGCGCCACGGTGATCGATGTCGGCACCAGCCGCGTCATCCGCGACGGCGAAAAGCGCCTTGTGGGTGATGTGGATTTCGCGTCCGCCAGCCAGCGTGCACGCGCCATCACGCCGGTGCCTGGCGGGGTCGGGCCGATGACCATCATGACCCTGATGCATAACACGATGCTTGCGGCCTTCCGCCGCGCCGGGCTTCCGTCGCCGAAGCTGGACTGAATCGCCGCCCTGCCTTAGGGGCGGACAGGTGCCACCCGCGCCATCGACCCCGCCGCACCTGTGGCGGGCCAACAACTCAAAGGACCGGCGCAGACGCCGCGCCATCACAGCCGCAAGGATCAAGAAGATGTCCTCATTTCCGCAGCACGCCCGTGTCGTCATCGTCGGCCTTGGCGGTATCGTGGGTGCCTCGGTCGCCCACCACCTGATCGAGAACGGTTGGGACGACATCGTGGGCATCGACAAGTCGGGGATCCCGACGGATGTCGGCTCGACGGCGCATGCCTCGGACTTCTGCTATGCGACCAGCCATGACCTGCTGTCCTGCTGGACGACCATGTACTCCATGGATTTCTACGAGAAGCTGGGCAACTACAAGCGTATCGGCGGCCTCGAGGTTGCGCGCGTGGGCGATGACGCCCGCATGGCGGAACTGCGCCGCCGCGTCGACAGCGGCAAGGCGTTCGGCACGAACGTCAGCATCATCTCGGCGGCCGAGGCCAAGGAGAAGTTCCCGCTGCTGGAAGAAGACCAGATCCAGGGCGCGCTGTGGGACCCGGATGCGGGCCTCGTGGTGCCGCGCTCGCAGACGGTCGCCGGCAAGCTGGTCGATATGGCCGAGGCGCAGGGCAAGCTGAAGGCCTTTGCCAACACCCCCGCGCTGGAACTGCTGCACGAGAACGGCCGCATCACCGGGGTCCGCACCACGCGCGGCACGATCATGGCCGATCGCGTCGTCGTCTGCGCCGGCATCTGGGGGCGCCTGATCGCCGAGATGGCGGGCGAGGACCTGCCCGTGATGCCGGTCGATCACCCGCTGACCTTCTTCGGTCCCTATGACGAATTCGCCGGCACGGGTCTGGAAATCGGCCGCCCGCTGCTGCGCGACCAGGGCAACTCGGCTTACCTCCGCGACACCGGGGACCCCAACACGACCGAGGGCGGCCAGATCGAGTGGGGTTACTACTACGAGAAGGACGTGCGGATGGTCCATCCGCGCGAGCTGCTGGAAAAGCACGAGGCGCGGCTGTCGCCCTCGCAGCGCGACTTGGTGCTGGACGACGTGATCGAGCCCCTGGAACGCGCGATGGAGCTGACCCCGATCCTGGCCGAGCTGGGCTTCAACGAAAGCCATTCGTTCAACGGCCTGCTGCAGACGACGACCGACGGCGGCCCGTCCATGGGCGAAAGCCGCAAGCTGCGCGGCCTGTGGTACGCCGTCGCGATCTGGGTCAAGGACGGGCCCGGCATGGGCAAGCTGATCGCCGACTGGATGACCAAGGGCCGGACCGAGATCGACCATCACGGCATCGATTACGCCCGCTTCAACGATTTCCAGCTGACCGAGGACTATATCTGGGGCCGCTGCGAGGAAACCGCCGCCAAGATCTACAACCCGCCGGTCCACCCGCGCGAGCCCTTCGCCAATGCCCGCGGCATCCGCCGGTCCCCGTTCCACGAGCGGGAAAAGGAGCTGGGCGGCTACTTCATGGAGCTGGGGGGCTGGGAGCGCGCGCACGGCTATGCCGCCAATGAGCACCTGCTTGAGAAATATGCCGATCAGGTTCCCGAGCGCGAGAACGAATGGGACAGCCGCCACTTCTGGCGTGTTTCGAACGCCGAGCAGCTGGAGATGAGCGCCGATTGCGGCATCATCAACCTGTCGCACTTCCACATGACCGACATCACCGGCCCCGACCACGTGGCGCTGATGGAATGGCTGTGTGCGGCCAAGATCGGCGGGGACGCCAATATTGGCAAGGGCATCTACACCCACATGCTGGACGAGGAAGGCATGGTCCGCGCCGACTTCACCGTCTTCCGCATGGCGGACCGCTGCCGGCTGGTGAACGGGGCCGATGCCGGCCCGCGCGATCTGATCCACATGCGCCGCGTGGCGCAGGACCGCGGGCTCGACGTCACCATCACCGACGTCACCGAGGACTATACCACCATCGGCATCTGGGGCCCGAACGCGCGCGAGAACCTCAAGAGGGTGGTCGCCGACCCTGATGCGCTGGACGCCTCGGCCTTCCCCTTCGCCGCCATCCGCGAGATCGAGATCGCCGGCCGCAAGGTCATGGCCTTCCGCATCTCGTATGTGGGCGAGCAGGGCTGGGAGCTGCACATGCGCTACAGCGACGGCCTGGCTGTCTGGGACGCGCTGCGCGGCGCCGGCGTGATGGCCGTGGGGGTCGAGACCTATGCCAACTCGCGCCGGCTGGAGAAGTCGCTGCGCCTGCAGAACGCGGACCTTCTGACCCAGTACAACCTGCTGGAGGCCGATCTGGCCCGTCCCAAGGTAAAGGAGGCCGACTTCTGCGGCAAGGCCAAGCACATGGAATACCGCGAGCGTGAGCATCAGCCCGCGATGCTTTGCACCTTGGTGATGACCGACAACGTGGACAGCCAAGGCGTCGCCCGCTACCCGGTCGGCACCCTGCCTGTGATGGACCCCGAGACCGGCGAGGTGCTGATCGACGAGCTGGGCCGCCGGTCCTATACCACCTCGATCGCCTTCGGTCCCAGCATCGGCAAGAACATCGCGCTGGCCTATCTGCCGTGGAGCTACTGCGAGAAGGGCCGCAAGCTGACGGTCAGTTATTTCGACGAGATTTACCCCGTCGAGGTCGCTGGCATCGGATATGCCCCCCTCTACGACCCCGAGAACAGCAAACCCAGAAGCTGATCGCCGGTTTAGCTGAAATTAAGCCAGTCCACGGCTGCCTCGGCGGCCGTGGCTTCATGTCTAGGGCCGTGGGACCTGCAAGGGAATCATAAGACGCACCCCCGCGCGACCGCTGCCGGTCTGCTCGCTGGTCCTTCCCAACGGCGGGCCTGCGTCAGGCCGCACCACTCCCCTGAGCGACCAGCCAGTCCGCAAGCAGCCGCGCATTTGCCGAGGGCCGGCCATGGATGCGCAGGTAGAACGGATAGGGTGAGGGCAGGGCGTCCGCGACCAGCGGACGAAGCCGTTCGCTGCGCAGATGCGGCGCGATCAGCGCCTCCCACCCTAGAACTGCGCCGATATCGTCCTCGGCCGCCTGCAGCGATACGAGGTAGTTGTTCAGCGTGAAGCGCGGCCCGCGCGGCTCGATCCCGCGCAAATGCCGGAACCAGTCAGGCCATGTCGTCCATTCGGGCTCGTCCGACCGGGTGTGGATCAGCGGCGCCCGTGCCAGATCCTCCAGCGAATGGACCTGATGGCGTGCCGCAAAGCTAGGTGTGCCAAGTGCCAGGATACGGTCACGCATTAGGATAACCGTTTCGTCCCGGACATCAGCCGGGTCGCCATAACGGATGCTGAGATCGACCCCCTCGGGCACCGGCCCGTCCTGCACCACCTGCGACAGCGCCACGTCGGGGTGAAGCGCCAGAAAGCCCGCAAGCCGCGGCATCAGCCACAGCGTGCTGACCGCCGTGGTGGCCGCGATCGACACGCCGGACCGGACCGAGCGGTTGCGGATGCGTCCCACGCTTTCGGCGATACCCTCCAACCCACGCTGCAGGGCAACGAAAAGAAGCGCGCCGGCTTCGGTCAGCTCGACCCCGCGATACTGGCGCAGGAACAGCGGCTGGCCCAATTCCTCCTCCAGCGCCTTGATGCGGTGGCTGACAGCGGCAGGGGTCACGTTCAGTTCTGCGGCCGCACATTTGAAGCTGAGATGACGTGCCGCGACCTCGAAGCAGGCCAGGTCGCCAAGCGGTGGAAGGTCATAGGGCTTGGGCATGATGTCGCATCCGATGCATAAATTGTCGCACCCACGCGACAGCAGTCCTGAGATTAGCGCTGCTAATGTCAGGTGAGAATTTCCGGCATTGTCAAGACACCGTCGCTTGGGCTTCGTGCGGACAAACCCGCCCCTCAGGAGCCCGCCATGCCAGGCCATCCCCAGCCCTTGTCCGACCTTCTCGCGCAGCACAAACCCGGCCACGGGCTGCCGCAGGCCTTCTACACCTCGGACGAGGTGTTCGCCCATGACATGGAGACGATCTTCTATCGCGAATGGCTGTTCGCGACGCCCGCAGCCGCGCTGGAGAGGAACGGCAGCTTCCGCCGCATGAAGATCGGCGCCTATGACGTCATCGTCCTGCGCGACAACAAGGGTGAGATCCGCGCCTTCCACAACTCGTGCCGGCATCGCGGCTCGGTCATCTGCACCGCCGCCTCGGGCAAAGTCGCGAAGCTGACCTGCCCTTATCACCAGTGGACCTACGGGCTGGACGGCCAGCTTGTCTGGGCCCGCGACATGGGCGAAGAGTTCGACCCCTCCCAGCACAGCCTGAAGACTGTGCATTGCCGGACGCTGGCTGGCCTTGTCTACATCTGCCTGGCCGACCAGGCGCCCGACTTCGAGGCTTTCGCCGGCACCGTCGCGCCCTATCTGGGTGTCCATGACCTGTCCGACGCCAAGATCGCCTTCCAGTCCACCATCGTCGAGAACGGCAACTGGAAGCTGGTCTGGGAAAACAACCGCGAATGCTATCACTGCGCGGGTAACCACCCCGACCTCTGCCGGACCTACCCCGAAGACCCCTCGATCACCGGCGTCAGCCCGGATGGCACCTTCCCCGAGAAGGTCGAAAGCCACTTCAACCGCCTGGAGGGCGCCGGCGCGCCCTCGCGCTTCAGGATGGGCGAGGACGGGCAGTTCCGCGTGGCGCGGATGCCGCTTCTGGACGGGGCCGAAAGCTATACCGTCAGCGGCAAGATCGCGGTGCAGAAGCGCCTGGGCCGGGTGCCGTTTCTGGATGCCGGAACGCTTCTGATGTTCCACTATCCGACGACCTGGAACCACTTCCTGACGGATCATTCGATCACCTTCCGCGTGACGCCCATCAGCCCGATGGAGACCGAGGTCCAGACCACCTGGCTGGTCCACAAGGACGCGGTCGAAGGCGTGGATTACGACCTGAAGAACCTGACGACCGTGTGGGAGCACACGAACGACGAAGATCGCCGCGTGGTCGAGCACAACCAGCAGGGCATCTGTTCGCCGGCCTACCGCCCGGGCCCCTATTCGCCCAAGCATGAGGACGGCGTGATCCAGTTCGTGAACTGGTACCTGGACCGGATGCGCAGCCGACAGCCGGGCCTGTCCATAGCAGCGGAGTAAAGCCCAGATGCTCGACGCCCAGCAACAGGCCGCAACGGCGCGGTGGACTGACGACGAACCTCTCGAATGCGTCTCGATCCTGCCGGAATCGCCCAACGTCGTGACGGTCTGCTTCCAGGCGCCGTCAGGCCGCCCGTTTGAGTTCCTGGCCGGCCAATTCCTCACCTTGGAACTGCCGGTGCCGGGCGGGCCGCTCTATCGCACCTACACGATCTCGTCCTCGCCCTCTCGGCCGAAATCGCTGACCATCACCATCAAGGCGCAGCCTGATTCGCTTGGAACGCGTTGGATCATCGACAACCTCCGCCCCGGCATGCGGCTGAAGGTCAAGGGTCCGGCCGGTCGCTTCACCTCGACGCATTTCCCGGCAAAGAAGTATCTCTTCATCTCGGCCGGGTCGGGCATCACGCCGATGATGTCGATGACGACCGAGATCTACGATATGGGCCGGCACTGCGACATCGTCTTCGTGAACTGCGCGCAGCGCCCCTCCGAGATCATCTTCAAGCGCCGCCTGGAACACATGGCCACCCGGATCGAGGGGCTGGACCTGAAATGGGTCGTGCAAGAGGGCGACACCTACCAGCCCTGGACCGGCTACAAAGGCCGGTTCAACCAGCTGATGCTGGGCCTGATGGCGCCGGACTATCTTGAACGAGAGGTCTTCTGCTGCGGCCCCGAAGGCTTCATGCAGGCCGTCAGCGAGGCGCTTGCGGGGCTGGGCTTCGACATGGCGCACTATCATCAGGAAAGCTTTGGCGCCCCCGAGGCGGGGCAGCTACCCGTGGTGGAAAGCGGCACCACCGAAGAGGCGCCGGCCGAGACCGCGCAGCTGGTCTTTGCCGATTCGGGCATCACGCATGACTGCACCGCCGCCGACACCGTCCTGAACGCCGCCCGCGCCGCCGGCGTCGCCATCCCCTTCGGTTGCAGCATGGGGGTCTGCGGCAGCTGCCGCATCCGCAAGCTGTCGGGCGAGGTGCACATGGTCCATAACGGCGGCATCAGCGACGACGAGGTCGAGGAGGGCTATATCCTCGCCTGCTGCTCGAACCCTCGCGGCACCGTAACGCTCGAAGCCTGAGGCGCTGCGGCGCCGGACGGGGCTGGCTGTGGACGGAAGATCGCGGGCGTCAGGCTCCGCGCCATGCGGGCCAGCATACAGCGCGCCAAAGACGCTTGCGTTATCCGCGGGCGGAGCCGCACCACGGCGACGCCCTCATTCCTGTCGGTCTGCTGACGCGGATGAGGGCGATGTGCGGGCCGCCGATCCGGCGTCGCATTCCACCCTAACTTGTCAGCGGACGGGATTTGGGCGTCCTGTCCAGCTTCAGGCGTCAAGCCCCAGGTCCAGCACCGGGACCGAATGGGTGAGCGCGCCGACCGAGATATAATCGACGCCAGTGGCGGCAACCTCGGCGATGCGGGGCAGGCGCATGTTGCCGGACGCCTCGAGCACGACGCGGCCCGAGGCCATGCGCACCGCCTGTGTCAGGGTCGGCGTGTCCATGTTGTCCAGCAGCACGACGTCTGCGCCGCCCTCGTCCAGAACCTCGGCCAGTTGATCCAGGCGGTCGACCTCGATCTCGACCCGCATCATGTGCGACGCGCGGGCCTTGACGGCCTGCAGCACCGGCCGGATGCCTCCGGCGGCCGCGATGTGGTTGTCCTTGATCAGGATCGCATCCGACAACGAAACGCGATGATTGAAGCCGCCGCCATGAAGTACAGCCTGCTTTTCGACCAGCCGCAGGCCCGGCGTCGTCTTGCGGGTGCAGGTGATCCGGGCGCGCGTGCCCTCCGCCTGGGCGACGAAGGCTGCGGTCATGGTCGCGATGCCGCTGAGGCGTCCGGCAAAGTTCAGCGCCACCCGCTCGGCCGAGAGGATCGCGGCGGCGTCGCCCTCGATCCGGGCCAGGACATCGCCGGCGGCGAAGCCGGTGCCGTCGGGCAGATGCACCTGCAGTCTCAGATCGGGATCGACCAGCCGGAAGGCCAGCTGCGCCAACTGCATGCCGGAGGCGACTCCCGCCTCTCGGGCGCGGATCGTCGCGGTGATATGCGTGCCTGCGGGGATGACGGTGCGGGTGGTGACGTCGCCGTTGCTGCCCAGATCCTCGATCAGCGCGGCGCGGACCAGGGGTTCCAGGATCAGGTCGGGCAGGGGCGGGATCATGTCGGCTCCGTCTGAATGGCGTCCAAGGCCTGGGCTAGCGTCATGCGGCTGCGCTGCGCCCGTGGCAGGGTGTCGGGATAGTCGGTCCGGCAATGCGCCCCGCGGCTTTCGCGACGCGCAAGGGCCGCGGCGCAGATCAGCCTGGCCGTTGCCGTCATGTTTGCCAGCGGCGGGCTGTCGGGCTGCGCCAAGGCGATCGCGGCGATCGTATCCAGTGTGGCCCGTAGGCCTTGCGCATCGCGAAGCACGCCCGCGCCCGCGGTCATGGCAGCGCGAAGCTTGGCAACCAGGCCAGGCTCTGGCAGGGCGGCGGCCGGCGGTTCCGGCAGATCGACTGGCGCGGCCTGGGCCCCCGGTCCGATTGAGAGCGCTGCGCGGCGGGCGAAGACCAGCGCCTCGAGAAGGCCGTTCGACGCCAGCCGGTTCGCGCCGTGAAGGCCTGTCGAGGCCGCCTCGCCGCAGGCCCACAGGCCGGGAAGGCTGCTGCGGCCGTCCATGTCGGTGGCGATCCCGCCCATGTGATAATGCGCGGCGGCGGCGATCGGGATGGGCTGGCGCGCCGGGTCGATGCCGGCGGCGGCACAGGCGCCAGCGACGGCGGGAAACTGGACCGCAATGCCATCGCCCAGATAACGGCAGTCCAGTGTCGGCCTTCGGTCCCCGCGGCTTTCTGCAAAAACGGCGCGCGCCACGATGTCGCGCGGCGCAAGCTCTGCATCGGGGTGCAGGGCGGCCATGAACCGCGCTCCTTGGGCGTTCACCAGCCGCGCACCCTCGCCGCGCAGCGCCTCGGTCGCCAGGGGGGTGGGGTCGAGGCCCAGGTCGATGGCGGTCGGGTGGAACTGCACGAATTCCGCGTCCGCGATGACGGCCCCGGCGCGGGCGGCCATGCCGACTGCCTCTCCGCGGATGCGCGGCGGATTGGTCGTGACCGCATAAAGACCGCCAGAGCCTCCGCCGGCGATCAGAACCGCGGGCGCGCGGATCGCCACGGACTGTGACCCGGACGCCAGCGCGATCGTCAGGCCGCTGACGCGACCCCTGTCCTGAAGCAACCCGGTGGCCACCCAGCCCTCGGCCAGTTGAACCGATGGCGCGGCCCGGACGGCGGCGACAAGCGCGCGCATGATCTCGGCCCCCGCCTGATCGCCCCTGACACGGACGACGCGGGCCAGGCTATGCGCGGCCTCCTTTGACAGGACATACCGCCCGTCGGCATTGCGGTCGAAGGGCGTCCCAAGCGCGGTCAGGTTCAGGATATGCGCCCGCGCCTCGGCCGTGACCAGGTCCGCTACGACCGGATCGACCGGCCCGGCGCCGGCGCGCAGCGTGTCGGCGGCGTGGCGGGCGGGGCTGTCGGCGGCGTCCATCGCCGCCGCCACGCCCCCCAGCGCCCAGGGCGGGCGGGCCCCTTGCCCCCGGGGATCAGGCGAGATCATCAGGACCGGCCGAGGCGCCATCGCCAGCGCCGCATAAAGTCCGGCAAGTCCCGCGCCAACGATGATCACGCGGTCTGAGGCGATCATGTCAGGCGGCCAGCCGGCGCGACAGGTCGATCATCCGCTGGACGGCCAGGCGGGCGGGCTCGGCCACGGCGGGATCGACCTCGACCACGCCGGTCATCGAATGCAGCGACCACAGGACCTTCTCGAGCGTGATCTTCTTCATGTAGGGGCACATGTTGCAGGGCCCTAGGAACTCGACCCCCGGATGCGCATCCGAGATGTTGGCGGCCATCGAGCATTCGGTGACCAGCATCGCCTTCTCGGGGCGGTTGGCGCCCACCCAGTCAATGATGTGCGCGGTCGAGCCGGCGAAATCGGCCTCGGCCACGACATCGGGCGGGCATTCGGGGTGGGCGATGATCTTCAGACCGGGATGCCAGTCGCGGAAATCACGCAGATCTTGGGGGGTGAAGCGTTCGTGTACGATGCAGGCCCCGTCCCACCAGACGATCTGCTTCTGCGGCACCTGCGCAGCCACGTTCTGCGCCAGCCACTTGTCAGGCGTCATGATGACCGTGTCGCCGGGCATCGCTGCCACGATATGTGCCGCATTAGACGAGGTGCAGCAGATATCCGACGCCGCCTTCACCTCGGCGGTGGTGTTGACATAGCTGACGACGGCCGCGCCGGGATACCGGGTGCGCATCTGCGCGATGCCGTCCGCGGTGATGCTTTCGGCCAGCGAGCAGCCGGCCTCCATGTCGGGCATCAGGACGGTCTTGGTCGGATTCAGGATCTTCGAGGTTTCGGCCATGAAATGCACGCCGCATTGCACGATGATGTCGGTATCCACGCGCGTCGCCTCGATCGCCAGCTGAAGGCTGTCACCCACCACGTCGGCAATGCCGTGGTAGATGTCGGACGTCATGTAGTTGTGCGCCAGGACCACCGCGCCACGTTCCGCCTTCAGGCGGTTGATCGCCGCGACATAGGGCGCGGCGATGGCCCAGTCCGGAAAGGGCATCACCCGGTCCATGCGGGCGTGGATGTCGGACATCCGCTGCGCCAGTTCCATCGAGGGCGCCAGGTCGTAATGCGCCTCCAGCTCTGCCCGGATGTTCGTCAGGTCCAGCATGATCGGTTCCCCCCTCCGATGGCGTCGCGCAAGGTGACGCAACGTCATGTCGATCTGGCCTAAGCCATGGGCCGGCCCCCGGCAAGTTTCATCTGCCGCCGCGCGGCCTGACGGTCCTTGCGTGCCCGCTGCCAGGGGGCGCCATAGTCCAGCCACAGCGCCGACACCCACCAGAGGGCGAGGCAGGCCCATAAATCGACCGCCAGCCGCTGCCACATCGATTGGTCGGTCGGCGTCATCTGGAACGCGTCGCCCAGCACCGACAGCAGCGCGCAGGCGATGAAGGACCACAGTCCGCCGCGCCCGATCTGCTGCATGGCGATGCCGGGACGGCTGGCCGCCAGACGCTGCATGACACCTGCCAACGGGACCGAGACCAGCCAGGCCGCCGCCATGATCGCCAAATAGCGGGTGCCGTCCAGGTTCCACTTGTCGATCTCTCCATAGACCGACTTCAGCGCCTCGCGCAGGGCCAAGGCAGGCTCTCCGATGCGGGCGCCGATGACGATGGCGCAGCCGAAGGCGAACATGCCAAGCGCCAGCACCGTCAGCAGGTGCCGCCACGGCCACAGCCGCGCCATCAGCTGCGGACGGAACGCGCCCATCGCAGCCCCGGTGAAGAACAGCATCTGCCAGCCAAAGGGATTGAACAGGAAGCCGCCCGCCGAGCGGTGGTTCGGGATCAGTGCGTTCAGCTGCGGCGCATGCCACCACAGCAGGACCGAGCCTGCTGCCATCACCAGCGGCCAGCGCAGGATCAGCGGCATCACGACCACGGCCGATGCGATCAGCACGACATAGACGGCCAGGACATCGATGATGTTCGGCTGCAGCCAGAAGGTGCCGACCGTCGCCATGAAGCCCAAGGGGTTCGACAGGATCCAGACGGCATACTGGTTCCAGATCGCCGTATGCGGGCGCCCGCTGGCCCATAAAGCCGCAGATAGCAGTGCCATCAGCACCGCACCGATGATCATGGCGCGCCAGACCTCGAACGCGCGTCGGGCGAAGCGGGCTTGGGCCGCGCGGCGGCCGCTGCGCGTCTCGACGCTGCGCCAGACCATGCCGACCAGGAACCCCGACAGCAGCACGAACAGCTCGGACGCATCGAAGATCGAGAAGTTGGGAAGGGTGATCCCCCGCATGACCGAAATCGGCATGTGGTTGACCATGATGCTGAGCAGCGCGTAGCCGCGCAGCATGTCCAGCGCGATAAGTCGGTTCATTCGGGCAGTCTGCTCCAGCGGGTCAGCAGCTGCGGGTCCAGCAGCATCGCGTCGGTTTCAGCGCGGTCGAGGAAGTCTAGTGCTTCGCTGCGCGTTGCAGCGTGGTCGATCTTGGCCGCGGCCGTCACGCGCGCCAGGCGCAGCGCCAGCGGCAGGTCATTGGGCAGGGGCGCCAGCATCCGCATGTGGCGGTCCAGCGCCGCAGGGTCGCCGCCAAGATGCAGGAGGCCCGTACGGGCACCGACGGGGTGGGGCAGGCTGCGGGCAATGGCCGCGGCCTCGGTTAGGATGGCGGGGGGCGTCCGCTCCTCGGGGGTGACCAGAAGGCCGCGCATGCGGGCCCAACGCCCAAAGACAGGGCTTGCCGACAGGCGCGAGGTCAGCGGCGACAGGATCAGCCCGGCCAGGATCGGCGACAGCCAGATCAGCTGAGCGGGCGAGAACGTTGTCAGCACGACCAGCGTCAGCACGCCCAGGGCGACATGCGCCCAATGATGGCGCAGCACCGTGCCCCAGGGCGGCATCCGGCCGGCGCGTGTCTGCGCATCCCAGCCACTGTCGCGGCCCGACAGGATCTCGAAGATCTGGCGCGTCTGGACCAGCATCTGCACCGGAGCGATCAGCGCCGACAGAACGGTCTCGAACAGGGCGCTGGCGAAGATCCGCACGCGGCCGCCGCTGTTGGCCGCGAGCGGGCGCATCCAGGCGCGGAATGTGGCGATAAACTTGGGCAGCAGCAGGAGCGTCATGGCGGCCACGAACAGCCACAGCATGCGGCGGCTGTCGAAGACCGGCCATTCCGGAAACAGCTGGTAGGCGTTCGGGAAGTATTCAGGCGTCGACAGCAGCACCGTCGCCGACAGCACAAGGCCCACCAGAATCAGCGCCAGCCACAGCGGGCTCATCAGGAAGCCCATGATGCCGATGATGAAATGCGCCCGGCTGACCCCGCGCAGACCGCGGATGCCCAGCAAGCGGCCGTGCTGCAGGTTGCCTTGCGCCCAACGCCGTTCGCGGGCGGCCATGTCCAGAAGCGTGGGCGGACAGCCCTCGAAGCTGCCGCGCAGGTCGTGGTCCAGCCGGACGCCCCAGCCCGCGCGGCAGAGCGCCGCCGCCTCGACGAAGTCGTGGCTGAGGATCGTGCCGCCAAAGGGGGGCTGTCCCGCCAGGCGGGGCAGGCCGCAAGCCTGTGCGAAGGCTTCGACCCTGATGATCGCGTTGTGGCCCCAATAGTTGCCGGTGCTGCCCGACCAGGCCGAGACGCCGCGCGCAATCATCGGGCCATAGACGCGGCTGGCGAACTGGGTCAGGCGGGCGAAGATCGTGTCTCCGCCGACCAGCATCGGAATGGTCTGGATCAGGCCAAGGCGCGGGTCGGCCGCCATGCGGGCCGACAGGGCGCAGACCGTTTCGCCGGACATGACGCTGTCGGCATCCAGGACGACCATCTGGTCATAGCGACCGCCCCAGTGGCGCAGGAACTGCGCGATGTTGCCGGACTTGCGGTCCTCGTTCGTCAGGCGGCGGCGGTACCAGATGGGCAGCGGCGACAGGTCGCGCGCGTGATGGATCACCTGCGTCTCGGCGATGGCGATGGCGGGATCGCGGGTGTCGGACAGAACGAAGATCTCGGCTCGGTCAGCCATGCCGGCCGCCGCAATCTCTCGCGACAGCGCCACCAGAAGGCCGGTGCTGACGGCGACATCCTCGTGATAGATGGGCATGACCACGACGACCCGGGCGTCGTTCGGCCCGTCGGGCGTCAGCAGCCGTGGCGCCAGAAAACCTGCCAGCACGCTGCAGAAGGAAAATCCGACCCAGGCGAAGGTCGGCACGAACAGGACCAGCAGCGCAATCTGCATCGCGGTCGGATCGGCGCCGAAGGCCGCCAGCATCTGCCAGAAACTGGTCACGGCCAGTGCCGCGGTGCCGCCGAAGGCGACGAGCCGCGCCATCCAGACGCGCATGCTGTCGTTCCGTCGTCCCGGACCGCCCTCGGGCGCTCGGCCGAAATCCTGCACCGGCATCGCCAGCGGTGCCGGCGGAGGCACGATGGGCAGTTCGGCTTCGACGCGCAGGGCCTGCGCCATATCCAGGGCGGTGGTCATGCCGTCCAGCGCGTCATCCAGGTCTCGCTGAGGGCGAGGCCGTCCGGATCGGTCAGCACGGCCCGAAGCTCGGCCAGCTTGGTGTTCCCCGGCTCGAACTCGAAAGCCAGGCGCAAGGCGTTCTGGTCCGGTAGGGGCTTGATGTAGGAATGGACGATCCGGCCCTCGGAGGTGCTGACCTGGAAGTTCGGCAGCGTCTCGCGAAACATTCCCAGGTCGAAGTCGATGATGTAGCTGCGCGTCGTCTCGACGTTGATGGACCGGCCGGACCGGACCTGGCGCACCTTGGCCAGAGGCAGGTCGCTTGGCGGCAGCGCCGCGAAGCTGAGGCGATAGCGGAATTCCCGCCGCTCGCCGCGCGCCAGAACATCCTTTGGCACCCAATAGCTGACGATGTTGTCGTTGAACTCGTTCTCGACCGGGATCTCGACCAGGCGGACCTCCCCGGCGCCCCAGTCGCCTTCGGGCTCGATCCAGGCCGAGGGGCGCAGGTGGTACATCGCCTCGGCATCCTGATAGCTGTCGAAGTCACGCGCCCGCTGGATCAGGCCGAAGCCTTTCGGGTTCTCGTCCATGAAGCTGGAGATCTGCAGGTTCCGCGGCGACATCAGGCCCCGCCACAGGGTCTGCCCCGCGCCGGTATGCATCTGCAGCCCGTCGCTGTCGTGGCAGGCGGGGCGATAATCGTCGACGGCGCGGCGCGAGGCCGGGCTGAACCAGAACATCGATGTCAGGGGCGCAAGACCCGTTTCCCGCAGGTCGACGCGCGGGAACAGCGCCAGACGCGTCCGGACCATCGTCACCGCGCCGGGCGTGACGTCGAACTGGAAGGCCGCCGCGACGGACTTGCTGTCAAGGATTGCGTGGATGCGGACGGTATCGGCACCGGGTTCGGGTTCGTGCACCCAGAAATCGGTGAACAGCGGGAATTCCTCGCCGTCGGGGCTGCCGGTCTTGATGGCAAGGCCGCGCGCCGACAGGCCATAGAGCGTGCCCCGCGCGACGGCGCGGAAATAGCTGGCGCCTTGGAAGACCAGGAACTCATCCATGACGCCGGGTCGGTTCAGGAAGGTGCGGACGCGAAATCCCGACCAGCCCATGTTCCCGATGGTCCGAAGGTCTGGGCCGTCAGGGAAGTGCGACGGATCAAAGTCCAGCAGCGCCGGGTCGAAGGGGATCGGCCGCGCGATGCCGTCGCGCACCAGGTTGATCTGCACCGGCTCATAAAAGATGCTGCCGGGCGACAGAAGGTCGATGCCGAAATCCTTGCTGCCGGCCCAGGGGTCGCGGTCGCGGCGGAAGCGGATCGCCCGATATTGGTCATAATTCAGATCGGCGAAGCTGCCGACAAGCTCCGAGACCGGCTGGACATAGACTTGGGTTGCCCGCTCGGCCGCCAGTGCGGCCACCTGCTCGAAGCCGAAGGGTTCGGGCATCGGCGGGCCGAAGCCCTCGGGCTGCGGGGCGGGGGTCTGTGCATTGGCCGGGACCGCCGCAAGCGCTCCACCGGCGGCCAATGCAGTGGCAGCATTGAGAAATTGACGACGCTTCATGTCCGGAGATGTCTCGAGAAAATCCTGTGGAATATACGCGGGCCGCCGCGATGCAGCAAGCGCACTCACCAACACGTCAGCTTATCGGCCGATATCGGCCGGACGGGCAAGCGCCCATTTGGGGCAAATGCCTATTGTCTTGCCAGCCAGGCGGTCACCGGGCCGCGGACCGAGGTCAGGCCTTGCGCCTCGGCCTCGTCGATGACCTCGCGCAGCTCGGCCAGCGACACGCGGCGGATCAGGTGCTTGACCGGTCCGATCGAAGCGGGACGCATCGACAGCCGCCGGATGCCGAGGGCCGCGAAGACCAGCGCCTCGATCGGCCGTCCGGCATCCTCGCCGCAGAAGGACAGCGGCACGCGCGCATCCTCGCAGCGCGCGATGATTTGGCGCAGCATCGCCAGGAAGGCCACGTTCAGCGTGTCATAGCGGCGACGGACGCGTTCGTTTTCCCGGTCGGCGGCGAAGAAGAACTGCTTCAGGTCGTTGCCGCCGATCGACACGAAGTCGCACATCTCGAAGAAGCGCTTGGGGGCGAAGGCAAGTGACGGCGTCTCAAGCATGGCGCCGACGCGGATGTCGCTTGGCATGGCGTGGCCGAGACGTTGTTCGCGCGACAGCTCCTGCATCAGGATGCGATGGGCGTCCTGATATTCGCCGATCTCGGCGATGAAGGGGAACATGACGTGCAGCGGCCGGCCGACCGATGCCCGGATCAGCGCCTGAAGCTGCATCCGCAAGACGCCGCGCTTGTCCAGACCGACGCGGATCGCGCGCCAGCCCATCGCCGGGTTCGGTTCGTCCTGGGGCTTCATGTAGGGCAGGACCTTGTCCGACCCAATGTCCAGCGTACGGAAGATCACGGGCTTGCCGTGCGCGTTGTCCATGACGCGCGAATAGAGGCCCGCAAGCTCGGCCCGGCGGGGCACGTGGCTTCGGATCAGGAACTGAAGTTCGGTCCGGAAGAGGCCCACGCCCTCGGCCCCCGATCCGTCCAGCGACGGCAGGTCGGCCATCAGCCCGGCGTTCATGAACAGCTGCACCGTCGCACCGCAGGTCGCGGTGGCGGGCAGGTTACGCAGGCTGGCATAGCGGTCCTGAGCCTCGGCCTGCATGGCGATCTTGTCGAGGAAGGCCTTCGCCACGGCCTCCTCGGGCCGCAGGTGGACGACGCCCTGGTCGCCATCGACCAGGATCGCGTCGCCGTTCAGCGCCTCGGCCGTGATGCGGGTCGCATGGATCACCAACGGAATCGCCAGGGCCCGCGCGACGATGGCGGCATGGCTGCCGACCGACCCTTCCTCGAGCACCACGCCCTTCAAGCGCCGGCCGTATTCCAGAAGCTCGGCCGGGCCGATGTTGCGCGCGACCAGGATCGGATCGTCGGGCATCGCCGCCCCGGTGTCGATGCCCTGGCCGGTCAGGATGCGCAACAGGCGGTTCGACAGGTCGTCCAGGTCGTGCAGGCGGTCGCGCAGATAGGGGTCGGCGGCCATTTCCAACCGGGCACGGGCGGCGGATTGCTCTTTCTCGACCGCAGCTTCGGCCGAAAGGCCAAGGCGGATGTCCTCCTCCATGCGCTTCAGCCAGCTGCGCGAATGGGCGAACATGCGATAGGTTTCCAGCACCGCCGCGTGTTCGCCCTCGCCATCCATGTCGGCGGCGGCGACCATCGTGTCGACTGTGCTGCGCAGCCGGTCCACGCCATCGTGAAGCCGCGCCAGTTCCTTGTCGGGATCGTCGCCGACCGGGTTGGCGACGACCACGCGCGGCTCGTGCAGCCAGACACGGCCCTGCGCGGCGCCCTCCTGGCCGGTGGCCCCGCGAATCATCAGGGGGAAACGGTGCGCTGGGGGCATGCTGTCGGACTGGCTGCCCTGGAAGGCGCCCAGCTCGGTCATCTCGGCCAGGACCATCGCGACGACCTCGAGGCCGTAGACCTCGTCGTCGGTGAACTGTCGCGCGGCGGCGCATTGCACGACCAGCACACCCAGACGTTCGCCGACGCGCTGGATCGGCACGCCCAGGAAGGCGGGGAAGACCTCTTCCCCCGTCTCGGGCATGAAGCGGAAGCCAGGCGAGGATGGCGCGTCGGCAGTGTTCACATGCCGCCCCGTTCGCGCCACGCGTCCCACCAGGCCCTCGCCCAAGCGCAGTCGTGTCTGATGGACGGCCTCGGGGCGCAGACCCTCGGTCGCGCACAATTCCAGCGTTTCGGCATCGCGGAACAGATAAATCGAGCAGACCTCGGTGCCCATCGAATCGGCGATGTGGTGGGTGATCTGGTCAAGCCGGTCCTGGCCCCCGCCAGCGGCGGCCAGGATCTCTTTCAGCCGCCGCAGCAGCTTGCGAGAGTCGCTATCGGTGCGATCCTGCATCGCCTGCCCGCCTTCTGACTTTGCCTCGCCCCCTTCAGGGACCGGACGGGAAGGACTTACGCCTTCTCCAGCTCGAAGGCATCATGCAGCGCCTGCACGGCCAATTCCATGTATTTCCTGTCGATCAGCACCGAAATCTTGATCTCGGAGGTGGCGATGACCTTAATGTTGACGTTCTCGTCCGCCAGCGCCTTGAACATGCGGGCCGCGACGCCGGTGTGGCTGCGCATGCCGATGCCCACGACGCTGACCTTGGCGACCTCGGTGTCCACGACCAGCTCGTCATAGGCGATGTGACCGGCCTGGCGCGCGTCCTCCATGGCCCGCTTGGCGCGTTCCACCTGGTTGATCGGCACCGAGAAGGTCATGTCGGTCACCGAACCGGGATGATCCTCGTAGTCCTTTTCCGAGATGTTTTGGACGATCATGTCCACGTTCACGCCCGCATCCGCCAGCGGCGCGAAGATCGCGGCCGAGATGCCGGGCCGGTCCTCGACCGTCACCAGCGTGATCTTGGCCTCGTCGCGCGAAGAGGCGACGCCGTTGACGACTTTCGATTCCATGATTTCATCCTCATCGCAGATCAGCGTGCCCGAGTTCTGGTCGGTATCCTCGAACGAGGATAGCACCCGCAGCCGCACCTTGTAACGCATCGCCAGCTCGACCGAACGGGTCTGCAGCACCTTGGCGCCAAGGGACGCCAGCTCCAGCATCTCCTCGAATGCGATGCGATCCAGCTTGCGGGCGCGCGAGGTGATGCGCGGGTCGGTGGTATAGACGCCGTCCACGTCGGTATAGATGTCGCAGCGCTCGGCCCCGAAGGCGGCGGCGAAGGCCACGGCGGTGGTGTCGGACCCGCCCCGGCCAAGCGTG
>JAYZBS010000003.1:0-51917 GCA_036338635.1 Pseudomonadota bacterium | reverse complement strand
TGGGACCAGTTGACGACCTGACCGGTGATCAGGTCCTCGTTCGGGATCAGGTATTCGCGCCCGTCGCGGGTCGAGATCGAGGCGTAGCGTGCGCCCAGCTTGTTGATCCAGCCGAACGTCTCGCCGATCGAGATGACGTCGCCCGGCTTGATCGACTTGTCCATCAAGATGATCACTCCCGACACCAGGTTCGACACGACCTTCTGCAGGCCGAAGCCCAGGCCCAGACCGATGGCGCCCGACAGGAAGGCCAGCGCCGTCAGATCGATGCCGATGGCCCGCAGGCCGATGACGAAGGCCAGGATGAACAGCGCCGTCTGCAGCAGCTTGACGGTCAGCACCCGCATCGAGGGCGTCAGATCCTCGCTGGCCGCGATGCGCGCCGACAGCCAGCGGGAGGTGAACTTGGCAATCAGGAAGAACACCGCCAGCGTCGCCACCATCTGCACCAGCGTCAGGACCGAGATGCGGATGTCGCCCATCTCGATTGCCATCCGGTCCAGGAACAGCGCGACGCTGTCGGTCAGGTCGAACAGCCGCAGCGTCACCCAGATCAGGGCACCCCATCGGACCGTCTTGCGCAGCAGCGAATTCACGATCAGCCGGGTGGTGAAGACGATGATCAGCCAAGCCAGCGACAGGCTGGACATCAGCGCCAGCAGATATGACCGGCTTGGCCAGGTCACCTCTCGCAGCACCAGGACGACCAGCCATGACAGGATCACGAAGATGATGGCGCGCAGGCGGCGGTGAACCAGCACCAGAAGCCGCATCCGCCACATCGGCCAGCCTTCACGCGTGTGCATCCAGTCGCGCAGCCGCGGCGCCAGCACCGCCCGCAGCAGGTGGGCCAGCGCGAACAGCGCCAGTCCGACCGCGATCTGATAGCCGTTCCACGGCCTCATCAGGTTCGCGTAGAACAGGTCCAGGCGCTGCGCCAGGACCTGCCCGAGCCTGGAAAGCTCCTCTGCCAGCGTCTGGTTCTGAGGTTCCATCAGTCCCGCCCCTGCCGTTCAAGCGGTGTTTCCTGCAGCCTGACGCAGATGTGCCACCGGGGCAAGCGACGTCGCCGGCCGCATGCGCGCGGCGCGCTGGCCTGAGGAAGGGGCGACGCCCTTGGCCAGTCAGCTGTCCGGCATGCGGCAATGCAGCAACCGAACGCCGTTTCCATGGTGAATGAAGCAGAAGTGCGACATAAAATTGCCATTATAACGATATGAGAGTTGCAATGTTACTTGCGCAACTTTATTTCTCATACTGGAAGCGCCGTGATTCTGCGCTGCGGCAACAGGAAGGAGATCCAGATGGCCCTTGATGCCCCGACCCAAATTGCGCCCTATTCGGCGCCTGTGAAGGACCTCTATGAGGTTGGCGAGATGCCGCCCCTGGGCCATGTGCCGGCTCGCATGCATGCCTGGGCGATCCGACGTGAACGGCAGGGCGAACCCGACCAAGCGATGCAGCAGGAGGTCGTCGAGACACCCGCCATCGACAGCAACGAGGTGCTGGTCCTGGTGATGGCGGCTGGCGTCAACTACAACGGCATCTGGGCGGGCCTGGGCAAGCCGATCAGCATGTTTGACGTGCACCAGCAGCCCTATCACATCGCCGGGTCGGACGCGTCGGGGATCGTCTGGGCCGTGGGCGACAAGGTCAAGCGCTGGAAGGTCGGCGACGAGGTTGTGATCCACTGCAACCAGGACGACGGCGACGACGAACACTGCAACGGCGGCGACCCGATGTACTCGCCCACGCAGCGCATCTGGGGATACGAGACGCCCGACGGCAGCTTCGCCCAGTTCACTCGAGTCCAGGCCCAGCAGCTGATGGAGCGTCCGCGCCACCTGACCTGGGAAGAATCGGCCTGCTATACCCTGACGCTGGCCACCGCCTACCGGATGCTCTTCGGGCACGAGCCGCACGAGCTGAAGCCCGGCATGAACGTGCTGGTTTGGGGGGCCTCGGGCGGGCTTGGATCCTATGCGATCCAGCTGATCAACGCGGCCGGCGGCAACGCAATCGGCGTGATCAGCGAAGAAGACAAGCGCGACTTCGTGATGGGCCTGGGCGCCAAGGGCGTCATCAACCGCAAAGAGTTCAAGTGCTGGGGGCAGTTGCCCACCGTCAACACGCCCGAGTACAAGGAGTGGTTCAACGAGGCGCGCAAGTTCGGCAAGGCCATCTGGGACATCACCGGCAAGGGCAACAACGTCGACATCGTCTTTGAACATCCCGGCGAGGCGACCTTTCCGGTGTCAACGCTGGTCTGCAAGAAGGGCGGCATGGTCGTCATCTGCGCCGGCACCACGGGGTTCAACTGCACCTTCGACGTGCGTTACATGTGGATGCATCAGAAGCGCCTGCAGGGCAGCCACTTCGCGCATCTGAAGCAGGCCAGCGCCGCCAACAAGCTGATGCTGGAACGCCGCCTCGACCCGTGCATGTCCGAGGTCTTTCCCTGGACCGACATCCCGGCCGCGCACATGAAGATGTACCGCAACCAGCACAAGCCTGGTAACATGGCCGTGCTGGTCCAGTCGCCCGTCACCGGACTGCGGACCTTCGAGGACGCGCTGGAAGCCGGCCGGCGCTGAGGGCGGCGCGGATCAGGCCGCGCGTTCGGTCCTGTCGGACAACTTGCACCGCCCGCGGGTGTTGCGCGGGCGCGGATGGGCCTCGGCCCATTTCGCAAGCTGGGACTGGGCGCCCATCATGCAGCCAAGGACGCTGATGTCGTCGGTGAAGACAAGGCTGCGATCGCGGCAGCTGGTGGGATCTGCCGAAAGGCAGGCGACGAAAAGCAGTTCGATCATGAGCAGCACCTTCGGTTTGCCCTCCCCGACCCAACGTCTCATGGCCGGGCGATATCGGGCAAGCGCGGGGGCCATCATGGACCGGCGCATTCGGCTGCTGCCCGCAATACGGTCACCTGCTGCAAGCGCAGCGGACAGGCGTCACGCCTTTCGGTCGCCCTCGCCCGCATAGCGGCATTTCCATTCGCTCACCTGTTCGGACGGATGGGTTGCGACCCATCGGGCCAGTTCGGTTTGGCTCTGGATCATGCAGGTGAAGAGACCGTTCCGCTCCTCGAACAGCAGGCTGTGGTCGGTGCAGCGGTCGGGCTCTGCCAGAAGGCAGGTGACGAAGAACAGTTCGATCATCGCGACTCTCCGTGCAGGGGTTGAAAGAGTTCACGCACCAGCCTGGGAAAAGTTGCACGGCGCTTCGCTTTTCCCTTCCGGCAGGCTAAGGGGGCGTCATGAACGCCGCTGCCCCCGCCCCGACCCTTTCGCCCGACCAGGCCGACGCCTGGGATGCGTTGGCCGACACCTTCGGCGCGGCCGGCATCGACATCGTCGCCGAGGAGGTCCATCCTCCTTCGCCTGGAAAGGGCCGGGTCATGGCGGTCATCGGCAAGGCCGGATCGGGCAAGACGCTGATGCTGTCGCAGATCACCAAGGCTCTGCTGGGCGCAGGGGTCGAACTGATCAGTCCAGATTACGAAGGCAAGAAGCGCAAGGACCGGCGCAGCGTGGCGATCCTGGCGCCGACCAACAAGGCGGCCTTCGTGCTGCGCATGCGCGGCGTGCCGGCGACGACGATCCACCGCATCCTCTATACTCCGGTCTATGACCCGGAATACGAAAAGATCGCCGAGTGGCTGACCGGCCAAGGCGACCGCCCCACGATCGAGGGCCTGAACGAGGCCGCGATGGACAAGGCGAAGGCGTTCTTCGACCTGCACAGCTCGATCCCCGGCGCGCTGGCGACGGCGGGTCTGCGTGGGTCAGACTTCATCCGAGGCTGGAAGCGGCGCGAGGACGGGCTGGACGTGGGCCTCATCGATGAGGCGTCGATGCTGGACGAAAAGCAATTCGAGGATCTGCGGGAAATCTTTCCGGTTCTTGTCCTGTTCGGCGATCCTGCGCAGCTGGCCCCGGTCGGCCAGTCCGGAGAGATGGTCTTCGACAAGCTGGCGGCGCCTCAGCGGCTGATCCTGAACCGCATCCACCGGCAGGCCGACGACAGCCCCATCCTGGACCTGGCGCATGCGTTGGCCGACGATCAGCTGGGCTTTGACGCCTTCGAAAGCATGATCCGCGCCGCCGCCCGCAAGGACGACCGCGTCGTCTGGGCCGAACGCGTGGAAAGCGACCTGATGGCCCGCAGCCCAGTCCTCGTGTGGCGCAACGCGACGCGCATCCGGCTGATCCATGCCTTCCGCACCGCCTTCGGCGCACCTGGCGATGCGCTTTTGCCCGGAGAGCCGCTGATCTGCGACGGGCTGGAACTGCCCTTGAAGCACCGCAAGAAGCGCATCGACCTCGAGGCGCGGGGCCTGATCAAGGGGGCGCAGGTCGTCTATCTGGGGCCGGGCCGCAAGCCGGGCTTCTCGCGGCTGCACGTCATCGGGGCCGAGGACCCGCGCCTGTCCGCCGCCAGCATCGTCAAGATCGAGATGCCGGACGAGGAAGAGCCCTTCATCCCCTACGCCGCCCGCATGGGCGCGGCCTTCCTGCATGGCGCGGCGGTCACGATCCACAAGGCGCAGGGCAGCCAGTGGCCCGAAGTGCAGGTCTTCGGCCCCGACATCAGTGCCGCCGCATGGTCGAACCGGGCCGAGGCTGGCGTGCCGTTATGGAAGCGCCTGACCTATGTCGCCATCACCCGCGCGCAGGAGCGGCTTTACTGGGTGACCAAGGCACGGCTGGCGCGGCCGTCGGGTCCGCTCAGCACGGACGACCTGGCCGCCCCCGTGGCGCCGCTGGCGCTGGACGCCGAGGCCGACTGATCATCCCGAGGCCACCGGGCCCCAAAGGGTATTTGGAAAAAGAAGATGATCACGAGCGCTTGCGCCGTTCGATCGACAGGCGCAACGCCTCGGTCAGGACCTCTCTGGGAAGGCCGGTTTCCTGCGACAGGCGCATGATTCCGAAATGGACACGGGCCATTTCCTGGTAATAGCGGGCGAAGGTATAGTTGATCGTGGCCCCGACCACAGCCCCGAAGACCGGCGCCGCCTGCGCCGCCATCTTCTGTCCCAGCGAAACCGACAGACGCGGCGCGACCCGGCTGACCAGCCCCTGCAACGTCTGCCCGGTGACCGACAGTCGCGCCGCCAGAAGCCCGAGCTCGGTCGAATCGTCGTCGGCCATCGGACCGGCCGCGGCGAAGATGCGGAGGCATTCCAGTCGAACCTCCTCGCTGTCGGGGTCCAGCCCGTGTTCGGCGGCAATCTCCAGCATAGCGCGAAGCAGCAGTGTCACCGTGAACGGCAGCTCGACCAGGGCGCCGGCGAAGCCGCCGATCCCGCCGGCGGCACCGCTGACGGTCGAGGCCATGCGGTTGAACCAGTCGCCCCTGTCCCGGACCACCCGGCGGCTGCGAGATGCGGCACCGAAGGCGCGGGTCAGGGCGGCGCGCGTGGCGCTGTCCAGCCGACCACGTACGAAGTTCGGCAGGCGCTGGATCAGGTTCTCGGCGCTGGTGCCGATCCGGGCCATCGCCTGCATGCCAAGGCCCGACGCCTCGTCATGGCGGCGGGCAAGGCGGTCGATCTGGGCAAGGACGGAAGGATCAGCGATCGGCGGCAGGATCGATTGTGTCATGAACGGCTTCCTTCGGGGATGCGACCATGGCGCAGGGCTGGCCTTGTGGTGCATTGGGCGGTCTTGTCACGGCGCCTGGCGCGCGGGTCACCGGGCCTGCCACACCAACCCAGGCCCCCGGCCGAAGTTCCAGGCCCAGCACCCGGTCAGGGTTGGTCGGCGGCGGCATCACGACGTCGTTCAGCCGCCTGAAGCCGAAGCGTGAGTAATAGGGCGCATCACCCACCAGAAGCACGCGCGAGAACCGCATCCGGCGGGCTCGGGACAGGCTGTCGCGCATCAGAAGCCCACCCAGCCCCTCGCCCTGGGCCGTGGGGTGAACCGCGATCGGGCCCAGCAGAAGCACCCGCCGGGCGCCGATGCGGGCGGGCCAATAGCGGATCGCCGCCATCAGCTGCCCATGCGGATCGCGCAGCACCAGGCATAGGTCGGCCACCCGTGGTACGCCCTCGCGCAGGCGATAGGACGACAGCGCGGTCCGCCCCGGCGCGAAGCACAGGTCGTAGAGCGCCTCGACCTCGGGTTCATCGGCGGGGGTTTCGGGGCAGATCTCGAACATCGCGCCTCCTGTCGGTCTTGGGGCCGCTTAGCACGGGTTTGCGACAGGCGGAACATTGCACCGCGTGAAAAGCGGTGGCAGGTTAGCGGCGCAACCACAGGAGGCCGCCCATGTTCTATCGACCCGAAGCCGGACACGGCCTGCCCCATAACCCGTTCAACGCCATCGTCGCGCCCCGGCCCATCGGATGGATCTCGACCCGCGGGGCGCAGGGCGACAATCTTGCGCCCTATTCCTTCTTCAACGCGGTGGCCTATGTCCCGCCGCAGGTGATGTTCGCCTCGACCGGCAAGAAGGGCGACCGGCACGGCACCAAGGACAGCGTCGCCCAGATCATCGAGACCGGCGTCTTCTGCGTGAACATCGCCACCGGCAATCTGCGCGAGGCGGTCAACGCAAGTTCGGCGCCCTTGCCCGCAGGCAGCAGCGAATTCGACGCCGCAGGGATCGGCAGCACCCCCTGCACGACCATCGACTGCCTCCGCGTGGCCGGTGCTGCGGCGGCGCTGGAATGCCGGATGACGCAGATCGTGCCCCTGGCGGGCGAGGCGAACTTCGCCGTCTTCGGCGCCGTCACTGGCGTCCACCTGCGCGACGATTGCGTGGTAGACGGCCGCTTCGATCCCCGTGCGGCGGGCGGCTGGATTGCGCGCCTCGGCTACAAGGATTATGCGGCGGTGCACGATATATTCGAAATGGAACGCCCTACATGAGCCGCAGCGTCAAGGACTATGTCCGCTCGATCCATGACTTTCCGCATGAGGGCATCATCTTCCGCGACGTGACTACGTTGTTCGCGGATGCGCGTGGCTTCCGGATGGCGGTGGACCAGATCCTGCACGCCTATGCAGGGACGCGGATCGACAAGGTGGTGGGCCTCGAGGCGCGGGGCTTCATCCTGGGCGGCGCGGTGGCGCACCAGTTGTCGACCGGCTTCGTGCCGATCCGCAAGAAGGGCAAGCTGCCCGGCACGGTGATTTCCGAAGCCTACCAGCTTGAATACGGCGAGGCGATCATGGAGATCCATGACGACGCCGTGCGCGCCGATGAAAAGGTGCTGATCGTCGACGACCTTCTGGCGACCGGCGGCACGGCTGCGGCGGCCATCACGCTCTGCCGGCGGCTGGGGGCCGAGGTGATCGGCTGCGCCTTCGTGATCGACCTGCCGGAACTGGGCGGCCGCCGCGTGCTTGAGGGGCTGGACATGCCCGTCCACGCGCTTTGCGAATTCGAGGGCGCCTAGACCAGCACGGCGCCCGGGTTCATGATGCCGAGGGGGTCAAGCGCCCCCTTGATGGCGCGCATCGCCGCCAGGCGGGCGGGATCGCCCCACCTCGCCAGGTCCGCCGCCTTGAGCCGCCCCACCCCATGTTCGGCCGAGAACGAGCCGCCGCGCGCGACGACCATCTCGTGGATCAGGCGGGACAGGTCGCGGCTGATGTCGTCATATTCCTCTCGGCCGCGGCCTTCGGCAGGGAACAGGTTGTAGTGCAGGTTGCCGTCGCCCAGGTGGCCGAAGCAGTTGATCCGCATGTCACCGCGCGCGGCGATCGCCTCTCCGGCATCGGCGACGAAGCGCGCAACCTCTGACAAAGGCAGGCTGATGTCATGGCTGGCGATCGCGCCGACATGACGGTTGGCCAGCGGGATATGCTCGCGCAGCGCCCAAAGGTCGGCTGCCTGCTGCCCTGATTGCGCGATGACCCCGTCATGGACCAGCCCGGCCTCGGCTCCGGCCGTGAACAGCCCCTCCAGCGCGGCATCGGCCGACAGGCCCGCCGGCAGCCCGACCTCGATCAGCACCAGCCAGTCGGGACGGTCGTCAAAGGGCTGGCGCATGTCGGGGAACGCCGCGTCCAGGAACCACAGCCCCTGCCCCGAGATCAGCTCGAACGCCGTGACGCCGCCGGCCATCCGCGCCTGCGCCAGGGCCAGAAGCGACAGGGCCGCGGCGGGGCTTTCGACGACCATCATGGCCACGCCGGTCTCGGCCGGAATCGGCGCCAGCACCAGCGATGCGGCCGTAATGATCCCCAACGTCCCCTCGGCCCCGATCAACAGGTCGCGCAAGTCGTACCCGGTGTTGTCCTTGCGCAGCCGCTTGAGATCGCGCATCACCTCGCCGTTTGGAAGGACCGCCTCGACACCCAGGCACAGGGCGCGGGCATTGCCGTATCGCAGGACGTTGACGCCGCCGGCGTTCGTGGACAGCACCCCGCCGATCTGGGCCGATCCCTGCGAGGCCAGCGACAGCGGGAACTGGCGGCCGACCGCGGCGGCCGCCTGCCGCGCCTCGTGCAGGGTGGCACCGGATTCGGCGATCAGCACCCCCTCCTCGGGCCAGACGTCGCGGATGGCGGTCATGCGTTCCAGCGACAGGACAAGCGGTGCTGGACCGTCGGCGACAAGCTGTCCGCCGACAAGCCCCGTACCGCCACCGCGCGGAACGACCGGCACCCGTGCTGCTGCGCAGGCGCGGATGACGGCGGCGCATTCATCGACGTCGCGCGGCGCGGCGATCAGGCCTGCCAGTCCGCGGATGCGGCCCCGCGGTTCTTCGACATAGGCGGGGGCGGCATCCCTGAGGACGCCCTGCGGCAGTTGCGCGGCCAGGGCCGCATCGGCGGCGTTCAACATCAGCGCACCTCGGTCTTGCCGCGGCGGTCGCTGCGGAGGTTGGCATAGAGCACATGGTTTCGCCAGCGCCCGTCGATCTGCAGATAGCTTTGGGCCACGCCTTCGTATTTGAAGCCAGACCTTTCCAGCACACCGCGGGACGCGGCGTTCTCGGGCAAGCAGGCCGCCTCGATCCGTGACAGGTCGAGCGAGGTGAAGGCATGGTGGACCAGCACGCCAATCGCCTCGCGCATGTAACCCTGCCGCGCATGGGCCTGCCCGATCCAGTAGCCAATCGTTCCCGACTGAGCAGGGCCGCGGCGGATGTTGTCCAGCGTGATCGCCCCCAGAAGCACGCCATCGCGGCGCAGCAGGAACAGCGGAAAGGCGGTGCCAGCCTTGCAGGAACGGCCGGCCCAGTAGACACGGTTGGTA
Source organism: Pseudomonadota bacterium (assembly GCA_036338635.1). GTDB lineage: Bacteria > Pseudomonadota > Alphaproteobacteria > Rhodobacterales > Rhodobacteraceae > Paracoccus. Next base: position 42,698 of record JAYZBS010000003.1, on the reverse strand, counting down.
AAGCTTTTCCGGGACAGGTGGTCCGGCGACCAGACGGGTTCCCAGGGGGTCAGGAAGGCGCGGCTTTCGGACCGCAGCGCCGTCCAGGCGTTAAAGTCCGAATGCATGGGAAGGCGCAGCACGATCCGTTCGGCGTCCAGCCGAAAGGGACGTCGCCGCGCCAGGATCATGCAGCCAGCCTTTCGGCAAGGGCCTGACGCGAAGGGGCGCGGTCGACCGGACCGTAGAGCGCCAGCGCCGGTCGCGCGTTCGCCAGAAGCGTTTCGGCATGGGCGCGGATGTCGGCGGCGGTGACGGCGGCGATACGCTCGGCCACCTCGGCCGGGTCCGGCACGCGGCCCCAGATCGCCAGGCTGCGCGCCATGCGCTCGGCCTGCCCTGAAGGGCTCTCCAGCCCCATCAGCAGGCCCGCACGCAGCTGCGCCTTGGCACGCGCAATCTCGGCCTCTGACATGTCCTCGGCCGCGCGCTTCACCTCGTCGATGGTCAGCGTTGCCAGATCGTCCAGATCCTCGGCTCCGGTGCCGGCATAAATGGTCAGCATGCCGGTATCGTCGTGAAAGCCCGACTGGGCGAAGATCGTGTAACACAGCCCCCGCTCTTCCCGGATCTTCTGGAACAGTCGCGACGACATGCCGCCACCAAGCGCCGAGGAGAAGATCTGAGCGGCATAGAAGTCCGGCGCCAGATAGCCTGGCCCCTCGAGCGCCAGTGCGAAATGCGCCTGCTCAAGCGGCTTGACCTTGCGCGCCTCGAGGCCCTGCCAGCGCGCTGTTTCCCGCTGCCCCTGGGCCACGGGCTTCATGTGCCCCAGGACCTTTTCGGCCAGCCGGACGATCCGGTCGTGATCGACGGCGCCGGCGGCGGCGACGACCATCTGGCCGGGACCGTAGTGTTCGGCCACGAAGCCCGCCAGGTCGGCGCGGCCGAAATGGCTGACACGCTCGGCCGGGCCCAGGATCGTGCGACCCATCGGTTGGTCGGGATAGGCGGCCTCTTGCAGCCAGTCGAAGATGATGTCGTCAGGCGTATCCAGCGACTGGCCGATCTCTTGCAGGATCACGCCACGCTCGACCTCGATCTCGCGCTGGTCGAAGACCGGGTTCAGGACGATGTCGCTGATGACGTCGAAGGCCAGATCGACGTCATCTTCCAGGACGCGCACATAATAGGCCGTCGCATCGCGCGAGGTGTAGGCGTTGATATATCCGCCCACGTCCTCGATCGCCTCGGCGATCTGCAGGGCGCTTCGGGTTGCAGTGCCCTTGAAGGCCATGTGCTCCAGGAAATGGGCGATGCCGTTCTGCTCGGCCCGCTCGTCGCGCCCGCCGGCGCTGACCCAGATGCCCAGTGCCGTGGAGTGCAGTCCGGGCATCTGGCGGGTGACGATGGACAGGCCGTTGGAAAGGGTCGTCAGGCGCGGCGTGGGGTCTTGGCTCAATTGGTCCTCCGGTCGAGGATCAGCGACTTAAGCGCCTCGACGTCATTTTCAACCCGCGTCACCCTTTCGGGCAGGTCGAACAGGTTCGCCATGTGCGGCGGCAGTGCGGGGCGGATGCCGATCGCACGTTCGACCGCATCCGGAAACTTGGCCGGGTGCGCGGTGGCCAGCGTCACCATAGGTACCCCCGGTTCGATGTGACGCTGTGCGACGGCGACGCCCACGGCACTGTGCGGGCACAGCACCTCTCCGGTCCGGTCGCGCATGTCGCGGATCGTGTCCAGCGTCTGTTCCTCTGATACGCGGCCCGAGCGGAACTCTTCGCGCAACATCTCAAGTGCCCCCTGGCTGATGGTGAAGCCGCCCTGCTTCAGCTCGTCCATCAGCTGCCTGATGGCCCCGGCGTCGCGGCCATAGGCAAGGAACAGCGCCCGTTCGAAGTTCGAACTGACCTGGATGTCCATCGACGGGCTGATCGACGGCTCGACCCGACCGGTGCGATATTCGCCCTGGGTCAGCGCGCGGTGCAGGATGTCGTTCTGGTTCGTCGCGACGATCAGGCGGCGGATCGGCAGGCCCATGCGGCGTGCGATACTGCCTGCGAAGATGTCGCCGAAATTGCCGGTCGGCACACAGAAATCCGTGGGCCGCATCCCGAGGCTGGCGCAGGCGGTAAAGTAATAGACGATCTGCGCCACGACGCGCGCCCAGTTGATGCTGTTCACGCCGGCCAGGCCCACGCTGTCGCGGAAGCCGTGATCATTGAACAGATCCTTCAGCCGCGCCTGACAGTCGTCGAAATGCCCCGTCACCGCCAGCGCATGGACATTGGCGGCGGGCGGCGTGGTCATCTGACGGCGCTGCACGTCGCTGACGCGGCCGTGCGGGTACATGATGAACACGTCCACGTTGTCGATGCCGCGGAAGGCCTCGATCGCGGCCGACCCGGTATCGCCCGAGGTCGCGCCGACGATGGTGATCCGCTGGCCCGACCGCGTCAGGGCGATCTGGAACAGCTGCGCGATCAGCTGCATCGCGAAGTCCTTGAAGGCCAGCGTCGGCCCGTGGAACAGCTCCAGCAGGTGGTGGCCTGGGGCCAGCTGGACCAGCGGCGCGCGGGCGTCATGGCTGATGCGCGCATAGGCGCGGTCGATGGCGCCGCGCAGTTCGTCGTCGCTGAAGCTGTCGCCGGTGAAGAGGCGCACCACGCGGAAGGCGACCTCCTCATAGGTCAGGCCGTCAAGGTCGGACAGCCCCTCGAATAGCGGGATCGTCTCGGGCAGATAGAGGCCCCCGTCCCGCGCCAGCCCCGACAGCATGGCCTGTTCGAAATCCAGAACCGGGGCCTGGCCCCGCGTCGAGACGTAACGCATCGGTCTTCCTTCAGTAGCTGCGCTGCCTGATACGCCAGATCAGCGCCAGTGTCATCACCGCCCAAGTGGCCGCAATAAGGAACCATTGGACGGCATAGGACAGGTGGTTGTTGGGGATGCCCTCGACTGCGACGGGAACCGGCTCGGCCCCCTGGTTGTCGCCGGTGATGAAGCTGGCCACGACCAGAACGGGCTGCGTATCCAGCGTCCGGGCCATGGCGTCGACGTCGCGGGCGAACCAAATGTTCTCGTCCAGGTTCGGCGCGGGGGTCGAACTGCTGGCGTCCTGCGGCCAGTGCAGGTTGCCCCGCACCTGCAGGCGGACCGGCGGTCGCGCGACGTGGCGCAGCTCTTGCGAGACAAAGCCCCGGTCCAGAAGGATCGCCCGGCCGTCATCCGTCACGAACCTGGAGACGACCTGATAGCCCGCGCCCTGATCGCGGTCATGCGACAGCACGTCGATTTCCTGGCCTGTCGTGGTGCCGGTGACGGTTACCGGCAGATACTTCATCGACGGATCAACCTGCGCCGGCAGCGGGACGGGCTCTGCGTCAATCCCTGCCCTGATCTCGTCCAGCATCGTTTCCTTCCAGGCCAGCCGGTCCAGCTGCCACAGGCCCAGCTGGATCAGGATGGCGCAGCCGACGATGCCGAGGATCAGGGGGAACAGATAGCGGCGCATGGAAACGCTCCGGGTGGCAATGAAAAACGCGCGGAGGTGATCCCCCGCGCGCCCTTGATCTTCCGTCGGGGTGGTCAGCTGCCCCAGACGTAGATGACGGCGAACAGCACCAGCCAGATCACGTCGACGAAGTGCCAGTACCAGGCTGCGGCCTCGAAGCCGACATGCTGGTCGCGGGTCATCTGGCCGCGGCTGAAGCGCAGCAGGCAGACGGCCAGGAAGATCGTGCCGATGATCACGTGCAGGCCGTGGAAGCCGGTGGCGATGTAGAAGGCCGAGGCATAGGCCGTGTCGGCCAGGCCGAAAGCGGCATGGCTGTATTCGTAGGCCTGCAACCCGGTGAAGGCGAGGCCCAGCACGACGGCAATGGCCAAGCCGTTGATCGCCACCTTCCGGTCGCCCTCGTGCGCCCAGGCATGGTGAGCCCAGGTCACGGCCACGCCCGACAGCAGCAGGATCAGCGTGTTGATGAACGGCAGGTGCCAGGGATCAAATGTCACGATCCCTTCCGGCGGCCAGACGCCGTCGACGATGGGGCTTTCCTCGCCCATCGGATACATGGCGTGCTTGATGAAGTTCCAGAACAGCGTGACGAACAGCATCGCCTCGGACATCACGAAGAGGATGAAGCCGTATTGCAGGCCGAGACGCACGACCGGGGTATGGTCGCCGGCCTCTGCCTCGCGGACGATGTCCGCCCACCAGGCAAAGCTGACATAGGTGGTGGCGACCAGGCCGATCGCGAACATCCAGGGGCCGGTGATGGGGGCGCCCATCAGCGTCACCTCGCCTGTCATCCAGGCCACGGCGCCGAACAGCATGACGAAGACCGACACGGCCGCCAGGAACGGCCAGACCGAGGCCGGAAGAATGTGATAGTCGTGGTTCTTAGCGTGCGCCATGGCGGATCCCCGTCGGCTCCCTCGAATTCGTCTCAGTTGATGGTGTCGGCCGTGCCGGTGTCAAGCGCGGCCTGCCGCGGCTCGGTCTTGTGGAAGGTGTAGGACAACGTGATATCGCGAACGAAATCAGCGTCCCGGTCGGTGACCAGATCGGGGTCGACAAAGAAGCTGACTGGCATCTCGACCCGCTCGCCCGGCTGCAGCGTCTGTTCGGTGAAGCAGAAGCATTCGACCTTGATGAAATAGTATCCCGCAACTTCAGGGGCGACGTTGTAGCTGGCCGTTCCGGTGATCGGCACGTCGGAATTGTTGATCGCCTCGTAGAAGGCCAGACCGTTCTCGCCGATCTTCAGGTCCATGCGGGTCTGCATCGGCCGGAAGGTCCATTCCAGGTTGTCATCGGTGTTGGCGTCGAAGCGCACGCGCACGACCTCGTCCAGAACCTCGTCCGAGGCGGAGTCCGAGACCTGCGTCGTCCCGCCGAAACCCGTCACGCTGCAGAACCAGTTGTAGAACGGCACCGCCGCCCAGGCCAACGCGCCCATGGTCACGACGACGCCCAGCAGCATGGCGACGGTGCGGCCCTCGGGGCTCAGGCGCTTCATGGCGTGACCTGCGGGGCGGGTTCGATCGGCGTCAGGGATACGCGGGGCTGATGGTCGAAGGCCTCGACCAGGCCGCCTTGGCGGACCTTGACGACCGTCAGCGCGAAGACCAGCGCGACGAAGGCCAAGAGCACGATGCCCAGCCCCATGTTGCGGGACCGACGGCGACCGTGCAGCTCATGTTCGGCGTGAAGTGACATCACCAACCTCCCATCCAGCCCTGCACCAGCAGGGCGAGGAAATGCAGGAACAGATAATAGAGCGACAGCTTGAAGACGCGCTTTTCCACTGCGTAGCCGTCCGCGACGGCCTCGTCCTCGGACCGGCGCAGGATCTGCCAGCCGCCGTGGATGAAGGCGGCGTTCAGGACCACCGCCACCGCCATGTAGAGCGGCCCGCCGATCGAGGTCAGCCCCAGCCAGAGCGCGAAGGGCGCCAGGACCAGCGTATAGGCGAAGATGTGGATGCGGGTGCTGCGGCGGCCGTGCGTCACCGTCAGCATCGGCACGCCGGCCCGGTGGTAATCCTCCTTCATGAACAGCGCCAGCGCCCAGAAATGCGGCGGTGTCCAGAAGAAGATCAGTGCGAACATCAGCGCCGATTCGATGCCGATGCCGCCCGTCGCGCAGGCCCATCCGATCATCGGAGGAAAGGCCCCGGCCGCGCCGCCGATGACGATATTCTGCGGCGTCCAGCGCTTGAGCCAGACGGTATAGATCACCGCATAGAAGAAGATCGTGAAGGCCAGAAAGCCCGCCGCGAACCAGTTGGCCACCAGGCCCAGCATCATGACCGAGATCAGGCCCAGCACGATGCCCAGCCCCAGTGCCTCGTTGCCCTGTACGCGACCCGAAGGGATGGGGCGGCCCTGGGTGCGGTTCATGACCGCGTCGATGTCGCGGTCGTACCACATGTTCAGGGCGCCAGATGCCCCGCCGCCAAGGGCGATGAACAGGACTGCGCAGAAGCCGATGAAGGGATGCACGTCCACCGGCGCCACCCACAGGCCGACAAAGGCCGTGAAGACGACAAGCGACATCACCCGCGGCTTGAGCAGGGCGACATAGTCGCCGAACTCGGCCTCGGGCGCGGTGTCATATGCGTTGATGTCGGTCATCGCACCTTCGTTCGGTTGGCCTGGATCGCGCCGGCCGGCGGCAGGCGCGATCTGGGGATCTTCGTTATTCAGCGCGGGCCAGCTCCACCTCGGCGGCGGGGTCCAGGCTGGCGGTCGCGGCCTCGGGCTCACCCAAGGTGCCGCCCTGCTCGGCGATCCAGGCGGCATAGACCTCGGGGCTGACGGCCTTCACGACGATCGGCATGTAGGCGTGGTTGATGCCGCAAAGTTCGCTGCACTGGCCGAAATAGACGCCTTCCTGCTCGACGTTGAACCAGGCTTGGGCGATCCGGCCGGGAACAGCGTCCTGCTTCACGGCGAAGGCCGGGATGGTCCAGGAATGGATCACGTCGCTGGCGGTCACCTGCAGCAGGACGGTCTGGCCCACCGGCACGACAACGGCGGTGTCGGTCGCAAGCAGGTATTCGTCATCGGAATATCCGTATTCTACCAGCTCTTCCTTGGGCAGCAGCAGCGAATCGAACGCCACGCCGTTTTCGGGATATTCATAGGACCAGTACCACTGATGGCCGGTCGCCTTGATCACGATGTCGGGGTCGGGCGGCATCTCTTGGCTGCGGAACAGGATCGGCAACGAGAACGCACCGATGCCCACCAGGATCAGCACCGGGCCCAATGTCCAGCCGATCTCCAGCACGGTGTTGTGGGTGAACTTCGCCGGCACCGGGTTCGAACGGGCGTTGAAGCGGAAGATCACGATCAGGATCAGGACGCAGACCAGCACCGTCACGGCAGTGATCAGGATCAGCACATAGTGGTCCAGCCACTGCTGGTCGCGCGCCAGCTCGGTTGATGCCGGCTGGAAGCCGGTCGAGCCGTTGATCGGCTTTCCGATAATGGGCAGTTCGCCCAGCACATCCTGCGCCAGCGCAGTTCCGGCCAACATGCCCGCAGATGCGAACCCCGTAGCTGCCGCGACTGCACGGCGAATCATCGCTCTTGCCATCATTCCATCCCGTTGCGTTGGCCCGACCGTCATGGCCGCAAGGGCCGCCGCAGGCTGCCCCTTTTCCTTTCACAGTGACCGCTCTATGACCATATCTCGCCCTTACGGGCAAGTCATACCTACAGCAAATCCCGCCGAAGGGGGAACGCGACCCGCTGCCGCGCCCGTCCCATCCGGGTCCCGTCCCCCGCAAGGAGCCTCGCATGACCCGCCAGACCTTCGATCCCTTCGCCGCACATCTGGACCGCGACCGCGCCTTGGCCATCCTGCGGGACGCGGTCCACGGCGCCGACGATGGAGAGCTGTTCTTCGAACGCAGCCAATCCGAGTCGCTGGTCTTCGACGATGGCCGCCTGCGCAACTCCAGCTTCATGGCAGGCCAGGGCTTTGGTCTGCGCGCCGTGCGCGGAGAGGTGTCGGGCTATGCCCATTCGACCGAAATTTCCGAGCCCGCCCTGCGCCGCGCCGCGGAAACCGCACGCCTGGCAGTCGGCCAGGGCGGCGGTGTCCTGGCGCAGGCTTCCGCCATGCGGCCGGTGAACCTCTATCCCGCGATCGATCCGGCCGAGGGCATCTCTGTCGCGCGCCGCATCGCATTGCTGCGCGAAATCGACGACTTCGCGCGCGCACTGGATCCGCGGGTGGTGCAGGTCACCGTCTCGATGGGCAGCAGCGTGCAGGAGGTGGCGATCCTTCGCCCCGAAGGCGGGGTTGCGACCGACACGCGACCGATGACGCGGCTAAGTGTCACAGTCATCGTCGAGAACAACGATCGCCGCGAAAGCGGCAATGCCGGCGGCGGCGGTCGGCATGCGCTGGAACTGCTGATGGCGCCCGATCACTGGCAGGGCCTGGTGCACGAGGCGCTGCGGATCGCGCTGGTCAACCTGCGTTCCGTCCCCGCGCCTGCCGGCGTGATGGATGTGGTCCTGGGGCCGGGCTGGCCGGGGATCCTGCTGCACGAGGCCGTGGGCCACGGGCTGGAGGGCGACTTCAACCGCAAGAAGGCCAGCGCCTTCGCCGGGCTGATGGGCCAGCGGGTCGCCGCGCCAGGCGTGACGGTCGTTGACGACGGCACGATCGAGGGCCGCCGCGGCAGCATCAACATTGACGACGAAGGCACGCCCCCCGCCCGCAACGTCCTGATCGAGGACGGCATCCTGACCGGCTACATGCAGGATCGCCAGAACGCGCGGCTGATGGGCGTGGAGCCGACTGGCAACGGACGTCGCGAAAGCTTCGCACATGTCCCGATGCCGCGGATGACGAACACCTACATGCCCGGTGGCGATGCGGACCCGTCGGCAATCCTCGCCGACCTGAAGGACGGCATCTACGCGACAGGCTTCGGCGGCGGGCAGGTCGACATCACCAACGGCAAGTTCGTCTTTTCCTGCACCGAAGCCTATCGCGTGAGGAACGGCGTCGTCGGCGACCCGATCCGGGGCGCGACGCTGATCGGCGATGGCGCGACGGCGCTTCAGCAGGTGCGCGCGATCGGCAACGACATGGCGCTGGACCCGGGCATCGGCAATTGCGGCAAGCAGGGGCAGTGGGTGCCCGTGGGGGTCGGCCAGCCGACGCTGATGATCGGTGGGCTGACGGTCGGCGGCTCGGCCGCCTGACCCGCCGCTAACCGATTGTTAACCATCCGTGCGCTAGGTCCTGTCCAAAGTACCCGCAGGAGGTTGCATGGACAGCGCACGATTCGGCATGCCGGCACCGGCGTCGCCTGACGACGACCTTTCCGTGCTGCGTCTGATCCGGTCGCGCCGCGTCGGCCCCGCCACCTATCACCGGCTGATTGCTGAACATGGCTCGGCCCGTGCGGCGCTCGAGGCGCTGCCGGCCATCGCCGCCGAGGCGGGAATCGACGCCTATCGCCCCTGCCCCGAAGGCGTGGCCGCGGCCGAGCTTGCGGCCGGCCGCCGCGCCGGCGCGCGGCTGATCCGCTGCGACTCGGCCGACTATCCGCCCGCCTTGCGCGACATCGACGGTGCGCCGCCGGTCCTGTGGGTGCGGGGCGATCTGTCGTGGCTGTCGCGGCAGGTCATCGCGGTGATCGGTGCGCGGAACGCCTCGTCCCTTGGCCTGCGGATGGCACGCGGGATGTCCGCCGGCCTGGGCGAGGCTGGCTTCACGGTCGTCGCGGGCCTGGCGCGGGGCGTCGACACTGCCGCGCATGTGGCCGCCTTGGGCACCGGTACCATCGCCGTCATGGCGGGCGGCGTCGACGTGGTCTATCCGCCTGAAAACGCAGCGCTGGCCGCGCAGATCGCCGAGGCCGGCGCCATCGTTTCCGAGCAGCCTCCGGGGACCGAGCCCCAGGCGCGCCATTTCCCGACCCGCAACCGCATCGTGTCTGGTCTATCGGCAGCCGTCGTCGTGATCGAGGCTGCGCAGCGCTCCGGCACCCTCATCACCGCAAAGAACGCCCTGGATCAGGGGCGCGAGGTGATGGCGGTGCCGGGGCATCCGATGGACGCCCGCGCCTCGGGCTGCAACGCGCTGATCCGCGACGGGGCGACGCTGGTACGCAGCGCTGCTGACGTGGTCGATGCGCTAGGCGCCGTGGCGCCCGGGCGCCTGCCCCGGCCGATGCGGCCTGCGGCCGTCCCGACGCCCGCGCCGCCGCAGCCCGCGCCTCCGCTGCAGCTGGAAGGGCAGATCCTGTCGCGGCTGACCCCTTCGCCCACCGAGGAGAACGACTTGATCCGGGACCTTGGCGTGCCCGCATCATCGGCCAGCGCGGCGATCCTGTCTCTGGAGCTTCAAGGCCGGGTGACGCGCCTGGCGGGGGGACGGGTGGCGCTGTCCTGATCGGCGCCCCGTTGACACCGCGCCGCCCGGCACCCATGTTGCCGCCCCATTGCAGTTGCCCGAGATCATCATGCCCGTTGTTGTCGTCGAATCCCCGGCCAAGGCCAAGACCATCGAGAAATACCTCGGCGGCGACTACCGCGTGCTGGCCAGCTTCGGCCATGTCCGCGACCTGCCACCCAAGGACGGCAGCGTCGATCCCGATCACGATTTCGACATGAAGTGGGAAGTGGCGGCGGACAGCAAGAAGCACCTGAAGGCGATCAAGGACGCGCTGAAGGACGACCAGTCGCTGATCCTGGCTACCGACCCCGACCGCGAGGGCGAGGCGATCAGCTGGCACCTGCTGGAGGCGCTGGCCCCGGCCCTGAAGAAGGGCAGCGACGTCAGTCGCGTGACCTTCAATGCGATCACCAAGGCCGCCGTGACCGAGGCGATGGGCAAGCCCCGCCAGATCGACCAGCCGCTGGTCGACGCCTATCTGGCGCGCCGGGCGCTGGACTATCTGGTGGGCTTCAACCTGTCGCCGGTCCTCTGGCGAAAGTTGCCGGGGGCAAAGTCGGCCGGTCGGGTGCAGTCCGTCTGCCTGCGCCTGATCGTCGACCGGGAAATGGAGATCGAGGCCTTCAAGCCGCGCGAATACTGGTCGGTCCACGCCCGTCTGGCGACGCCCGGCGGCGACGAATACGACGCGGCCCTGGTGTCGCTGGCCGGCAAGCGGCTGGACCGCTTCGACCTGGCGACCGCAGAACAGGCCGCGATGGCCGTCAGCGCGGTGGCCAGCCGCGATCTGAAGGTGACCTCGGTCGTGGCCAAGCCCGCGACCCGCAACCCCTGGCCGCCCTTCATGACCTCGACCCTGCAGCAGGAGGCCAGCCGCAAGATGGGCATGGGCGCGAAGGCGTGCATGTCGGCGGCGCAGCGTCTCTATGAGGCCGGGCTGATCACCTACATGCGGACGGACGGCATCGACATGGCGCCCGAGGCGGTGATGGCCGCCCGCGACGCGATCAAGGCCAAGTTCGGCGACAAGTACCTGCCGAAAAGCCCGCGCATGTACAAGAACAAGGCCAAGAACGCGCAAGAGGCGCATGAATGCATCCGGCCGACCGACATGATGCTGTCGCCCGACAAGCTGAAGGTCAGCGCCGACGACCAGCGCAGGCTCTATGACCTGATCTGGAAGCGGACCATCGCCAGCCAGATGGAAGCCGCCCGGATGGAGCGGACGACGGTCGAGATCGCAAGCCCCGACAACCAGGTCGGCCTGCGCGCGACGGGCCAGGTCATGCAATTCGACGGCTTTCTGCGCGTCTATGACCAAGGCCGCGACGATGACGAGGGCGAAGACAGCGCGCGCCTGCCCGCCATCTCCGAGGGCGAGGCCGCGCGCCTTGTCCCTGCCGCCTTCGAGGATGAGCTGGCAAAGGCCCGCGACAAGGGCGGCGACCCGGTCAGTGTCCCCGCCGGCCAGCGCGGCGCACCCGGTCTTCTGACCGATGAACGCGCCGCCGCCGCCGCGCGCCAGCACTTCACCCAGCCCCCGCCCCGCTATACCGAGGCGACGCTGGTCAAACGCATGGAAGAGCTGGGGATCGGCCGCCCCTCGACCTACGCCAGCATCGTCACCACGATTCAGGATCGTGACTATGTCCGCAAGGACAAGAACCGCTTGATCCCCGAGGACAAGGGTCGTCTGGTCACGATCTTCCTGCTGAAATACTTCCCGCGCTATGTCAGCTATGACTTCACGGCAGATCTGGAGAACGAGCTGGACGAGATCAGCGCCGGCGACCGCCTGTGGCGCGAGGTTCTGGGCCGGTTCTGGAAGGATTTTTCAAAAGCACTGGAAGGCACCTCGGAATTGCGCATTACCGAGGTTCTCGAGGCGATCGACGACGCCTTGGCGCCGCATCTCTATCCGCCGCGGGCGGACGGTGGCGATCCGCGCATCTGTCCCCTCTGCGGTCAGGGCCGGCTGAACCTCAAGACGGCGCGGTCGGGCGGCGCCTTCATCGGCTGCACGAACTATCCCGAATGCCGCTACACCCGCCCGCTTTCAGTTCCTGACGGAGAGGAGCCGGTCGGCGACCGCATCCTCGGCGAGGATGCCGGCGACCAGATCAGCCTGAAGACCGGACGCTTCGGCCCCTATGTCCAGCGTGGAGAGGCCACCGAGGAGCAGCCGAAGCCGCCGCGCGCGTCCATCCCGAAAGGCTGGGATGCCGCCGCCATCGACCTTGAGAAGGCTGTGCAACTTCTGTCACTCCCCCGACCTGTCGGCCCCCACCCCGAGGATGGCGTGCTGGTCGAAGCAGGCATCGGGCGCTTCGGCCCCTACGTCAAGCACGGCAGCAGATACGCCAATATCGCCGATGTCGACGAGGTCTTCACCATCGGCATGAACCGCGCAGTCGAGGTCTTGGCCGCGAAGCAGACCCGTGGCCGGGCCACCGCCGCCGCACCCCTGCGCGAGATGGGAGAGCACCCCGATGGCGGGCCGATCCAGGTGATGAACGGCCGCTATGGACCTTACGTCAAGTGGGGCAAGGTGAACGCCACCCTGCCCCGCGACGTGACGCCCGAGGACATTACCGTCGAACAGGCGCTGGAACTGATCGCCGCCAAGGCCGCCAAGTCGCCGAAGAAAACGGCGAAAAAGCCTGCGGCCAAGAAAGCCACACCGAAAAGGGCCGCGCCGAAAAAGGCGACTGGGGAAAAGAAATAGGGCGGCGCAAATGACGGCCCGCGGATCTGCGACTTAAGGTGGATACCGGCGCCACGGTGTTCCGCTAGCCTGTCCCCCTGTTAAGGAGGATGGCTCATGCGAAGGATTCGGATGGCGGCCCTGCTGTGGCTCGGGACCATGGGTCCAGCCACTGCCGACACGCTGGCGATCTTCCCGCCCAAGTTTCTGGATACATCGCATGAGGTCCGCGACCAGAACGTCGATCACCAGCGCAGGCTTGATCTGCTTGCCGAGACGCTCAACCAGGAACTGACCCCGTCGGTGATGGTCAACAGCCAGCAGATCGCGACAACCTGCAGCCCCGAGACAACGCACTGCCTTCTTTCGCTGGCACGCGGGGCTCAGGCTGACAGGTCGCTCTTCGTCGTCGTCCAGAAGACCAGCACGCTGATCATCACGATCTTCAGCACCCTCATCGACACCGGCACTGGCCGGCTGATTGCCAGCCCCAGCCTGAACTTTCGCGGCGATAACGACGAGTCCTGGCACAGGGCCGCAAACTTCCTCGCGCGCGATCTGCAGGGTCTCTAGCGGCGTGTCGACCGCTAGATCCAGTGCTTCCAGCGCAGAAACAGCCAGGTCCCAAGGGTCGTCACACCCATCAGCGCCAGCGCGAAGCCATAGCCCCAAGGCTCGTCCAGTTCCGGCATATGGGTGAAGTTCATCCCGTAGACGCTGGCGATCAGCGTCGGCGGCAGGAACAGCGCGGCGATGACCGACAGGATGCGGACAGTGTTGTTCTGCTGCAGGTTGATCATGCCAAGCGTGGTGTCCACGGCCAAGCTGACCCGGCTGCCCAGGAAGTCGGCATGGACCTCCAGCGCCTGGACGTCGCGGATCTGCGCGCGGATGGCGGGGCGCAAGCGGCCTGCATCGGGGCGGTCCTCGATGATGGCGGTATAGAAGGCCAGGATCCGCTCGATGGTCAGAAGCCCCAGGCGGACGCGCGCCATCAATTCGGCCTCGCGGCCCACGGCCTCCAGCGCCGTCTGCAGGCGATCGGGGCCGGATCGGGCGGCGCCCCTCTCGAAGATGCCGGCGGTGGTGTCGTCCAGAACCCGGCCCGCCCCTTCCAGGATGTCGGCCAGCCGGGCGATGATCTCCTCGAGGAGGCCCAGGAACAGCCGGTCAGGGTCCCCGCAGCCCAGGGTCGACCGTTCCGCCCGGTTCGGGAACGTCAGGAACGGGCGCGGGGAATGGTGCCGTACCGTCACCAGCCGCTGTCCCGACAGAACGAAGGTGACCGGCATCGACACGCGGTCGCCGCCCGCCTTCTCTCCGGGCAGGACGGCGGTCATATAATCGAGCCCGTCCTCACGGTAGAGCCGGTTCGACAGCTCGATCTCTTCCATCTCGGCCAGAGAGGGCAGGATCACGCCCATGTCGCCCAATTGCCGCATCTCGGCGTCTGAGGGCTGGACGAGGTCGATCCACATCGCCTGCGTCAGGTCGCCGTCGCTTGGCAGGGGGATCAACCGATTGCCGTTGACGTCATAGGCATAGAGCATCGGCGGGTCCTCGAACTGCGCGGGTACTGAGCCCGTCGCCCTTCGTGCCAAAGCAGCCGAGGGCATTCAAGCAGGCGGGCATGAAAAAGGCGCCCGGCGGGCGCCATTTTCCGTTGGCGATCAGCTTATCTGTCGCGAAAGTAATCGTCGATCTGGCGGTCGGCGTCGGCCTTGGTCCAGCCGTACTTCTCTTGCAGCTTGCCGGCCAGGCGATCCTTGTCGCCATCGATCTGGTCCAGCTCATCGTCGGTCAGCTCGCCCCATTTTTCCTTGGCGGCGCCCTTCAGCTGCTTCCATTTGCCCTGAATGATATCCCAGTTCATGTCGCACCCATCGGTTCATGTTCAAGCTGATGAAGAACCTTGCCCGTGCCGCGGGGGTTCCGCGTCTACACGATCATGTCAGGTGGCGTCTGCCCCTCGGCGTGGGCGACCAGGTTCTTCAGCGCGCGCAGGCCCATCAGCGTCCGCGTCTCGTCCGTGGCAGTTCCCAGATGCGGCAGCAGGGTAGCATTGGGCGCATCCAGCAGCGCCTGCGGCACCTCGGGTTCGCGGGCATAGACGTCGAGGCCTGCACCGGCAATGGTGCCGGTCTGCAGCGCATCGATCAGCGCGGCTTCGTCCACCACATCGCCGCGGGCGATGTTGACCAGCACAGACCGAGGCCCAAGGGCGCGCAACTCGGCCGCGCCGATCATGCCGCGCGTGCCGGGACCGCCCGGAACGGCGATGACGGCCACGTCGCAGGCCCACAGCATCCGGTGCAGATCCGTAATCTGGCGGGCCGGGACGTCCAGCGCCGACACTGCCGAGCGGTTGAAGAACACCACGTCCATGCCGAAGCCCAGGTGGCAGCGGCGCGCGATGGCCTTGCCGATGCGCCCCATGCCGACGATGCCGACGATCCTGCCGGACATCTCGTGCCCCAGAAGCTGGGTCGGGTTCCAGCCGGTCCACTGTCCGGCGCGCAGCAGGCGCTCACCCTCGGATGCGCGACGCAGGGCCATCAGCATCAGCGTCAGCGCGATGTCGGCGGTGGCGTCGGTGACCACGTCGGGCGTGTTCGTCACCCTGACACCCGTCGCCCGGGCGGCCGCCACGTCGATGTGGTTATAGCCGGCGCCGAAATTCGCCAGGATGCGGCACCGCAGGTCGCCCTGGAAGGCCGCCGCCGTAAAAGCATCGCCAAGCGTGGGCATGATGGCGTCGAAATCGCGCATCGCCTGCGCGGCTTCATCCGCGGTCAGGGGGGTGTTGTCGCGGAAGGTCGCGTCAAAGCGGCCGCCGATCGCTGCGGTCGCGCGGGCCGTCATGGGACGGGTGACAAGCAGCTTCAATAGAGCCTTCCTCCGTTCGGCACGGGCTGGTCGGGTGCGATCAGCACGACATTGTCGTCCTGGTCCGGGACGCCCAGGACAAGAACCTCGGACATGACCGGCCCGATCTGGCGCGGTGGGAAGTTCACCACGCACAGCACCTGCCGCCCGACAAGCGAATCGGGGTCATAGTGCCGCGTGATCTGGGCCGAGGATCTGCGCTCTCCCATCTCGCCCAGGTCGAGCCACAGCTTGATGGCGGGCTTCTTGGCCTCGGGAAAGGGTTCGGCGCGGGTGATCGTGGCGACGCGGATGTCGACCTTCTGGAAATCGTCGAAGCTGATCGTCATGCCTCACCCCGGCCCAGGGCGCGGCCCCGTTCGGTCGCCGCGGCGACGGTCCGGACCATCAGGGGCGGCAGGCCGGCGTCCTGATCCATCAGCACCTTCAGCCCCGCCGCCGTCGTGCCGTTGGGCGAGGTCACGTTCTGGCGCAGCACGGCCGGGTCCTCGTCCTCGTGGACAGCCAGCGCGCCGGCGCCCGCCACGGTCGCGCGCGCCAGTTCCAGGGCCAGATCAGCGGGCAGGCCCTGCGCTTCTCCGGCCTTGGCCATCGTTTCGATCAGGTGGAAGACATAGGCCGGGCCGCTGCCGGACAGGCCGGTGACGGCATCCATCTGGCCCTCGTCCTCCAGCCGGACGACGCGGCCCACGGCGCGCATCAGCGCCTCGGCCAGGTCCAGATGCGCGGCCGTCGCCCGACCGTTGCCGATCAAGGCCGAGATGCCCTGCCCGATGGCGGCGGGGGTATTGGGCATGACCCGCACGATGGGCGCGCCGGGGAACGTCGCTTCGAAGCTGGCGATGGTGGTGCCGGCGGCGACCGAGACGACCAGGGTGTCCGACAGCTTCGGCACCTGGCCCAGCGCATCGGCCATCATCTGCGGCTTGACGGCCAGAACCAGGACGGCCGGGTTTCCCGGCAGATCGGCGTTCACGCGCAGGCCCCTGTCCTGCCATTCCGGCGCCAGCTTCGGGTCGATGACGGTGACCGCGTCGGGCCGCAGCCCGCGGGCCAGCCAGCCCTTCAGCATCGCCCCGCCCATGCGGCCGCAGCCGACCAGAACCAGCCCACGCGCATTGATATCGTCGAATTTAGTCATCCTGCTCCCCTTGCCAGCGGGGACAAGGCGCCCCCGTCAGGCCCGTCCGTAGGCCTGCCCCAGCGCGATGTCCAGCGCCGCCGCCGGGCCGGTGTCGCCCCAGCCTACCAGCTGGAAGCTGGGATAGAACCGCTCGCACGCGGCGACGGCGTTGCGGATCATCTGGTCGACCTGTTCAGGCAGCGCGATCGCCTCGCCCGCCAGCACGAGGCCATAGCGCCACACCATCAGCTGCTGCGCGGTCCAATAGGTGAAGCTGCCGTCCCAGACCTGATCGTTGACCATGTTGATCGTCTCGAAGATCATCGGCAGCTTGTCCTTGGGCGGGTCCAAATCGAAGGTGCAGACCAGCCGCAGCACTTCCTCTCTGGGCGACCAGGCGAGGGTCAGCGAATAGCTGCGCCACTGCCCCTCGACCACCATGGCGATCTGATCTTCGGCCAGCCGGTCGAAGTCCCATTCGTGATGGGTCGCCACGGCCTCGACGATGTCGATCGGATGGATCTCGTCGCTGGCGATGAAGTGATCGGTCTGTGCCATGGCTGCCTCCTGCCTTGCAGGGCCACGGTGCGCCCGGGCCCTTGGTGGCTACACAACACCGGGCAGAGTCGCCCGAATGTTCTTACCATATATCGTGGTCGGGTTAATGGGGCGTGTAAAGCGATAATTCGGTAACGCATTGCGGCCCGTATGCCGCTGCCCTACCACGGACGAAAGGGCTTTGGGGCGGGCAGAATGCAGCGGGATCACGGGGGAAATGCCGACGTGGCGCGCGGCCTTTATGGCGGCGACGACTGGATTGACCTGTCGACCGGGATCAACCGGCGCCCCTGGCCGCTGCCCCCCCTGCCCGACGCCGTGTGGCGCGACCTGCCTACCACCGCCGCCGAGACGGGGGCCATAGCCGCCGCCGCCGACTGGTTCGGCTGCCGCCCCGACCAGGTGCAGCCGGTGGCCGGGGCGTCGGCCGCGATCCAGCTGCTACCGCGCCTGTGGACGCCTGGCCGCGCGGCGGTGTTGACGCCCAGCTACAACGAACACGCCGCCAGTCTGACCGCCGCCGGCTGGCAGGTCCGGCCAGCCGCCGACCCCGGCGAGATGGCCGGCGCCGATCTTGCGGTCGTGGTGAACCCGAACAACCCGGATGGTCGGGAATGGCCCCCCGAGGTCCTGGCACAGCTGGCCGGCCGCGTCGGCCGCCTGATCGTCGACGAAAGCTTCGCCGATCCCCGCCCCGACCTGTCGCTGGCCCCGGCCCTGCCCGCCAACGCCGTCGTCCTGCGCAGCTTCGGCAAGTTCTGGGGGTTGGCCGGGCTGCGGCTTGGCTTCGTGATCGGCGCCCCCGACCTGCTGGCAAAGCTGAGTGAGGCAGCAGGCCCCTGGTCGGTGAACGGCCCGGCATTGGCCATTGCCGCCGCCGCCATGACGGACAGGGATTGGGCCGACGACGCCGTGACCTATCACAGCGAAGCCAGCCTGAGGCTGGACATGTTGGCGCGCGGCACGGGCTGGACCTTCGCTGGCGGCACGCATCTGTTCCGGCTGTATCAGACGCCGGATGCGCGCGCTGCGCAGGACCGCCTGGCGCGGTCCCGCATCTGGACGCGGCGCTTTCCCTATTCCGACCGCTGGCTGCGGCTTGGAATCCCCGGCAACCGCCACGAATGGGACAGGCTGGCAGCCGCATTTCCGACCTGCGCCCCCTGACCCGAAGGAGAATCGCAATGTCCCCCCGCAGCCTTGCCCTGCTTCTTCTGCTGGCGCCGGCGCCAGCGCTGGCCGACGCCCCGCTGGTCGTGATCGACCGCACTCAGCTGCCGTTTGAGCTGGGTCCCGGCCACCCGGCCAACAGCCCCGCCCGGACCGCGAACCAGCCGAACGCGGCCGCGAATTCGTCGGGCAACACCGCCAATTCGCCGTCGGCTTGGGAGAACCGACCCTCAAATCCTGCCAATGAAGGGCGGTTGATCTTCACCGCCGATGGCGAAGTGCGCGGATATTACGCCCCCAACGCGGCAGGCGTCCTGAACATCTTCGACACCGCCGGACGCCGCATCGCCTATCGCCCGGCGCGCGGCACGAGCAGCCTGTTCTCGGTTCAGGGCGCGTGGTGCGGCACGGTGGACAGCACGCGCGAAGGCATGGTGCTGGCCGTCACGCCTGAATGCGCGGCGCTTTTCGGCAACTGACGCATGATCGTTACATTCCACGCCTAGACCCCGCGACAGCCCTGCCGGAGACGACGATGAACACCTATCATGATTGGCTGGAAGCCGAGCTTCAGGAAACGCTGGACGAGGATATGGAGATCGACCTCGAGGATGCGGTCCTGTCCGAGGAGATCCGGCGGATCTATCGCAACCACCACCCCGACCAGATGGACCGCAAGACCTATTTCCACGAGCTGCTGCGGCTGCAGTCCGAACTGATCCGCCTGCAGGACTGGGTCAGCCACCACAAGGAAAAGGTCGTGGTGATCTTCGAGGGCCGCGACAGCGCGGGAAAGGGCGGCGCGATCAAGCGCATCACCCAGCGACTGAACCCGCGCGTGGCGCGCGTGGTGGCCCTGCCGGCCCCCTCGGACCGGGAAAAGTCGCAGTGGTATTTCCAGCGCTATGTGCCCCACCTGCCGGCGGGCGGCGAGATCGTGCTGTTCGACCGCAGC
Organism: Pseudomonadota bacterium; assembly: GCA_036338635.1. Taxonomy (GTDB): domain Bacteria; phylum Pseudomonadota; class Alphaproteobacteria; order Rhodobacterales; family Rhodobacteraceae; genus Paracoccus. Next base: position 23,392 of record JAYZBS010000003.1, on the reverse strand, counting down.
TGGTACAACCGCGCCGGGGTCGAGCGCGTGATGGGCTTCGCCTCCGAGGACCAGGTCGAGCAGTTTTTCCAGGACGTGCCCGAGTTCGAGCGGATGCTGGTCCGGTCGGGCATCCGCCTGGTGAAGTACTGGTTCTCGATCACCGACGAGGAACAGCAGATGCGGTTCCAGATCCGTATCCATGACCCGCTGAAGCAGTGGAAGCTGTCACCCATGGACCTGCAGTCCCGCATCCGGTGGGAAGCCTATACGAAGGCCAAGGAGGACATGTTCGAGCGCACCAACATCCCCGAGGCGCCCTGGTACATCGTGCCCGGCAACGACAAGAAGCGCGCGCGGCTGAACTGCATCAGTCACCTTCTGGGGCTGATCCCCTACGGCGATGTTCCGCATGAGGAAATCCGCCTGCCCGAGCGGGTCTTCAACCCCGACTATGAACGCGAGGTCTTGCCACGCGAGCTGTATGTGCCGCAGAAATACTGACGGACCTTCTAGGGCCTTGCATGAAGAAGATAAATCGCATGCTGGATTTCTACGTCTATGACGTCTTTACCGACCGCCCCTTCACGGGCAATCCGCTGGCGGTCGTCATGGGCGCGGATGCGCTTGGCACGACCCAGATGCAGGCCATTGCGCGACAGTTCAACCTGTCCGAGACGATCTTCGTGATGGCGCCCCGCCAGCCGGGCCACAGCGCGCGTGTACGCATCTTCCTGCCCCTGGCCGAGATCCCCTTTGCGGGCCATCCGACGGTCGGATGCGCGCTGCATCTTGGCGGCGCCGACGGCGATCTGGTTCTGGAGGAGGAGGCGGGCCCCGTCCCGGTCAGCATCGCAGGCGGCTTGGCCGAATTCATGGCGCCGGTCCTGCCAAGGGCGGGCCGCCCGGTCGACCCCGGAGACGCGGCGCGCGGCTTGGGCCTGTCGCCCGCGCAGGTGGGCTTTGGCGCGCATCGCCCGATGGTCGTCTCGGGCGGTTCCGATTTCATCTTCGTGCCGCTGTCCGACGTGGCGGCCCTGGAAGCGGCACGGCCCGCGGGGGGCGACTTCGACAGTCTGACGCGCGACGTGGCAAAGGTCTATTGCTATGCGGCCGAGGGATCGGACCTGCGTGCCCGGATGTTCGCGCCGGCCAATGGCATCCCCGAGGACCCGGCGACCGGGTCGGCTGCGGCGGCCCTTTCGGCCCCACTGCTGGCCGCGGGCGCGCTGTCCGAAGGCGAGACGCGGCTGGATCTGCGCCAGGGCATCGAGATGGGACGACCTTCCCGCATCGGCTTGCGCGTCACGGTGCGGGGCGGCAAGCTGGCGCAAGTCCACGTCTCGGGCCGCGCCGTCCGCGTGGCCGAAGGACGCATCCGCATTCCGGAGGAGCCATGACCAAGGCCTATTGGATCGCCCATGTGACGGTCGACGACCCCGACGCCTACGAAGCTTATCGCCGCGCCAATGCCGCCCCCTTCGCCGAACATGGCGCGCGCTTCCTCGTGCGCGGGGGTTCGCAGCAGGTGGTCGAGGGCAAGGCCCGGCCGCGCAGCGTGGTGATCGAGTTTCCGTCACTGCAGGCGGCGCGCGCCTGCTATGCAAGCGCTGGGTACCAGGCGGCCAAGGCGCTGCGGGACCCGGTCTCTGCCGCAGATGTGATCATCGTCGAAGGATGGGACGGCTAGGCGACTTGCCACCGGCCCGCGAAGGGACCAGTCTGGAACCATGTTCAAGGATATTCTGACTCGGTTGATGGGCGATGTCCCGACCCATGCGCCACTGGACGGCGAGGCGGCAGAGCTGGCAATCGCTGCCCTTCTGGTGCGGCTGGCGCGGGCGGATGATCACTATGACAAGGCCGAACGCCAACGCATCGATCGGGTGCTGGCGCGCCGCCGCGGCCTGTCGTCTGATGAGGCCGCCGCCCGCCGCGCCGAGGCCGAAGCGCTGGAAGCCGGCGCCGCCGACACAGTCCAGTTCACCCGCCAGATCAAGGATCACATCGCACTGGATGATCGCGCGGGAATCATCGCCGCCCTGTGGGAGGTCGCCTATGCCGATCAGGATCGCGGCATGGACGAGGAGAGCCTGATCCGTCTGGTCGCGGGCCTTCTGGGGATCTCGGACCGTGAGTCCGCGCAGATCCGCCAGCAGGTGCTGGAACGGATGGGGCAGCGCCCGGCGTAAGTTCTGCCTGCCGATTCCCAGGCCGGCACGGACCTGAGCTTCAGAACCCCAACCGGTCGCGTAACCCGTACCAGGCCATCCCCGCCACCAGAAGCGGTGCGCGCAGCATCGCGCCGCCGGGGAAGGGGCGCGTCGGCACCGCAGCCATGACGTCGAAACGCCCCGCCTGCCCCGCCACCGCCTCGGCCATCAGCCGCCCTGCAAGCGTCGCCAGCGCGACCCCGTGACCGGAATAGCCGCCGGCGGACAGGCAGTTCGGCGCGGGCCGCGCGAAATACGGCATCCGGTTCATGGTGATCGCCAGCGTCCCGCCCCAGGCGTGCGTCAATGCCACGTCGCGAAGCTGCGGATAGACCGACAGCAGGTGCGGCCGCACGACGGCGAAGATGTCGCCCGGGAAGCGGTAGGTCGCAGTTTCGCCGCCGCCGAAGACCAGCCGCCGCTCGTCGTCCAGCCGCCAGTAGTTCACCACGAATTTCGTGTCGGCGGCAGCATTGTTGCCGGGCAGGATCTCTGGGAAGCGGCCGCCCAGGGGCTCGGTCGCGACGACGTAGTTGTTGATCGGCATGACGCGCGCGGCGACCGCTCGATCCAGCCGACCGAGATAACCGTTGCAGGCCAGGATCACGTGATCTGCGCGAAGAACGCCCTCGGCCGTGTGGACGCGGCTGGCCTCGCCTGCGCGGGTGCCGTGGTCGATGCGGGTGACCTCACTTCGGTCATGGATCGTCGCGCCTGCCGACCGCGCCAGCCGGGCCATTCCCAGGGCCAGCGCCAGCGGATGCACATGGCCTGCACCCATATCAAGGTCGCCGCCGGCATAGGCGGTGCTGCCAAGCACTTCGGCCAGACCGTCGCGGTGCAGCGGGCGCACCTGGGGATAGCCATAGTGTTGCGCCAGATGTTCGGCCATGTGGCGGGCGTGTTCGACCTCGGTCTTTGTGCGGCAGGCATGGGCGATGCCGTTCCGCACCGGCACCCCAGCCTCGGAGGCCAGGGCGCGGGTCAGGGCCTTGGCCTCCTCGCCCAAGTCCCACAGAAGTCGGGCCGTGTCTCGGCCCAGTTGCGATTCAAGCCAGTCGACCTCTTGCCGCTGGCCCGAGCCGATCTGGCCGCCGTTGCGCCCGGATGCCCCGAACCCCACGCGCTGCGCCTCGAGCAGGGTGACCGACAGCCCCTGCCGCGCCAGGTGCAGCGCCGCCGACAGGCCGGTATAGCCGCCGCCGATCACCGCCACATCGGCCCGCGCCTCGCCCTGCAGGGGTGCGAAACCCGGCTGCGGTCCGGCCTGCGCGGCATATAGGCTGGGCGGATATTCCCCCGGCCGGTCGTTCACATGCAGCAGGTTCATACGTTCAGCAGCAGGTGTTCACGCTCCCAAGGGCTGATGACCTGCAGGAACTCCTTGTATTCGTTACGCTTTACAGATTCGTAGACGGCGGTGAACTCTTCGCCCAGAACGCCGCGCATGGCCTCGTTCTCGATCATAAGGTCCAGCGCGTCGCCCAGGTTGTAGGGCAACTCATCTTCGGACATGTAGGCGTCGCCCAGGCATTCGGCGCGTGGGTTCTCTGCCTCGACCAGACCCAGATAGCCGCAGGCCAGGCTGGCCGCGATGCCGAGGTAAGGGTTGCAGTCCATGCCCGCCAGCCGGTTCTCGATCCGCCGCGCCTCGGGCGACGAGATCGGGACGCGCAGGCCGGTGGTGCGATTGTCGCGACCCCATTCCAGGTTGATGGGCGCCGCGAAGTCGGGAACGTACCGGCGATAGCTGTTCACATAGGGCGCCAGCAGGGCCACCGCGGCGGGCAGGTGCTTCTGCATCCCGGCCACGAAATGCAGGAAGGCCGGCGTCTCTCGGCCCTTGGCGTCCGAGAAGATGTTCTGCCCCGTCGCGATGTCCGTCACCGAGTGATGGATGTGCATCGCGCTTCCCGGCTCGCCTTCGATGGGCTTGGCCATGAAGGTCGCGAAGCAGTCGTGGCGCAGCGCGGCCTCGCGGATCAGGCGCTTGAAATAGAAGATCTCGTCGGCCAGGGCGACCGGATCGCCGTGGTTCAGGTTGATCTCGACCTGGCCTGCGCCGCCTTCCTGCAGGATACCGTCGATCTCGAACCCCTGCGCCTCGGCGAAGTCGTAGATGTCGTCGATGACCTTGCCGTATTCGTCCACGGCCGACATGGAATAGGCCTGCTTGGCAGCAGCGCGCCGCCCCGTGCGTCCCATCGGCGGGATGATCGGCTGATTGGGGTCGATGTTGCGGGCGACCAGGAAGAACTCCATTTCGGGTGCTACGACCGGGTTCCAGCCCTTGTCGCGATAGAGCTGCACGACGCGCTTCAGCACGTTCCTGGGGGCGATCGGCACCGGGTTGCCCTGCTGGTCCAAGGCGTCGTGGATCACCTGGATGGTCCAGTCGGCGGTCCACGGCGCGGCGGTCGCCGTCGAATAATCGGGCGTCATCACCATGTCGGGTTCGGTGAATGCCCCCGAAGGATTATCGGCCCATTCGCCGGTGATCGTCTGCAGGAAAATCGAGTTCGGCAGGTAGAAGCGTTCCTGCCGCGCGAACTTGGACGCGGGCATGGCCTTGCCGCGTGCCACGCCGGCGATGTCGGCGACGATGCATTCGACCTCGTCCAGGCGCCGCCCGGCCATGAAGTCGCGCGCGGCGCGGGGCAGCTTGTCGGTCCAGTCGGTCATGCCGCACCCTGCGCGTCGTGACGCGCCAGGGCGCGCGGTTGCTTGAAGAACGCCTCGATCCGGTCGGCCAGCTGCCCCGATCCCTTCGCCTCGCCCATGCGGTCTGAAGCTGCCTGCAGCAGGTCGTCGGGCACGACGCCCTTGGCGCGCGTGTCCATCAGGCCCTGGACGAAGGCGTCGTCGAATTCCGGATGCGCCTGCACGGTGAAGGCGCGGTCGCCATAGATCAGCGCGGCGTTTTCGCAGAACGCGTTGCGACCGGCGACCGCGGCCCCCGGCGGCAGCGCCACGACCTGATCCTGGTGCCAGGCGTTCAGGCGCACGGGTTCGCCCCCGAAATCGTAATCCTGCGTGCCGACCGCCCATCCGCCCGGATGCTTGACGACGGTGCCACCAAGCGCCTGCGCGATGATCTGGTGGCCGAAGCATATTCCCACCATCGGCACCCCGGCGTCATGTGCGCGGCGGATGAAATCCTCGAGCGGCGGAATGAAGGCATGGTCCTCGTACGCGCCGTGGCGCGAACCGGTCAGCAGCCAGCCGTCGGCGTCGGTCACGTGGTCGGGGAACTCCATCTCCTCGACATGCCAAGTGCGGAAATCGAAGCCGCGCCCGTCCAGAAGGCGGACGAACATGTCCGGATAGTCGCCCAGGGCCTGCTTCAACTGGGCAGGCGACTGGCCGCATTGAAGGATGCCGATACGCATGGAAAACCTTGATGTTGCTGACATGGCGAAGGTAGTCATGCGACGGGGGGCGCCGCAAGGGGGGATCGGCGACTGCGCCCTTTGGCGGTCTGGCCGGCCGGTCCCGCCCGCGGTAATGTTCGCGCGAACAGCGAAAGGACCCGACATGCCCCACCTGCGCCCCGAGATCGATCCCGACGGCCTTGACGAGTTCTCGGTCGTCTTCACCGACCGTTCGCTGAACCACATGTCGGGGCGGTTCCAGAAGGTGATGCGCGACCTGTCGGCCGGGCTGGCCGAGGTCTATGGCGCTGCGCAGGTCGCCATCGTCCCCGGCGGCGGCAGCTATGCGATGGAATCGGTCGCGCGCCAGTTCGGACGTGACGCCCACGCGCTGATCGTCAGGAACGGCTGGTTCAGCTATCGCTGGAGCCAGATCTTCGAGGCCGGCGACTTCGCGCGCGAAGTGACGGTCGTCAAGGCCCGCCCGCAGGGGAACGCGCCCCAGCCCGCCTATGCCCCTCCGCCGATCGAGGACGTCGTGGCCCGCATCCGCGAGGCCCGTCCCGATGCGGTCTTCGCACCCCATGTCGAGACATCGGCCGGGCTGATCCTGCCCGACGACTATATCGCTTCGCTGGCGCAGGCCGCGCACGAGGTCGGGGCGTTGATGGTGCTGGACTGCATCGCCTCGGGTGCGGTCTGGGTGGACATGAAGGCCACGGGCGTGGACGTGCTGATCTCGGCCCCGCAGAAGGGGTGGTCGGCTTCGCCCGCCGCCGGGCTGGTGATGCTGTCGGACCGCGCCGCCGAAAGGCTGGCCGCGACCGACAGCGACAGCTTCGCGCTGGACCTGAAGAAATGGCGCGCGATCATGCAGGCGTACGAGGACGGCGGCCACGCCTATCACGCGACCATGCCCACCGATGCGCTGCTGGGCTTCCGCGACGCCATGGAGGAGACCCGCGCAATGGGGTTCAATGCGGCCCGCGATGCGCAGTGGCGGCTGGGGCGCGCGGTGCGCGAGGATCTGGCCGCGCGGGGCATCCGCTCGGTCGCGGCCGAGGGCTTCGAGGCACCGGGCGTGGTGGTCAGCTATACCTCCGACCCCGAGGTGAAGTCGGGTCGCGCGTTCGCGGCGCTCGGCACCCAGATCGCGGCAGGCGTGCCCTTGGCGGTAGATGAGGGCGCGGATTTCTCGACCTTCCGGATCGGCCTCTTCGGGCTGGACAAGCTGAAGGACGTCGACAGCACCATGGCGCGCCTGAAGCCGGTCCTCGACAAGGTCCTGGGTTAGATCCGGCGGCAACGGCTGAAGGCCCGACATGACCCTGACCATCGCCATCGCCATCGAAAGCCCGCTCGGGGCCGATCTGGACCTGCTGTTCCAACGCCACAGCGCCGAGATGCAGGCGGACACGCCGCCTGAATCGATCCACATGCTGCCGCGCGACCTGCTGGCCGTGCCGGAGATCACCTTCTTCGTGACCCGCGATCGTGGGATGCCTGTGGCGATGGGGGCGCTGAAGCGGCTCGGCGGCTCCGAGGGAGAGTTGAAGTCGATGCATGTCCTGGCCGAGCATCGCGGCCGGGGCCTGTCCCGCATGCTGTTGCGGCACATGCTGTCCCATGCCCGCGCCGCCGGTCTGCACCGCCTGTCACTCGAAACTGGCGCGCAGGCCAGCTTTGCGGCGGCGCGGGGGCTCTATTCGCGGGAAGGGTTCATGGAATGCCCGCCGTTCGGGTCCTATCGCATGGACCCGAACTCGGTCTTCATGACCATGTCGCTGTGACGCGACATAGCTGCGTCAGTCTTCGTGGCGCGGCATGGCCTTCAGGTCGTCCTTGGTCAGGGACGTCATCCCGTGGACAGTGCCGCTGTCGTCGCGCATGAAGTCGATCTGCCGCGCCGGAACTTTGACCGGCTTGGCTCCGATGCCCAGAAAGCCGCCGACGTCGATCACGACCTCGCAGGATGCGCCCATCCCGTGGGTGTGGGACACGCTGCCGACGTTTTCGTCGCCTGGGCCATAGACGGTGGCGCCGTCAAGGACGGCCTCGGTCAGTTCGCTCTGGTCCAGCCGGGTATGGTTGGTATGGTCCATGGTTGAGCCTCCTCTGCTCGTGTGCATCCCAACCATGCCACGACTACAAGGTTCCGCCCGCCCTTTACTTGTATGGAAGTATGGTATAATGAGATGGCGGAGGATCAATGACCGACGCTACCCTCATCGCCCGTCCCGTCACGACTGCCCAGCAGGTCCATGACTGGCTGCATCAACGGATCCTACGCGGGGATCTGCCGCCGGGTGCGCGCCTGTCCGAAACCGATATAGCCGAGCAGATCGGCCTCTCCCGCCAACCCGTCCGAGAGGCGTTCATCCGCTTGGCCAGCGACGGCCTGGCCGAGGTGCGCCCCCAGCGCGGCACCTATATCGGCAAGATCTCGGCCCGCGCGGTCCTGTCGGCGCGGCTGATCCGTGAGGCGGTCGAGAGCGACCTGGCGCGGATGCTGGCCGACCGCAGCGCCGATCTTTCCGCAATGGAGGCCGAGCTGTCCGTCCAGGACCGCGCCAACGCCCAGGGCGACGTGGCGGCCTTTATCGCATCAGACGACCGCTTCCACCAGGCCATGGCGCTGGCTGCCGGCCAGGCCGCTGTCTGGCACGACCTGGAACGCCTGAAATCGCAGATGAACCGCCTGCGCCACATGTCGATGCGCGTCTTTGACCGCAGCGAGACGATCGGCCAGCACCGCGCCATCCTGACCGCTCTGCAGGCACGCGATGCGGATGCGGCCGAGGCTGCCGTGCGCGCCCATCTGCGGCAGATGCTGACCGAGCTTCCGCAGATCGCCGCCGCCCATCCCGATTATTTCACCGATTGAAAGGCCCCCGATGCGACAGACCTGGCGCTGGTTCGGACCCAACGACCCCGTATCCGTCGACGACATGCTGCAGGCCGGCGTGCAGGGGGTCGTCACCGCCCTCCACCACGTCCCGACCGGCCAGGTCTGGACCCCCGAGGAGATCCGCAGGCGTCAGGACGCCATCGCCGGGATGTCCGACGGCGCCCCCTCGGGCCTGGCCTGGGAGGTGGTCGAGAGCCTGCCGGTCTCGGAAGCGATCAAGACCCAGACCGGCGACTGGCACGCCCATGTAGAGGCATGGATCACCTCGATGCGGCACCTTCACGCGGCCGGCATCCGGGTGATCTGCTACAACTTCATGCCGGTGCTGGACTGGACGCGGACGGACCTGGCATGGCGTCGGCCGACCGGGGCGCGCTGCATGCGCTTCGACCTTGTCGATTTCGCGGCCTTCGATCTGCACATCCTGCAGCGTCCCGGCGCGGCCGAGGACATTCCCGGCCCCCTGCAGGACGCCGCCGCGCGTCGCTTCGCCCAGATGCCGCAGGACCGCCGCGACCAGCTGGCCGCGAATGTCGTCTTCGGCCTGCCCGGCGCGGCGGAACGACTGTCGATGCCGGACGTGCGGGATCTGCTGGCCAGTTATGCGCCCGTCACCGACGCCGTGCTGCGTCGCCATTTCCACGACTTCCTGGAACAGGTCGCACCTGTCGCGCAGGATCTGGGGATGCGGCTCTGCTGCCATCCCGACGATCCGCCCTTCCCGCTTCTGGGCCTGCCGCGCATCATGTCGACCGAGGCCGACTATGTCGAGCGGCTGGCCGCCGTCGATCTGCCCGCGAATGGCGTCACGCTCTGTTCCGGCTCACTCGGGGCGCGGCCTGACAACGACCTGCCGGGGATGATGCGCCGCCTGGGCGACCGGGTCCATTTCCTGCACCTTCGCAACGTGCGCCGCGACGACGACCTGGTGCCCTGCTCATTCTTCGAGGACGAGCATCTGGGCGGGCAGACCGACATGGTCGCGCTGATCGACGCCGTCCTCGCCGAGGAGGCGCGCCGCCGCGATCTGGGCCGCGACGACGCGTCGATCCCGATGCGTCCCGATCACGGGCAGGACATCCTGGACGACATCGGCCGCGGCGGTCAGCCCGGCTATCCCGCCATCGGCCGCCTGAAGGGCCTGGCCGAGCTGCGCGGCGTCGAGGCCGCACTGTCACGCAGCCACGGAGCGCCTGCATGAACCGCATCCTGTCGATCGGCGAGGCCATGGTCGAGATGTCCCAGGCCGATCAGCCGGACCTCTGGCGGCTGGGGGTGGCGGGCGACACGCTGAATACAGCTTGGTATCTGCGCGGCCTGCTGGGGACTGACTGGCAGATAGCCTACCTGACCCGGGTGGGCACCGGAGAGTTTTCCCGGCAGATGCTGGACTTTCTGGATGCCGAAGGGATCTGCACGACCCATATCCGCCACGAGGCTGACCGCGAGATCGGCCTCTATGCGATCAGTCTGAATGACGGCGAACGCAGCTTTGCCTATTGGCGCGACAGCTCGGCCGCGCGGCGGCTGGCTGACGATCCCGCCGACCTTGCGGCGGCGCTGGCCGGATGCCGGTTGGCCTACCTGTCGGGGATCACCCTGGCGATCCTTCCAGAACAGGGGCGGGCGAACCTGTTGGCGGCCCTGCGGGACGCGCGCGCCGCGGGAACCACGGTTGTCTTCGATCCGAACCTGCGGCCGCGCCTCTGGCCAGATACCCGGACGATGTGCGCCGGCGTGCAGGCCGCTGCCAGAGAGGCCGATCTGATCCTGCCAAGTTTCGACAACGAGGCTGCCTTCTTCGGCGACGCCAGCCCCGCCGCGACCGTCACCCGCTACCTCGCCGCTGGCGCCGGTCAGGTCGTGGTCAAGAACGGCGGCGCTGCGATGGCCTTCGGGGGGATCGAGGGCGACGGTATGGTCGCAGACCTGGCACCGGAGACGCCGCTGGACACCACGGCGGCCGGCGATAGCTTCAACGCAGCCTATCTGGCCGCCTGGTTGTCAGGCGCCGATTGCGAGGCCGCGATCCGCGCCGGCCACGCCCTGAGCCGTCACGTCATCGGCCACCGGGGCGCGCTTGTACCCGCGGCGCTGGAAGCTGTGGCGTCGCGCACCTTGGACCGACCCGCCACGACCTGAACAGGTCTGACACACGCTCCTATCCGCTTCGATACATCCCTAGGGCCTCGCGTCAGCAAGGCCGTCGGGATCATCCGACCTTGCACGTGTGCCCGTCAAACGGCCATGACAACCCAATTGCGTCTGCGAAGTGCCACGCCCCTGAAGCAGCCGCGCCTGTGATCGGCAGGAACGTCAGCAGCGGGATCAAGAAACCATCCGCCCGCCCGGCCTGCCTGCGAAATCGGCGGATCAGCACTGCGGGCGACCTCTTTGCCTCCGGTTTTTTTTGGGTGGAACGCCGCCTCACATGCAGTCCGGGCGGCGGACCCAGCCGTGAATCAGCCATCGGCGGCGGCGCGGGCCCCTTTGCGGATCAGGCGATCCAAGGCCTCTGTCACGTCGGCGGCAAAGCCTTCGTCTTCGCGCAGGGCGGCCGGGAAGACCTGCGACAGGGACAGGAAACCTGCCACGGTCTGCGCGGGATCGTCGTCCCAAAGCGCCGCAAGTTGCGGGGCCAGCGGGTCCTTGACCTCGATCCCCTGCCCGGCCTCGCCGCGCCCGGAGGTATAGCGCATCCAGGCCGCGACGGCCAACGTCAGCCCCGGAACAGGGCGTCCCATGGCCCGGCTTTCGACGATGGTGCCGAGGATCCGTTGCGGCAGCTTCTGGCTGCCATCCATGGCGATCTGCCAGGTCCGGTGACGGATGGCCGGGTTGGCATAACGGTCGTGCAGCGCGCGGGCATAAGCAGCCAGATCCTCGCCGGAAGGCGGGGTCAACGCGGGGATGATCTCGTCGCGCCACAGCCGGTCCGCGAAACGCGCGAAGACTGGATCGGCCATCGTATCGGCGATGGTTTCGTGGCCGGCCAGATAGCCCAGATAGGCCAGGCTGGAATGGGTGCCGTTCAGCATCCGCAGCTTCATGTGCTCGAAAGGGGTGACGTCCTGCACAAGCTGGACGCCCACCTCGCCTAAGTCAGGGCGGTCGCAGGCGAAGCTGTCCTCAATCACCCACTGGCGGAAGGGCTCGTGCATGACGGGCGCCTCGTCCCGATGGCCGGTCAGCGCCTCCAGCCGGTCCAGATCGGCGGGCGTCGTGGCGGGGACGATGCGGTCGACCATGGTCGAGGGAAAGGCGCCCTTCGCCTCGATCCACGAGGCCAGCGCCGGATCGACCAGCCGGGCCAGATCCAGCACCACGCCCCGCACGACACGACCGTTTTCCGGCAGGTTGTCGCAGCAGAGGACCGTAAACGGATCCAGCCCCGCCGCCCGCCGCGCCTGCAGCGCTCGCACGAGGAAACCGGGCGCGGATTTCGGCAGCGGGTGGTCAAGGTCATGGCGGATATCGGGATGATTCGTGTTCAACCGACCCGTAGAAGGTTCGTGGCAATAGCCCTTCTCGGTCACAGTCAGACTGACGATTCGCACGGCAGGCGCGGCCATCGCGTCCAGCACGGCCTGAGGGTCCTCTGGCGCGACAAGCACGTCGCGCAGGACGGTGACGACCTGCGCAGTTTCTCCCTGGGGGCCCAGCTCAAGGGCGGTATAGGCCCAACCCTGCGGCTTCAGCCGGTCGCGGGTGCCGGGCGACTGCAGCGAGACGCCGATGATGCCCCAGTCGCCTCCCGAGGCCTCCATCGCCTCGGACACGAAGATCGCCCCATGGGCGCGAAAGAACGCGCCAAGGCCCAGATGGACGATGCCGGCCGGGGCATCGGACGGGGTGCGATGCAACCTACCTTGCAAGCCAGCCTCCATCGACGTTGATGATTGCGCCGTTGACATAGTCGGACGCCGGGGCGGCGAGGAAGACGGCGGTCTGGGCGATGTCCTCGGGGCGGCCCCACCGGCCGGCGGGGATGCGGTCGAGAATCGCCTTCGACCGGTCGGGGTCGGCGCGCAGGGCCTCGGTGTTGTTCGTCTCGATATAGCCCGGCGCGATGGCGTTGACATTGAGGCCGCGGGCCGCCCATTCGTTCGCCATCAGCTTCGTCAGCCCTGCCACGCCATGCTTGCTGGCGGTATAGGACGGCACGCGAATACCGCCCTGGAAGGACAGCAGCGACGCGATGTTGACGATCTTGCCCATGCCGCGCGGCAGGGCGGTGCGGGCGAAGGCCTGGCAGGTGAAGAACAGCGCCTTGAGGTTCGTGTCCATCACGTCGTCCCAGTCGGCTTCGGAGAAGTCCACCGCATCGTCGCGGCGGATGATGCCGGCGTTGTTCACCAGGATGTCGATCCGCTCGGACGCGAAGACGTCGCGCGCCGCCATGGGGTCGGCGAAGTCGAGGCGCAGCGAACGCCCCGAGCCCATCATCGCGACCGTCTCGGCGCAGTCGCGGCGGCCGCTGGCGATCACCTCGGCCCCGGCCTGCGCCATGGCCACAGCGATGGCCTGGCCGATGCCGGTGTTGGCGCCCGTGACCAGCGCGGTGCGCCCCTCCAGCGAGAAGGGGTTCACCGCATGTCCTCCGGCTGGATGAAGTCCATGTCGGTATAGTCGACGTTGTCGCCGGCCATCGCCCAGATGAAGGTATAGCTGCCGATGCCCGCGCCGGAATGGATTGACCATGTGGGCGACAGCACGGCCTCTTCGTTGGCGACGAAGATGTGGCGGGTCTCCTGCGGCTCTCCCATCAGGTGCAGGACGCGCGATTGCGGCTCCATTCCGTAATAGAGATAGGCCTCCATCCGCCGGTCGTGGACATGGCTGGGGATGGTGTTCCAGACCGAGCCGTCCTCCAGCGTGGTATAGCCCAGCACCAGCTGGCAGCTCTCCATCACCAGCGGGTGGATGAACTGCTTGATGGTGCGCTTGTTCGAGGTCTCGACCGCGCCCATCTTGACCTCTTTGGCATCGGCCACGGTGACCAGGCGGCAGGGCAGCTGACGGTGCGCCGGGGCCGAGGTGATGTAGAACCGCCCCTGCCCCGAGAAGGTCACCGCCCCAGACCCGGCGCCCAGATAGAGGACGTCGCCCTGAGCCATGTCCCAGCCCTGGCCCGCGGCCTCGACCCGGCCATTGCCGCCGATGTTGACGATGCCCATCTCTCGGCGGTCGAGGAAGCTGGGGGTCTTCGTCTCGTCGATGGCGTCCAGCGTCAGCGCGGCCCCGTCTGGAACCGCGCCGCCCACGACAAAGCGGTCGTAATGCGTATAGACCAGCCGGATCTGCCCTTCGGCGAAAAGCCCCTGCGCCAGGAAATGCCGGCGCAGCGTCTCGGTATCCATGCCCTTGGCGTGCTCCGGGTGGATCGCGTGGCGGGTCTCGACATGGGTCATGGAAGGTCCTTTCACAGAAAATCGTCGCGGCGGGGGGTGAAGCTGTCGATCAGCACGCCCCCTTCAAGACACAGGCAGCCATGTTCGGCGCCCGAGGGAATGATGAAGGCATCGCCCGGCCCGACCTCGGATTCGCGGCCGTCGACGGTGAAGCGGTACCGACCCGACTGCACGAAGGTCGATTGCACATGCGGATGGCTGTGCAGCGCGCCACGGTCGCCGGTCCGGAAGTCGAAGCGGACGACCATGAGGTCCGGGGCGTGAGCAAGAACAGTACGTGCAGGACCGCTCATTTGAACACCGAGGGCAGCCAGAGCGACAGGGCGGGGACATAGGTCACCAGCATTAGCGTGACGAAGGCCGCACCATAGAAGGGCCAGATCGTGCGCATCGCCTGCCAGATGCTGATGCGGCCGACCGCACAGCCGACGAACAGCACCGCGCCCACGGGCGGGGTACACAGCCCGATCCCCAGGTTCAGGATCAGGATGACGCCGAAATGCACCGGATCGACGCCGAAGGCGGTGGCGACGGGGAGGAAGATCGGCGTGGTGATCACGATCAGCGGCGACATGTCCATGAAGGTGCCCAGCACCAGCAGGATCAGGTTCATCAGAAGCAGGATCACCAGCGGGTTGTCCGACACGTTCTGCAGCATCTCGACCAGCTGGGTCGGTACGCGCAGATAGGCCAGAAGCCAGCCGAAGCAGGCGGCGGTGCCGATGACCAGCAGGACCATCGCGGTGGTGCGGACGGCGCCCTTCGTCGCCTCGACGAATTCGGACCAGGGCAGGCTGCGATAGACCAGCGCCGTGACCAACAGGGCATAGACGACGGCGATGTTGCTGCTTTCGGACGCGGTGAAGATACCCGACCGCACACCGCCGAAGATGATTGCGATCAGGATCAGCCCCGGCAGGGCCGAGACGAACAGCGCGCCCAGCATGCGCAGGCCGGGGAACGGTTCGGTCGGATAGCCTTTCTTGCGGGCGACCCACCAGCTGGCCCCCATCAGCATCAGCGCCAGCAGAAGGCCCGGGATGATGCCGGCGGTGAACAGGTCGGCGATGGACAGCCGCCCGCCCGCCGCGATGGAATAGATGATCATGTTGTGGCTGGGCGGGATCATCAGCGCGATGATCGAGCTAACGACGGTGATGTTGACCGCATAATCAACGTCATAACCGCGTTCCTTCATCTGCGGCACCATCAGGCCGCCCACCGCACTTGCATCGGCCGCGGCCGAGCCCGAGACCCCGCCGAACATCAGCGAGGCCATGATGTTGACCTGCCCCAGGCCGCCACGCATGTGGCCGACCATCGCGCCGGCCAGCGCCACCAGGCGACGGGCGATGTCGCCGCGCACCATCAGGTCGCCCGCAAAGATGAAGAACGGAATCGCCATCAGCGCAAAGACCGAGATCCCGCTGTTCAGGCGCTGGAAGACGACGACCGGCGGCAGGCCCAGATAGGCGACCGTTGCGAAGCTGGCCGCGCCCAGGCAGAAGGCGACCGGCGTGCCGATCAGCAGAAGCGCGGCGAAGCTGCCGAAAAGGATCCAGTATTCCATCGGCCTACTCCTTGACCGTGCGCTGCGGGCCCCGCCCCTGCAGCACGTCCCGCGCCTGCGCACCTTTGGCGCTGGCATCGACCTCTCCGTCGGCGGCATCGTCCATGTCGCCGAAGCGCATCGTCTTCAGGCCGGCCGCGCGCCGCAGGATCCGCTCGATCGAGAACAGGATCAGCAGCACGCCGCCCGCGATGACCGGCGCGAAGTCCCACAGGCGGGAAATGCCAAGCCCCGGCACCACGCCGGAGGCCGCCCGCGCAGCCAGCTGCCAGCCGTACCAGGCCATTCCACCGCCGAAGGCCATGACGACCAGGTCCGACAGGCTGTGAAACCAGGGACGCCAGCTTGCCGGGACCACCATCAGCCCCACGTCGAATGACAGGTGATAGCCCTCTTTCACGCCGACTGCGGCGCCGAGGAAGATGAACCAGCCCATCAGCATGACGGCGGCGGGCTCGGCCCAGAACAGGCTGGTGCCGATGACGTAACGGTAGAAGACCTGCGCAAAGACGAAGGCGGTCATCAGCACCAGCCCTGCCCCGGCAAGCCAAAGCCCGGCCTTCGCGATGGCTCCGGTCACGGCCGCCAATCGGATCAACGTGTCGCGCATATTGCGGCCCCACAAAGGAAAATGGCCGCCTGCGGGAATGCAGGCGGCCGTCGGATCACTCGGTTTCCTGAATGCGCTTGACCAGGTCCTGCGATTCCGGGGTTGTCACGTATTTCTCATAGACCGGGGCCATCGCCTCGATGAACGGGGTCTTGTCGATGTCGCGAATGATTTCGGCCCCCGAGGCGACGACCTTCTCCTCGGACGCCCGCTCCTGCTCGGCCCACAGCTCGCGCTGCACGGTGGCCGAATTGCGCGCCGCCTCGCGGATGATCTCCTGGTCCTCGGGCGACAGCTTCTCCCAGGTGGACTTCGACATGGCGACCAGTTCCGGCACCATCAGGTGTTCGTCCAGCGTGAAGTACTTGGCGACCTCGGCATGGCCCGAGCTGTCATAGCTGGGGAAATTGTTCTCGGCCCCGTCGATGACGCCGGTCTGGATCGAGGAATAGACCTCGCCATAGGGCATCGGCGTGGCGTTGGCGCCAAGCGCGCTCATCATGTCGACGAAGACGTCGTTCTGCATGACGCGGAACTTCATGCCTTCCAGGTCGGCGATCGACTGGATCGGCTTTTGCGAATTGTAGAAGCTGCGCGAACCGCCGTCGTAATAGGCCAGCGCGATCAGGTCGTTTTCCTCAAAACCCGCCGCGATCTCCCCGCCGATGGGGCCATCCATGACGTTGTGCATGTGGTCGACCGACCGGAACAGGTAGGGCAGCGACATCAGCTGCGTGACCGGCACGATGTCGTTGAACGACCCGAAGCTGGCGCGGACCATGTCGATGACGCCGAACTGGGTCTGCTCGATCGTGTCCTTCTCCTCGCCCAGCTGGGCCGAGGGGAAGACCTCAATGCAGATGCGGCCGTCGGTCTTTTCCTCGACCTCGGCGGCCATGGCCTTGACGCCCTCGACCGTCGGATAGCCGTCGGGATGGGTGTCGGACGAACGCAGCGTCATCTCGCAGGCGCCGGCGATGCCGGCCGAGGCCACAAGGGCCAGCGCGGTGGTGGTCAGAAACTTCATCTTATCCTCCCAGTATGAAGTTCACAGCTTGTAGGCCCGTTTCGCCAGGCCATAGGTCAGGTCGCGCGCGACCTCGGGCGCCTCGTCTTCCGCAAGACGGCCCGTGGCGACCAGGGTCGCCAGATAGGAACAGTCCACCCGCCGGGCGACGTCGTGTCGCGCCGGGATCGAGCAGAAGGCGCGGGTGTCGTCGTTGAACCCCACGGTGTTGTAGAAGCCCGCCGTTTCCGTCGTCATCTCGCGGAAGCGGCGCATGCCTTCGGCGCTGTCGTGAAACCACCAGGCCGGCCCAAGCCGAAGGCAGGGCCAGACGCCCGCCAGCGGCGCCAGTTCGCGGGCGTACGATGTCTCATCCAGGGTGAACAGGATCACCGTCAGGCGCGGGTCCATGCCCACCGCGTTCAGCAGCGGGCGCAGCGCGGTGACATAGTCGGTGCGGCCGGGGATGTCGAACCCCTTGTCGCGGCCAAAGGTCGCCAGCACCTGATCTGAATGGTTGCGCCGCGAGCCGGGGTGGATCTGCATGACCAAGCCGTCGTCAAGGCTCATCCGCGCCATCTCGGTCAGCATCTGGCCGCGGAAGGCGTCGGCCTCCTCGGGTGTGCAGGTGCCGCGCAAGACCTTGGCGAACAGCGCCGCCGCATCGGCCTGGGGCAGGTCCTCGGTCCGGGCCGAGGCATGGCCGTGATCGCTGGAGGTCGCGCCATGCTCGATGAAGAACGCCCGCCGCGCCCGATGCGCATCCAGATAGCCGGCCCAAGTCGTCGTGTCGAAGCCGGTCTGCTTACCCATCAGCGCGACGTTGTCCGCAAAGCCCGACATTTCGGGATCAATGACGCCGTCGGGACGATAGGCGGTGATGACCCTGCCCCGCCAGCCGCTGTCGCGGATCATCCGGTGCCAGCGCAGGTCATCCGTCGCGGCTTCGGTCGTGGCGATGGCCTCGATGTTGAAACGCTCGAACAGTGCCCGCGGCCTGAACTCGGGGCGGGCAAGGCAATCGGCGATGTGGTCATAATACCAGTCGGCCGTCTCCGCCGACAGGCGGCGGTCGATACCGAAGACATGCTGGAAGCTGTGGTCCAGCCACAGCCGCGAAGGCGTGCCGCGCAGCAGATGATAGTTCCGGGCGAACAGTCGCCAGATCCTGCGACCGTCGGTTTCGGTCGGTCCGTCATCGACGCGCGGCACGCCAAGGTCGGTCAGCGGCACACCCTGAGAACAGAGCATGCGGAAGACGTAGTGATCCGGCGTCACGAACAGCTGCGCCGGGTCCGGAAACGGCTGGTCCTCGGCGAACCAGCGCGGGTCGGTGTGACCATGGGGCGACAGGATCGGCAGGTCGCGCACCCCGTCATAAAGGTCGCGCGCCATGTCGCGGACCTTGGGCTCAACGGGAAACAGGCGGTCTTCTGCCAGCAGTGCCACGCGGTCCTCCTCCGACTCGCTTGCCATCTAACTCGTCTGGTAATATGCTAGTTTACGAGACGCGTCAACTGAGGCTTTGCCATGCCGCAACCCGAATTCCGGTCGCCGCCCGCGCCTGCGGACCTGCGCCCCAGGACGGTCACCGACCAAGTGTTCGAAGCGCTCTATTCACGGGTGGTGAACCTGACCCTGACGCCGGGAACAAAGCTCTCGGAAGCCGAGGTCGCCGCACAGATGGGCGTTTCGCGCCAGCCGGTGCGAGACGCATTCTATCGCCTGTCGCAGCTGGGCTTCATCCAGATCCGCCCCCAACGGGCGACCACGGTCACGGCGATTTCGGAAGAGGCCGTGATGCAGGCCTATTTCATCCGCAGCGCGCTGGAGGAGGCCGCGATGCGGGTCGCGGCGACGGCGCTGACTAAGGCCGATCTGGATGGTCTGGACGCCCTGATCGACCTTCAGGAAGACGCGATCAGGGGCGACCGCCGGACCGAGTTCCACACGCTCGACGACCGCTTCCATCGTGACATCTGCCAGGCGGCAGGGCTGGATTTCGTCTGGGCCCTGGTCAAGGAGAACAAGGGGCACATGGATCGGGCGCGCTATCTGTCGCTGTCCTTCACCGCCTCGAACGCCTTCGAGGAGCATCGGCAGATCCTGCAGGCCCTGCGCGACCGCGACCCCGATGCGGCCGCCAGCGCACTGCGCACCCACCTGAGCCATATCGAGCACATCGTCGCGCGCCTGCGCATCGACCAGCCCGAGGTCTTCGCCGCCCCCTAAGATCCGCGGTCGCGTTCGTCATGCGCCCAGAGATAGCCCAGGAAGGCGCCCTTCACGAACCGCAGCAGCACCAGAGTCATGATGGTGGTCACGATGATCAGGCCGACCAGCAGGACGACCGGGTCCGACCTGAAGACCGTCCAGCCGAAGCCGATCATCGGGATCAGCAGAAGCATCATGATGGTGATGGTGAAGAACGCCGGACCGTCGGCCGCGGGATAGGCCCCCAGTGGCGCGCCGCAGGCCTCGCAACGGTCCTTGACCTTCAGATAGCCGTCGAAGACATGCCCGTCGCCGCAGGACGGGCAGCGGTTCAACGTGCCGCGGATCATCGCGTCGCGGGGGTCGCGGGGTGCCGGCGAAGGGTCAGACTGCACGGGCCGCATCCCTTTGTCGAGGTGACGCGCCGACAAGCCGCTCGATCCGCTGGACGACGCCAGCGGCACCGGGAAGCTGCGCAGTGGCAGCTGCCATGCGCCGAGCATTTGCGGCGTAAACAGGTTCCGACAGCAGCCGCGACAGCGCCGCTTCGATCTGCGACTGCCGACGCGACATCCGTCCCAGGCGCAGGCCGACGCCGCAGCGCTCGATCCGGGCCGCTACTCCCGGCTGGTCGTGGGTCAGGGGGATGGCCAGCATCGGTACGCCCTCTGCCAGGCATTCCAGAGTCGTGTTCAGACCGCCATGCGTCACGCAGAGATCGGCCCGCGCCAGGACCGCACGCTGCGGCAGGAAGCTGCGGACCCAGTCGGCGC
This sequence comes from Pseudomonadota bacterium, assembly GCA_036338635.1. Taxonomy (GTDB): domain Bacteria; phylum Pseudomonadota; class Alphaproteobacteria; order Rhodobacterales; family Rhodobacteraceae; genus Paracoccus. The sequence goes on along the minus strand of JAYZBS010000003.1, from coordinate 3,337 downwards.
CGATCCGGTCCGCCGTCGCAGGGCCCAGCGCGTTTCCGTGCGAGACGATCACCTGCGCCCCCAGGTTGCGGCACGCCCGCGCGACGCGCGCCAGCAGGCGCCAGCGATGCCCCTGCAGCGTCCCGAGCGATACATAGACCAGCGGCCGGCCCGGATCCGGCCGAATATCAACGGGAAACAGTCCCGGCGGGTCTCGGCGGAAAGGGCCGACCTGGGTCAGGAGGGCACCGTTCACCGGCCGCGGAAAGTCGAAACCCGGCACCGTCTGCGCCAGCGTCCCCAGGCGCGACAGGCAGTCGGCAAAGCTGTCCCGCCGGCCCAGGCCCCAGCGTGTCGCCCATGACAGGATGACCCGGCGGTGTGGCGTCATCAGCAATCCGGTGACCATCTGTCCGCCGTCGTTGCGTCGCAGGCCGTCGTCGGATGGGTCGTAAGACCAGCCAAGGAAGGGCAGCGGGATCCCGGGTTCGGGATCGAAGGGCAGCGCGCAGGCGATCGACAGCATCGGTACTTTCAGCGCATCCGCCAGCAGCCCCGCCGCGGGCTCGGTCTGGTCGCCCAGGATCAGGTCCGGGGAAAGCGCGTCCAGCATCGACAGGCCGAAGCGGCAGAGGCGATCGGTCCGCCGCGCCCCTGCCCGGATGTTGCGGATGAATCCCCGCTCGGACCGGTGGGCGTCGTCAGGGGGAAGAGAATGGACGACGTGGTTCGTTGAGATCTCGACACCCTGTTCGGCCAGGAAGATGACCTGGTGGCCGCGGGCCAGAAGCTCGTTGCCGATCGCCTCGAACGCGCGAAGGTGGCTGGGAAAAGGCGGACAGATCATCACGATTCTCAGCGCGCCCTCCGGCAAGGGGCCGGGAATGGCGACGCAAGCTCGTGACTGGAACGGCGCGGCGGTTGTCATGCCTTCTTGAACACCTCCGCCGGTGGATCGTTCCCGAAGCCCGCGTTGCGATCACGGACCGGGGCGGATCGGCAACAGGCACCATCCGGCGCAAGGCGACTGCCGGGCCGACATCGGTGTTTCAGGGAAGATGTTGGTGCGGTCGAGAAGACTCGAACTTCCACTCCGGTTAAGGAACAGCGACCTCAACGCTGCGCGTCTACCAATTCCGCCACGACCGCATCCGGGCAGTTCGCGCCTGATACCCGAGCCGCAGGCAGATGAAAAGAGGCATTCTTGCCATGCATGGCGGAATTATCGTCATTGACGCGCGCCCTGCCACGCGCCACATCCCCCGCATGGTTGAATGGATCATCAGCGACGGCCTGACGCCCTATGACGACGCCGTAGCCTTCATGGAGGCTCGCGTGGCGGCGATCCATTCCGGAACCGCCGACGAGGCGATCTGGCTGGTCGAGCATCCGCCGCTCTATACGGCGGGGACCAGTGCGCGGGCGCAGGACCTGCTGGACGCGCGCTTCCCCGTGCATCCGTCCGGTCGGGGCGGACAGTACACCTATCACGGGCCGGGGCAGCGCGTCGCCTATGTGATGCTGGACCTGAACCGGCGCGGCCGCGACGTGCGCGCCTTCGTGGCCCGGCTTGAGGCCTGGGTGATCGAGGCGCTGGCGCAGTTCGGCATCACCGGCCAGATCAGCGAGGGCCGCGTGGGTGTCTGGGTGCCGCGCCCCGACAAGACGCCCCTGCCCGACGGCACGCTGCGCGAGGACAAGATCGCCGCGATCGGCGTCAAGCTGCGCCGTTGGGTCAGCTTCCACGGCATCTCGGTGAATGTCGACCCGGACCTGGGGCATTATGGCGGCATCGTTCCCTGCGGGATCAGCGGGCATGGCGTCACGTCGCTGGTCGATCTGGGGCTGCCGGTCGCGATCGCCGATCTGGACGTGGCACTGCGCCAAGCTTTCGACACCGTCTTCGATCCGGGCTGATCAAATTTCGCCTTGCGACCTTTCGATAGCTGGATTCCTTGCAGATCTTGCATATAGGCTGGACCCGGAGACATAGCCCGTCCGGGTTGAGTGAGGAAAAAGAAGCATGAAATCAGCCATCGTGGGCGCCCTCCTGGGCGCGACCCTAGCCATTCCCGCCGTTGCCCAAGAGGCCGGAGACCCCGCCGCCGGGGAAAAAGAGTTCCGCAAATGCCGGGCCTGCCACATGATCCAGGACGACAGCGGGACGGACATCGTCAAGGGCGGTGGCGTGGGCCCGAACCTGTGGAACATCATCGGCGCACCCATCGCACACATGGAGGGCTATAACTACGGCGACGGCATCCTGGCAGCCAAAGAGGCGAACCCCGACTTCGTCTGGACCGAGGAAGAACTGGCCGCCTACGTCACCGATCCCACTGCCTGGGTCGAAGAAAAGTCGGGTGACGATTCGGTGCGCAGCAAGATGACCTTCAAGCTGAACCGCGGTCAGGCCGATGTCGCGGCCTATCTGGCCAGCGTCTCGCCTGACGCCCCGGCTGAATAATAGCGCTGCGGCGATGCGCCGCAGCCCTGATGGCAGCCGCCCCCGCCCGATGTGTTATTCTGGCGGGGGCATTTCATTCAAGACCACTGTGACGCATTGCCCGGTTCGCGCCCGTGGTCTAAACACCGCGTGATTACGCCGGTCTGCCAGGCCGGCTCGACGACATCTTGAGGGAGTTCGGGTATGGCAGACGCAGCCGCACACGGCCACGACGACCATCATGACCAACGCGGGTTCTTCACCCGCTGGTTCATGTCCACCAATCACAAAGACATCGGCATCCTGTACCTGTTCACGGCGGCCCTGGCCGGCCTGATCTCGGTCAGCTTCACCGTCTACATGCGGCTGGAACTGCACGAGCCTGGTGTGCAGTACATGTGCCTGGAAGGCGCGCGCTTCATCGCCGACGCCACGCGCGAATGTACGCCGAATGGCCACCTGTGGAACGTGATGATCACGTATCACGGCGTGCTGATGATGTTCTTCGTGGTGATTCCCGCATTGTTCGGCGGCTTCGGCAACTACTTCATGCCGCTGCAGATCGGCGCCCCGGACATGAGCTTCCCGCGCATGAACAACCTCAGCTACTGGCTCTATGTCGCAGGCCTGTGCCTGGGCGTGGCGTCACTGCTGACGCCGGGCGGCTCGCAGCAGTTGGGCTCTGGCGTGGGCTGGGTGCTCTATCCGCCGCTGTCGACCAGCGAAGGCGGCTATTCGATGGACCTGGCGATCTTCGCCGTCCACGTGTCGGGTGCCTCGTCCATCGTCGGCGCGATCAACATCATCACCACCTTCCTGAACATGCGCGCCCCCGGCATGACGCTGTTCAAGGTGCCGCTGTTCGCCTGGTCGGTCTTCATCACCGCCTGGCTGATCCTGCTGGCCCTGCCGGTG
>JAYZBS010000002.1:0-13996 GCA_036338635.1 Pseudomonadota bacterium | reverse complement strand
CGCGGCCGAGGCCAAGGGCTGTTCCGACGCGCTGTTCATGGACTGGGAAGGCTATGTCGCCGAAGCCACCGGGGCTAACATCTTCTTCGTCAAGGACGGCGAAATCCACACCCCCCTGGCCGACCGCTTCCTGAACGGCATTACGCGGCAGACGATCATCCAGATGCTGAAGGACAAGGGCTACACCGTCCACGAACGCCGCATCACCCCTGATGAGCTCGAGGGCTTTCAGGAATGCTGGCTGACAGGCACCGCAGCCGAGGTGACACCCGTGGGCCAGATCGGCGACTGGTACTTCCAGGTCGGCCAGATCACCCGCAACGTCGCCGAAAGCTACGAGGCGCTGGTTCGCGCCTGACGCATCCGGGGGGCAATAGTCCCCCTCTCGTCCGTCCTGCCGCCCGGGTGACAGTGCGGACCTTCTGGCAGCGTGCAGCTGCTGGAAAACAAACGTCCCACGAACGTCGGGCTGCGAGCGCGTCTGTCCTGCTGCTTTGGTTTGACCGAGATCCGGGGCGGACATGCCGCGAAAGTGGCGCCATTGTGCAATCCGCGCCTCCTTGATCCTAGTAGGTCGACAACCTGTGGATCAGCCGCACGATCACCCCTGCACCAGGGTGGTTCGATCCTTTCCGACGCCCTCCACTGTCGCCGGAAAGGATCGAATGGCGCCGCCTGTCAGAATGGCAGGAAGATAAACCGGGCACTGAAGGTTCGGCAGGCAAAAAGTCTGCCGCCGGAAGCATTGCTTCCATTTCCCTCGCTGAAGACCCGCCCCCCGTCGCGCGACATGGACGCCCCGACCGGTTCAGGCACCCGTCCCTTGAAGTTCTGCTTCGGGAAGGCCTCATGAATAGCGCTGCAGACGCCGCTCCCGAATGGCACCGCGCAGCGCAGGCGCTAAACGCGCGGCAATCGACGGACGACCTAGCTGCACAGATCGCGAGGCAGCGACCGCCTCGGCGAGGCATGGTCAATTGGCCGCCGCTCTATATCATGTGCTCGTTCCCAGGACTGCCCGCCGACCGTCACAAATCGGCGCTCGGGCGTCGGACCGCCCGGCTGTTGAGGCTCAGGCCTCGGCGCCGCGGGCGATTCTCAGATACTGGGCCGCCTTGTGGTCCTGCTGGTCGCGGTCCTTGGGTCGCGCCTGCAGAGTCAGGGTGGCGCGGTGGGGCATCTCGGACCGTTCCTGGCGCAGGTATTCGCGCAGGCGGGCGCTTCCACGGGTCCGGTGCTGATCGGCGAGATGTTTGGTCATGTCTGGCCTCCTCTGGTCAATCAGCTCAATATAGGTCCGCCCCGGACTTATTTCAAACCCTGCGTCACGCCGCGCGGATGCCTTGCGCCGCCGAAAGGACCGCGTGCAGCGCGACGGGGTCGTCATTGGCGCGCAACTTGGCGCGCAGGTCCTGATCGCGCAGCGTCCGCGACACCAGCGCCAGCGCCTTCAGGTGATCAACGCCGCTGGTTTCAGGCGCCAGCAGCGCAAAGACCAGATCGACCGGCTGACGGTCGACCGCGTCGAAATCCAAGGGTTTTTCCAGCCGCAGGAACAGGCCCGCCACCGTGTCCAGCCCGTGCAGCCGGGCATGGGGCAAGGCCACGCCCTGGCCCACGCCCGTCGGGCCCAGGCTTTCGCGTTCCTGCAGGGCATCCAGCACTTCGGACGCGTTCAACCCGTATTCCGCATGCGCCAGATCGGACAGTTCCTGGAACAGGCGCTTCTTCGAGGTCACCTGTCCCAAGGAACGCACCGCTCCGGGCCGGAGGATTTCATTCAATTGCATTTCCGTCGCGTCTTTCCAAAAGCTGTCCGCCCCCTCTGCGGGTCCCGTCACGGGACCACTGGGGGCGGCACATCAATAGGGGCGTCGGGCGCGGCGCGGTTTCAGCCGTTTCCGCGCGGGTCGATCCAGCCCACATTGCCGTCGTCGCGGCGGTGGACGACGTTGACGCCGCCATGTTTCTCGTTGCGGAACACCAGAAGCGGGGTTCCCGAAAGCTCCATCTGCATGACCGCGTCCCCCACCGACAGGGTGGGCACGCGGCTTGCCATCTCTGCGATGATGATGGGCTGCAGGCTGTCGTCCTGCGATTCCCACGCATCCTCGTCGGCGGCCAGCACATAGCTGCCGGCTTCGCCGAAGACAACAGGCTCGGCGCGTTCCTTGTGGTGATCCTTCAGACGGCGCTTGTAGCGGCGAAGCTGCTTGTCCATCTTCTCGCGGCACGCCTCGAACGAGGCGTAGATGTCGGTCGCCGATCCCCGCGCCTGCACGTTCAGGCCCGTGGACAGGTGCACCACCGCATCGCACAGGAACTGGTGTGCGTCCTTGGAAAAGGTCACGGTCGCATCCGTGGGGCGCTGCGAATACTTCTCGATCGTCTCGCCCAGTTCGGTCTGCACGTGGGTGCTCAGCGCATCGCCGACATCGATGTGTTTTCCGCTGATGGTATAGCGCATCGTCTTTCCTCTCCGGTTGCCCGTCCGACCGCGCCGACCCGTCAAGGTGCCGGCAGGGGCGGAACGGGGTTCGCGGGGCATTCCGGCACCCGCATTTATCAATTTGGTGACAGGCAGGCGGTTCTGTCAACGGGGCGCACGTCTGCGTGAGCGGCGCGTTGTCACACCATCCGGAAGCCCTCGCCCAGATACACCTCGCGCACCTTGGGATCGGCGACGATCTGCTCGGTCGTGCCGGACATGAGAACGTGACCGTCATGCAGGATATAAGCGCGGTCCACGATGCCCAGGGTCTCGCGCACGTTGTGGTCGGTGATCAGCACGCCGATGCCGCGCGACTTGAGCGCGTGGACCAAGGTGCGGATCTCGCCCACGGCGATGGGGTCGACACCGGCGAAGGGCTCGTCCAGCAGCAGGAAGCCGGGGTCCGAGGCCAGGCAGCGCGCGATCTCGGCCCGCCGGCGCTCGCCGCCCGACAGGGCGAGCGCGGGCGCGCCGCGCAGGTGGGTGATCGAGAAATCGCCCAGCAGCTCCTCCAACCGGTCGCGGCGATGGCGCACGTCGTCCAGCGCGACCTCCAGCACGGCCATGATGTTCTGCTCGACCGTCAGGCCGCGGAAGATCGACATCTCCTGCGGCAGATAGCCGATGCCCATGCGGGCGCGCCGGAACATCGGCAGACGGGTGGCGTCCTGCCCGTCGATCATCACCTGCCCTGCATCCGGGCTGACAAGGCCCGCGATGCAATAGAAGCACGTGGTCTTGCCAGATCCGTTCGGGCCCAGAAGGGCCACGACCTCGCCCCGCTGCAGGCTGACAGAGACGTCCCGGATGACGGGCCGGTTGCGATAGGATTTCCGCAGCCCCCGGACGTCCAGACCCTGACCCGCCATCAGTTGCTGCCCGGCTGCAGCACCGACCGCACCCGCCCCTGCACCTGGGCCGAGCCGCTGGCCAGATCGACCGTCACCCTGTCGCCGGACAGCACGTTGCGCCCCTGCGTCAGCAGCACGTCGCCGGTCAGCACCACGCTGCCCGCATCGACGTCATAGACCGCCTGCCCCGCCTCGGCCGCATCCTCGCCGGATACCAGCGTCACGTTGCCGACGGCGGTCAGCGACCTGATGCGCTCCTGCCCTTCCGCAGCGTACTCGACGGTGACCTCATCGGCGGACAGCCGCATCTCTCCTTGTCCGATGACGACGTTGCCGGTGAACAGCGCACTGCCGTCCGCCTGGTCGACCGTCAGGTTGTCGGCCGACACCTCGACCGGCGCCGAGACGTCGGCACGCATGCCACCGAAGGCCACGCCCTGCGCCAGCGCAGGTCCGGCGACGGTCAGCAGAAGAACTGTCAGAAGGGTGCGCAGCATGATCGGGCCTCGGGGTTCGGGACGGTGGTTCAGGGCTGGTATAGCAGACGCACACCGCCCGAGAAATTCAAGATCGCCGATCCCTCGCCTTCGCCGGGTGCCAGCCGCATCCGCTCTGCCTCGATCTCGCCGAAGGGCGCATCCGCGGTGATGCCCTGATCGGCTGCGATGACGGAACGGTCGGTCGCGGCCTCGATCAGGGCCGAGCGCAGCGTCCACCCCGACGAGGTGGACATCTCGACCCCGCCTTCCAGTCGCACCCGGCCGTCGGCCAGCGTTCCCGATGGCGCGACGAGGTCGGCGGTCAAGCCGTCCGGCCGGCGCCATTCCAGCCACAGGTCGCCCGCCGCGCCCCCGGCCGCCGACGGGGTCGCCTGCGCGGCCTTCAGCGACAACGTGGTGCCGTCGCCGGTGACGCCGCTGTATTCGGGTGCGACGATCCGCCCCTCGCGTGCGGCAGCCTCGGCATCGACCTCGGCATAAGGGATGCGCGATTCGGTCGTGGACTGGCGCGAGAACAGGAACATCGTCGACAGCATCGCCAGCGCCACCAGCGGCAGAAGCACCCTCAGCCAGCGGACGATGCGGGTGCGGGTCATGGCCTAGACAAGCCCCGCGCGCAGGCAGTCGTGGATGTGCAGGATGCCGGACGGGCGATCGTCCCTGACGACGAAGAGGCAGGTGATCTTGCGCTCCTGCATCTGCGCCAGAGCCGCCTCGGCCAAGGCGCCGGGGTCTATGGTGCGGGGCGCGCGGGTCATCACCTCGGCGGCACGGTGATCCAGCAGACCCTCCATGTGCCGCCGAAGGTCGCCGTCGGTGATGATGCCGACCAACCCGCCTGCGCCATCGACAACACCGGTGACGCCATAGCCCTTCTGGCTGATCACCAGCAGCGCCTCTGACATGGGCGCGTCGGCCGCCACCAGCGGCATGTCGCGATGCATCAGGTCGCCCACCTTGGCCAGACGCGCCCCAAGCTTGCCGCCGGGATGGAACGTCCGGAAGTGCTCGGGCGTGAACTCGCGATGCTCCATCAGCGCGATGGCCAGCGCGTCCCCCAGGGCCAGCGTCATCGTGGTCGAGGTCGTGGGCACAATGCCGTTCCCGCAGGCCTCGGGGGCGGCGGGCAGGACCAGCGCCAGGTCGGCCTGTCGCATCAGCGTCGACTGCGGCCGCGCCGCCACGCCGATCAGCGGAATGCGAAACCGCCGTGTGTGGGCGATCAGGTCCGCCAGTTCCGGCGTCTCGCCGCTGTTGGACAGGACCAGCGCCAGGTCGGCCTGGGTCACCATGCCCAGATCGCCGTGGCTGGCCTCGGCGGGATGCACGAACTGCGCAGGGGTCCCGGTCGACGCCAGCGTTGCGGCGACCTTGCGCCCGACATGGCCAGACTTGCCCATGCCCGACACGATCACCCGCCCCCGCACCGCCAGGATCATCTCGACCGCGCGCGAGAATTCGGCACCCAGGCCTGCCGACAGCGCCTGCAGCCCCGCCATCTCGTCACCGATCACCCGCCGCGCCGTCTCGATGTAGTCCGCCACGCCCTGCTCCTGCGTTGGTCGATAAGTATCCTCTGGGTCCGGGGGCCAAGCGCCCCGGTTGGCCGCTCAGTGCCGGAAGATGTCGCTCTCGTCTCCCCAGCCCAGCAGGTCCAGATGGGCACGCGCCGGCAGGAAGTCAAAGCAGGCCTGGGCCAGGCCCAGCCGGTTCTCTCGCTTCAGCCGCTCTTCCAGGGCGTCCTTCAGCTTGTGCAGGTGCAGAACGTCCGAGGCCGCGTATTCCAGCTGCGCGTCCGTCAGGTCGGCCGCGCCCCAGTCGCTGGTCTGCTGCTGCTTGCTGACGTCGACGCCCACCAGCTCATTCAACAGGTACTTCAGCCCATGCCGGTCGGTGAAGGTACGCACCAGCTTCGACGCGATCTTGGTGCACCATACGGGCGAGGTGACGACGCCGAACGCGTTCTCCAGCGCGGCGATGTCGAAACGGCCGAAATGGAACAGCTTCAGGACCTTGGGGTCGGTCAGCAGGCGCGTCAGGTTCGGCGCCTCGGTCTGGCCGCGGTCGATCTGGACCAGATGCGCCTCTCCGTCGCCGCCAGACAGCTGCACCAAACACAGCCGGTCGCGGCGCGGGTCGAGGCCCATCGTCTCGGTGTCGATGGCGACGACCTGGCCCAGGTCCAGGTCGTCGGGAAGATCATTGGGATACAGATGGATGCTCATCGCCTGTCCTGTCCTTGGGTGCCGCGCTGTCTGGCGCCCCTCTGACCAGAAACAGGCCTGCCTATCCAGTGAAAATCGCGCGATGCGGGACGGGTCCGGCAGGCGGTCAAAGAAAAACCCCCGAGCCTTGCGGCCGGGGGTGTTTCTTGGTGCCCAGGAGAGGACTCGAACCTCCACGCCTTGCGGCACACGGACCTGAACCGTGCGCGTCTACCAATTCCGCCACCTGGGCAGGTGGTGTGAGCGGCTGATTAAAGTGACTGCCGGGGGCCGTCAATGGGGGTCGCGCAAGTTTTTTGACAGATTTTTCACCGACCCCATACACGCCTGCGGCGAAACCCCGCTGCGCCTTGCCGCAGGCGGATGGCTTGGGTAAGGATCGCCCGGTATTCTGCGCATTCAAGGAGGCGAGACGCCCATGGCGAAACTGGTCACGATCTTCGGCGGATCGGGCTTTGTCGGCCGGCAGGTGGCCCGGCTGATGGCCAAGGAAGGCTGGCGCGTGCGGATCGCGGTGCGCCGCCCCGACGAGGCGCTGTTCACCCGGACCTATGGTGTCGTGGGCCAAGTCATGCCCGTGATGTGCAACATCCGCGACGAACTGTCGGTGCGCGCCGCCCTGTCGGACGCCGATGCCGCCGTCAACTGCGTGAACATCCTGACCCCGCAGGGAAAGAGCAACTTCAAGACCGTGTTCGAGGACGGCGCCGCCAACATCGCCCGCCTCTCGGCCGAGATGGGGGTCGCGCGGCTGGTCCATATCTCGGGCCTGGGGGTCGACGTCAATTCGACCAGCGCCTATATCGCCTCGAAGTCGCGTGGCGAGGCGGCCGTCCTGCAGCATCGCCCCGATGCGGTCGTCCTGCGCCCGTCGGTGATCTTCGGCGCCGGCGACAACTTCTATAATCGCCTGGCCGGGATGACCCGCTTCGGGCCGATCATGCCGGTCCTGGGCGGCCGCACCCGGATGCAGCCCGTCCATGTCGAGGACGTGGCCCGCGCCGCCGCGATGGGCGCCGACGGAACGGCCGAACCCGGCATCTACGAACTGGGCGGCCCGGACATCCTGACCATGCGCCAGATCGTGGACCAGGTGCTGGAAGCGACGCATCGCCGCAAGATCGTCGTGGGCATGCCCTTCGCCATTGCCGGCCTGGGATCGAGGGGCCTGGGGGTCCTGCAGACGCTGACGGGCGGGCTGTTCACCAATCCGCTCAGCCGCGACCAGCTGGCGCTTCTGCGCCGCGACAACGTGGTCGATCCGCAGGCGCGGGGCTTCGAAGAACTGGGCATCCAGCCCATCGCCGCCAGCGCCGTCCTCGATAGCTACCTGTGGCGGTTCCGCAAGTCGGGGCAGTACGACGTCATCAAGCAGTCCGCCAAGAACCTGCGCGACCAGTGATGGAACCCAATACGATCGTCGCCGCGGTCCTCGGGATCCTCGAGGGCCTGACCGAATTCATTCCTGTTTCCTCCACCGGGCACATCCTGCTGACGGGCCATTTCCTGGGCTTCGATTCGCCCGGCCGGTCGTTCGAAGTGCTGATCCAGCTGGGCGCGCTGCTGGCCATCCTGGGGGTCTATGCCTCGCGGATCGTCCAGATCCTGAAGGACGCGCCCCACGATCCGATCGCGCGCCGCTTCATCGGTGCCGTGCTGCTGGCCTTCCTGCCCGCCGTGGTCGTCGGCGTGCTGGCGCATGGCTTCATCAAGACGGTGCTGTTCGAGACCCCGATGCTGATCGCCCTGATGCTGATCCTGGGCGGGATCGTGCTGCTTCTGGTCGACCGCCGGCAGACCCAGCCGAGGTTCCATCGGGTCGAGGAGTTCCCCCTGCCGATGGCGCTGAAGATCGGCGTCTTCCAGTGCATCGCGATGATCCCAGGGGTCTCCCGGTCGGGGGCAACCATCGTCGGCGCGCTGCTGCTAGGTGCGGACAAGCGTTCGGCGGCCGAATTCTCGTTCTTCCTGGCGATGCCGACCATGCTTGGCGCCTTCGCCTATGACCTGTTCCAGAATCGCGATATCCTTGACGCGGCCGCCGCGACGCAGATCGCCATCGGCTTCGTGGCGGCACTGATCAGCGGCATCGTGGTCGTGCGCTGGCTGCTGGGCTTCGTGTCGCAGCACGGCTATGCGCCCTTCGCCTGGTGGCGCATCGGGTTCGGAACGGTGGTTTTGCTGGCGCTTCTGGCGGGTATGTAAGCAGTGCTTACCTAAATAAACGCCAGACTACTGTGAAATCTGCCCAAGGCCGGTGAAAAGTTGAAATTAGGTCAGCATGACTTACTTTTCATCCCGCCGCCCTTGGTTTATGCCAACGCTGACCGTCCTTTCAGAAGAGGCAGCGCAGCCATGGCCACGCAGAAGATGCTCAAGTTCGTCTCGACCCCGCGCGAGATGCCCGAGAAACGTTCGGCCCAGGAACGGTCCGAGGACTTCCACGAGATCTATCGCGAATTCGCCGCCCAGAAGGCGGCCGAGCAGTCGGGCCGCTGCAGCCAGTGCGGCGTCCCCTATTGCCAAAGCCACTGCCCGCTGCACAACAACATCCCCGACTGGCTGCGGCTGACCGCCGAAGGCCGACTGCAAGAGGCATGGCAGGTCAGTCAGGCGACCAGCACCCTGCCCGAGATCTGCGGCCGCATCTGCCCACAGGACCGTCTCTGCGAGGGCAACTGCGTGATCGAGCAGTCGGGCCACGGCACGGTCACCATCGGCGCGGTCGAGAAGTACATCAACGACACCGCGTGGGAAGAAGGCTGGATCACCCCCATCAAGCCGGCTCAGGAACGCGCTGAATCGATCGGCATCATCGGCGCCGGCCCCGGCGGGCTGTCGGCGGCTGACATGCTGCGCCGGCAGGGATACCAGGTCACGATCTATGACCGCTATGACCGCGCGGGCGGGCTGATGACCTATGGCATCCCCGGCTTCAAGCTGGAAAAGCACGTCGTCATGCGCCGCAACCAGTGGCTGGCCGACAGCGGCGTCGAGTTCGTGCTGAACTGCAACGTGGGCGAGGACATCAGCTTCGATGCGATCCGCGGCAAGCACGACGCCGTCCTGATCGCGACCGGCGTCTACAAGACCCGCGACCTGGATATCGACAACGCCGATGCAGGCGGCGTCGTGCGCGCCATCGACTATCTGACGGCCAGCAACAAGATCGATTTCGGCGACGAGGTTCCCGACTTCGAGGATGGCGAGCTGAACGCCAACGGCAAGCGCGTCATCGTCATCGGCGGCGGCGACACCGCGATGGACTGCGTGCGCACGGCGATCCGTCAGGGCGCGCAGTCGGTCAAGTGCCTCTATCGCCGCGACCGCGCCAACATGCCGGGTTCGCAGCGCGAGGTGCAGAACGCCGAGGAAGAGGGCGTTGAATTCGTCTGGTTGTCCGGCCCCGGCGGCTTCGTGGGCCACGTGACGGGGGATTTCGCCGCCGCGCAAGAGGCCGATGTCGACGGCCCGGTCCGCACCGTCTCGCAGATCGCCAGCGTCAGCATCCAGAAGATGCGTCTTGGCCAGCCCGACGTCACCGGCCGCCAGTCGCCCGAACTGATCGAGGGTGCAGACTATGACGAGCCCGCGGACCTGGTCATCAAGGCCCTGGGCTTCGAGCCCGAGGACCTGCCCAAGCTGTGGGGCGTCGACGGGCTGGAGGTGACGCGTTGGGGCACCATCAAGGCCAACTTCCAGACGCACCAGACATCCATTCCCGGCGTCTTCGCGGTGGGCGACATCGTGCGCGGCGCCAGCCTTGTGGTCTGGGCGATCCGCGACGGGCGCGAGGCCGCCGAATCCATCGCGACCTTCCTGACGGGCGATGCCCGCGTCGCCGCCGAATAAGGTGGGCGCCATGATGCACGGATCACACCACGGCCCTGCGCCAGAGGACCTGCGACTGCGGATGCTGCCCGCGCTGCTGGCGGTGCTGCTGCCGGCCGGGGCTGCGCTGGCCCCGCAGCCGGGGCTGGCGGCGAATTTCACCCCGCCGTCGGGCTGCAGCCTGCAGATGACCGTCCAGAACCGCGGCTGCACGGTCAGCCAGTATTATCGCTGCGATGCCGATCCCGAAGGGTATCAGCGCAGCGCGATCTTCGGACAGGACGGCTTGTTCCACCTGTCCACCATCGACGCCGAGACGCGCTGGATCGAAAGCCAGGATCCCGTCACCGGCCTCACCGACCGTCTGGTCGACGAGGCCGAGGATCACGCCAGCTTCAGCGAGCTTGTCGAGAGCGGACGCGACGACTTCGACTTCTGGACCCGGTCCGACGACGGGACGCTGCTGAATCACCAAGGCTTCGACGTCCTGACCGGCGAGACCGTCCAGGTCGACGGCCAGCCGCTAGAGCGGACCCGCTTCCAGCTGACCACCCGCAGCGAGACCGGCGAGATCCTGATCGAGCGAGAGGGCGGGCAGTTCGTCAGCCGCGACTTCGGCCGCTTCTTCGGCGGGGTCGAAACCAGCAGCGACTGGACCGGCGCCCGGCGCGAGACGAACGACAGCCCCGTCACCTTCGCATTCCCCAATGAGGCCGGTTTCGGCGACACCACCCCACAATTCGACTGCGATCAGCTGATGACGCAGATCTTGCAGGAAAGGGCCGCATCATGAGCATGGATTGGCAACAGCAGGAGCAGGCCCGCCGCGACTGGATGGCTGAACACAGCCTCTATCGCGAAGAGGACGAACATTCCTCCTGCGGCGTAGGCCTTGTGGTCAATGTCGACGGCAAGGTCAGCCGCAAGGTCGTGCAGGCCGGTATCGACGCGCTGAAGGCGATCTGGCACCGCGGTGCGGTGGATGCCGACGGCCGCACCGGCGATGGCGCGGGCATCCACGTGCAGATCCCGATTCCCTTCTTCTATGACCAGATCCGCCGCACCGGCCACGAGCCCGACCACGACAAGCTGATCGCCGTGGGCCAGGTCTTCCTGCCGCGCACCAATTTCGCCGCGCAAGAGGCCTGCCGGACTATCGTCGAATCCGAGGTCCTGCGGATGGGCCATTATATTTACGGCTGGCGCCACGTTCCGGTGAATGTCGGGGTCTTGGGCGAAAAGGCGAACGCCACCCGCCCCGAGATCGAGCAGATCCTGATCCGCTGCGAAAAGGACATCGACCAGGTCCAATTCGAGCGCGAGCTTTATATCATCCGCCGTCGGATCGAGAAGGCGACCGTTCTGGCGCAGGTGCGCGATCTGTACTTCTGCTCGCTCTCCTGCCGGTCGATCATCTACAAGGGCATGATGCTGGCCGAGCAGGTCGCGGAATTCTACCCCGACCTCAAGGACGAGCGGTTCGAGAGCGCCTTCGCGATCTATCACCAGCGTTACAGCACCAACACCTTCCCGCAGTGGTGGCTGGCCCAGCCCTTCCGGATGCTGGCCCATAACGGCGAGATCAACACGCTGAAGGGCAACCTGAACTGGCTGCGCAGCCACGAGATCCGCATGGCCTCGTCCGCCTTCGGCGACATGGCCGAGGACATCAAGCCGATCGTGCCTGCCGGATCGTCCGACAGCGCCGCGCTGGACGCCGTGTTCGAGGTGCTGGTCCGATCCGGGCGCAGCGCGCCGATGACCAAGACGATGCTGGTGCCAGAGAGCTGGTCCAAGGCCACGACCGACATGCCCAAGGCCTGGGCCGACATGTATGCCTATTGCAATGCTGTGATGGAGCCGTGGGACGGCCCCGCCGCCCTGGCGATGACTGACGGCCGGTGGGTCTGCGGCGGCCTCGACCGCAACGGGCTGCGGCCAATGCGCTATGTCGTGACCGACGACAACCTGCTGATCGCGGGCTCCGAGGTCGGCATGGTCCCCGTGAACGAGGCGAATGTCCGCGAGAAGGGCGCGCTCGGGCCGGGGCAGATGATCGCCGTCGACATGTGGGAGGGCAAGCTCTACCACGACACCGACATCAAGGACCGCCTTTCCTCGAGCCAGCCCTTCGGCGAGTGGATCGAGAAGGTCATCGACCTGAACGACATCATGCGCGATCTGCCCGAGATGTCGCACTTCTCGGGCGACGACCTGCGCCGCCGCCAGACCGCCGCGGGACTGACCATGGAGGAGCTGGAGCATGTCCTGGCCCCGATGGCCGAGGACGGCAAGGAAAGCATCGCGTCCATGGGCGACGATACGCCGCCCGCGGTCCTGTCGAACCAGTACCGCCCGATGAGCCACTTCTTCCGGCAGAACTTCAGCCAGGTGACGAACCCGCCGATCGACAGCTTGCGCGAAACGCGCGTGATGTCGCTGAAGACGCGGTTCGGCAACCTCAAGAACGTGCTGGACGAATCCAGCAGCCAGACCGAGATCGTGGTGCTGGAAAGCCCCTTCATCGCCAACGGTGAATTCGCCGAGATGATGAAGATGTTCGGCGACACCGTCACGCGCATCGACTGCACCTTCGCCGAAGGCGCTGGTCCCGATGCGCTTGGCGAGGGCCTGGCCCGCATCCGCGCCGAGGCCGAGGATGCCGTGCGCTCTGGCGCCGGCCATCTGGTGCTGACCGACGAGGGCCAGGGCCGCGACCGCGTCGCGATGCCGATGATCCTGGCCACCAGCGCCGTCCATTCCTGGCTGACCCGAAAGGGCCTGCGGACCTTCTGCAGCGTCAACGTGCGCAGCGCCGAATGCATGGACCCCCACTACTTCGCGGTCCTGGTCGGCTGCGGCGCGACGACGGTGAACCCCTATCTGGCGCAGGACAGCATCAACGACCGCATCGAGCGCGGGCTGCTGACCGGCACCCTGATCGAGAACATGCGCCGCTATCGCGACGCCATCGACGCCGGTCTGCTGAAGATCATGGCCAAGATGGGCATCTCGGTCCTGTCGTCCTATCGCGGCGGCCTGAACTTCGAGGCCGTGGGCCTGTCGCGTGCAATGGTGGCGGAATATTTCCCCGGCATGCAGTCGCGCATCTCGGGCATCGGCCTGCACGGGCTGCAGGCCAAGCTTGAGGATCTGCATCGCAAGGCCTTCCAGACGGCGGACGTGGACCTGCTGCCGGTGGGCGGCTTCTACAAGCTGCGCCGTTCGGGCGAGAAGCACGCCTGGGAAGCCAACACCATGAAGCTGCTGCAGGTCGCCTGCGAAAAGGCGTCCTATGACATCTGGAAGCAGTTCAGCGCGACCCTGCGGGCGAACCCGCCGATCCACATCCGCGACCTGCTGGACATCAAGCCGCTTGGCAAGGCCGTGCCGATCGAAGAGGTTGAATCGATCACCTCGATCCGTAAGCGCTTCGTGACGCCGGGGATGTCCCTTGGGGCGCTGTCCCCCGAGGCGCACATGACGCTGAACATCGCCATGAACCGCATCGGCGCAAAGTCCGATTCGGGCGAGGGCGGCGAGGACCCGGCGCACAGCCACCCGCTGCCCAATGGCGACAACCCCTGCGCCAAGATCAAGCAGGTTGCCTCGGGCCGCTTCGGCGTCACCGCCGAATACCTGAACGCCTGTGAGGAGCTGGAGATCAAGGTCGCCCAGGGCGCCAAGCCCGGCGAGGGCGGACAGCTGCCCGGTATGAAGGTCACCAAGCTGATTGCGCGGCTGCGTCACTCGACGCCGGGCGTGACGCTGATCTCGCCGCCGCCGCATCACGACATCTACTCGATCGAGGATCTGGCGCAGCTGATCTATGACCTGAAGCAGATCAACCCGCGCGCCAAGATCACGGTGAAGCTGGTGGCGTCCTCGGGCGTCGGCACGATTGCGGCGGGGGTCGCCAAGGCCAAGGCCGACGTGATCCTGATCTCGGGGCACAATGGCGGCACGGGTGCGTCGCCTGCGACCTCGATCAAGTTCGCGGGTCTGCCGTGGGAGATGGGCCTCACCGAGGCGCATCAGGTTCTGGCCATGAACCGCCTGCGCGAGCGTGTCACGCTGCGCACAGATGGCGGTCTGCGC
>JAYZBS010000001.1:0-10202 GCA_036338635.1 Pseudomonadota bacterium | reverse complement strand
TCCGGGAACAACGATGTCTGGCTGCGCTGCACACCTTCGATGAGACCGGTCATGGACCGCCCTCCCGACGTCAGGAAAGCATAGCATATCGCAGAGTTTTGACACAGGCTCGGACGAGCGCGGCCGAACCTCTCGCAAGGCCGCACCATCCCCCAACGATCTACCACCTTCTGCCAGCTTGCCGACCGCTTTTGCCGGGAACAGGCTGGGCCATCTGGTCATCGGAGGAGAGGGCCATGGCAACAGCCCATAACGTGCTTATCCACCCTGCAGTCGACAATGGCGTCAGGCAAGGCCAACCGGGTTTTTCCGGCGGCGTTCTGACCTGCCATTGCACCGAAAGGCCCGTGAAGGTCCGGGTCGGCGCCCAGACCGCACACAACCACGTCTGCGGCTGCACCAAGTGCTGGAAGCCCGACGGCGCGGTCTTCAGCCAGATCGCTGTCGTCTCGCGCGATGCGGTCGAGGTGATCGAGAACGGCGACAAGCTTCACGTCGTCAATGCCGACGCGCCGATTCAGCGCCATGCCTGCCGCGTCTGCGGCGTCCACATGTACGGCCGGATCGAGAACAAGGACCACCCGTTCTACGGCCTCGACTTCGTCCACACCGAACTGTCGCCCGAGGACGGCTGGTCGGCGCCCGAGTTCGCAGCCTTCGTCAGCTCGGTTATCGAATCCGGCGTCGATCCGTCACGCATGGATGGTATCCGCGCTCGTCTGCGGGAATTGGGGCTAACGCCCTACGACACCCTGTCGCCGCCGCTGATGGACGCGATCGCGACCCATGCGGCAAAGCGGCAGGCCAAGGCTCCGCCTGCCCCGGCGAAGCCTTCGGCATCGTCGGCACCCGCCGACACGCAGGCCAGCACACCGCCGCCACGACCGAAGCCCACCGCCACTTCTCAACAGGCCGCGGCGGGCGGTTCGGGGCTGTCGAGGTTGCTGAGCAGGCTCTTCGGCGGTCGACGATAAAGCCATGCGGACCTGCGGTTCTGCCGCCATGACGCGATCACCGGCCCGCCATCCGCTCAGGCGGGCTACCGCATGGCTTATGCTGTCCCCGCCCCTGGTTCTGCACTCCTACAGCCAGACCACAGTTGCGCCGACCATGGAGTGGTCGCCGCCCGAACAGGGCAAAACGCGGCTCGAACCCGCGGATGATGTCTGTATACTCGGTCGACGCCGATCACTCCATTGCTGTGCAGTTGATGAAGGGCCTGCGGTCAGGCGGCAGCCACCCCCGGTTCCACCAGTCCGACGATGTCCGTCATGATCGTGTTCAGCTGGAAGTCCTTTGGCGTATAAACGCGCGCCACGCCCATCGCCGACAGGCACCGGGCGTCCTCGTCGGGGATGATCCCGCCGACGATCACCGGAACGTGGTCCAAGCCGGCCTCTCGCATCCGCGCCATCATGTCGGCGATCAGCGGCAGGTGGCTGCCCGAAAGGATCGAGAGGCCGACGACATGGGCCTCCTCCTCCTGCGCGCGTCGCACGATCTCCTCAGGGGTCAGGCGGATGCCCTCATAGGTGATGTCCATGCCGCAGTCGCGGGCGCGGCAGGCGATCTGCTCGGCTCCGTTCGAATGTCCGTCCAGACCCGGCTTGCCGACCAGGAACTTCAACCTCCGGCCAAGGCGGATGCTGACGGCGTCTACCGCCTCGCGGATGTCGTCCAGACCTTCGGTGCGGTTGGACGGGCTGGCCGACACGCCGGTCGGTCCGCGGTATTCGCCATGCACCGCGCGCATCACGCCCGCCCATTCGCCGGTCGTGACGCCCGCCTTCGCCGCCGCGATCGAGGGCGCCATCACGTTGTCGCCCCTCTGCGCCGCCAGGCGCAGCGCGGCGAGGGCGGCCTCGACGGCCCCCTCGTCGCGGGCTTCGCGCCAGGCCTGCAGCCGTGCAACCTGGTCCGCCTCGACCTCGGGATCGACCACCATGATCGCGCCGTCGCCCGAGGTCAGCGGCGACGGCTCGCCCTGTTGCCAGCGGTTCACCCCGACGACCACGGTCTCGTTCGCCTCGATGCGGCCGAGGCGCGCTGCATTCGACTCGACCAGCCGCGCCTTCATGTGCTCAATGGCCGCGATGGCCCCGCCCATCTGGTCCAGCAGCGCTAGCTCGTCCCGCGCGCCCTGCTTCAGGTCCTCGACCTTGGCAGCCACCACCGGGTTGCCATCGAAGAGGTCCCCGAACTCCAGCAGGTCGGTCTCGTAGGCCAGGATCTGCTGCATGCGCAGCGACCATTGCTGGTCCCAGGGGCGCGGCAGGCCCAGTGCCTCGTTCCAGGCAGGCAGCTGCACCGCCCGCGCCCGTGCGTTCTTCGACAGCGTCACCGCCAGCATCTCCAGCAGGATGCGATAGACGTTGTTTTCGGGCTGCTGCTCGGTCAGGCCAAGGCTGTTGACCTGCACGCCATAGCGGAAGCGGCGATACCTCTCATCCTCGATCCCGTAGCGGTCGCGGCAGATTTCGTCCCACAGCTCGGTGAAGGCGCGCATCTTGCACATCTCGGTCACGAACCGGATGCCGGCATTCACGAAGAAGCTGATCCGCCCGACCATCGCCGGAAACTCGGCGTCCGGCACCTTGCCTTTCAGGTCGTCCAGCACCGCGATGGCCGTGGCCAACGCATAGGCCAGTTCCTGCTGCGGCGTCGCGCCAGCCTCTTGCAGATGATAGGAACAGACGTTCATCGGGTTCCATTTGGGCAGGTGTTCGCGGGTATAGGCCGCGACGTCCGTGATCATCGCCAAACTGGGCTTCGGCGGGCAGATATAGGTGCCCCGCGACAGGTATTCCTTGATCAGGTCGTTCTGGACCGTCCCTTGCAGGCGCGAGATGTCAGCCCCCTGCTCCTCGGCCACAGCGATATAAAGGGACAGAAGCCACGGCGCCGTCGCGTTGATCGTCATCGAGGTGTTCATCTGCTCCAGCGGGATCTGGTCGAACAGCGCCCGCATGTCGCCCAGATGGCAGATCGGGACGCCGACCTTGCCGACCTCGCCCCGCGCCAGGACGTGGTCGCTGTCATAGCCGGTCTGGGTCGGCAGATCGAACGCCACCGACAGCCCCGTCTGTCCGCGCGACAGGTTGCTGCGATAGAGCGCGTTCGATTTCTCTGCTGTGGAATGCCCCGCATAGGTGCGGAACAGCCAAGGCTTGTCCTTCTCGGGCATGACGGCACCTCAATGGTTGCGCAACTTTATGTCGTCATGAAATTGCTATGGCAAAGAATAGAACCCGTCAATGCCGCATTGCAGAAAAGCGGCCATGACGGTGGCGCGCATTCCGAAGACGCGTTGACTCATGCATGCTTGCTGCACATCCTCTGCACGACGTCAGGGCGCCGATCCTCGAAGACGCCGCCAGCCTTGGCGATCCGGCCTTCACGGCGCATCGACCGCAACAAGACCGTCAGGACCCTGTGACCCCGTGACCGAACTGCCCGCCTCTCTGGCCCCGCTTGCGCTTCGACTGCACGACCGCGACAACATCATGGTCGCCCTGAAGCCTCTGGTACCCGGCATGGCGTTTACCGGCGACCTCACGGCGGCCGAGGCCATTCCTGCGGGCCACAAGGTCGCCATCCGCAGCATTGCCGCGGGCGAGCCGGTGCTGAAATACGGCCAGATCATCGGAACCGCGACCCAAGCCATCGCGCCGGGCGCACATGTGCATGTCCAGAACCTGGGCATGGGCGCGCATCGGCAGGACCATGGCTTCGGCACAGCCGCGAAGCCCCTGCCCCAAGCAGCGGCCGAGGCAACGTTCGACGGCTTCCACCGCCCCTCGGGGCGGGTCGGGACGCGGAACTATCTTGGCATCCTGACATCCGTGAACTGCGCCGGTTCCGTCGCCCGGTTCATCGCCGAAGAGGCCGAGCGGCAGGGCTGGCTGCGCGACTTCCCCAATGTCGACGGCATCGTTCCGATCGTTCACGGCACCGGCTGTGGCATGTCCGCCAAGGGCGAAGGTTACGAGACCTTGTTCCGCACCATTGCGGGCTATGGCCAGAACCCGAACTTCGGGGCGATCCTCATGGTCGGCCTGGGCTGCGAGGTCATGCAGATTCCCGACCTGATCGACCGCAAGGCGCTGAAGGACAGCGCGCGGTTCCGATACATGACCATCCAGCAGACCGGTGGCACGCGCGCGACCGTGGACAAGGGCGTGGCGATCCTGCGCGACCTTGCGGCCGAGGCCGACCGCGCCAGCCGCGCCCCGGCACCTGCGTCCAGGCTGGTGATGGGCATGCAGTGCGGTGGATCTGACGGCTATTCCGGAATCACCGCCAACCCCGCACTCGGGGTGGCCTCTGACCTGTTGGTGGCGCAGGGTGGCATCTCGATCCTGTCCGAAACGTCCGAAATCTACGGCGCCGAACACCTGCTGACGCGCCGCGCAGACGAGGCGACCGGACGCAAGCTGATCGACCTGCTGGAATGGTGGGAGGACTATACTGCCCGCAACTTCGGAGAGATGGACAACAACCCGTCGCCTGGCAACAAGCGCGGCGGGCTGACCACGATCCTTGAAAAGAGCCTGGGCGCCGTGGCAAAGGGCGGCAGCGCGCCCCTGTCGGCGGTCTATCGCTATGGCGAACCCATCGACCAGCCGGGCTTCGTCTTCATGGACAGCCCCGGATACGACCCCTGTTCCGTCACTGGCCAGGTCGCGTCGGGGGCGAACCTGATCGCCTTCACCACCGGCCGTGGCAGCGTGTCGGGCTATCGCCCCGTGCCTTGCATCAAGATCGCCTCGAACCCGGACCTGTGGCAGCGGATGGAGCCCGACATGGACGTCAATTGCGGCGACATCCTGTCCGGCGTCACGCTAGAGGAGAAGGGCCGCCAGATCTTCGACCTGATGCTGCGCGTGGCCTCGGGCGAGCAGACCAAGAGCGAGGCGCAGGGCTTTGGCGCTGTTGAATTCGTGCCCTGGCAGATCGGCGCCGTCATGTAGAGATGCTGCAGCGCAGCCACCGGGCCGCGTTCCATGACGCTGGGAAGCTGCCCCGGCTGCCTGCAAGCGATGACCGGGCGGTGTGTCCGCCGCCCGGTCGCATCCATTCAGCGATAGATATAGACGATCTGGCGCTCGGCCGGATCGACCAGAACGGTCTGGCCGTTGATCTGGGCATAACGGTAGTCGGGCTGCCCCGGGATCTCGTAGACGGTGACCGGTTCGGGGATGCCCGCGCCAAGGACAACCTCGCCCTCCAGATAGACCGGCTCGACCTGGTTCGTGGTGACATAGGTGGTCACCTCGGTCGAGGGCTCGACGCTGGCGGATGCTGCGGCCGTCCCGCCGATGGCTGCACCCGCCACGGCGCCGATCGGGCCGCCGATCAGGGCGCCCATCGCCGCACCACCCAAGCCGCCGACGGCGGTGTCCTGGCCCGACATGTCATCGGATGCCGGAGCCTCGATGATGGTGACGCCCACCTCCTGCCGGTTCGGATAGAGCGAGACGACCTCGTCGCCCGCGGTCACCGTCAGATAGTCGCCATAGGACCAGCCCTCCAGCCCGTCACCTGAAACCTGGCACCAGTTCGCGCTGTCGATGCAGCCGATGACGTCGACCTCGTTTCCGGCGCCGATCGCACCGACCACCTCGTGCTGCACGCCCGGACCCGAGCGGACGTTGAGGTCCGTCGAGGCGGTCGCGGTCGTCTGCGCCATTGCAGCCCCTGCGAACGCGAAAGTCGTCGCAGCCGAGGCCATCAGGAATGCACGCATGTTCATCTCCTTGTGGATGCGCCCCACCTCCAGGGCGCTGTGAGGCCATAACATTGGGCGGATGAAGCGGTTCCGAATGGGACGCTACGTCCTTTCACCCGCACCAGCGGGCGGCCAGCCGCGTGATCGTTTCCTGAGATCGAACAAAGCGGGCGCAAATTCGCGTCTAATGGGCGCCGGGACCGAGGGCTATCTGTGCTTCATCGAAACGAACCGACGTTCCAATCAAAGGATATGCAACGATGAAAACCATTACCCTCGCCCTCGGCGCCCTTGCCTTCGCGACCGCCGCCAATGCCGCCGGAATGTCCAGCCACGAACGCCCGCAGCCGGTGTCGTTCGACCGCACTGTCGCCGCGGCGCAGACGGTGGACGTGCCCGCAGGCTCGGTCCTGACCAGCAAAGAGCTGCGCCGCGCGGGCCTCGACGCCGACGACCTGGTTTCGGTGTCCCTGGTCGGGTCCGCACCAGTCGACCGCGGTGACCGTTTCTCGGCCAAGGGCGACAATTGATCTTTCCGATCATCGTCGTCGCGACTAGACCATTGACCGCCGCGCCTTCCGGTGCCGGCGGTCATCCGCATCCGCAGGGTCGGTTCCGATGAAGGATCTCAACTTGGACATCAAGGCCCTGCGCGCCTTCGCCGCCGTCGTCGAGGAAGGCAGCTTCACCGCTGCCGCGCAACGCATCGTGATGTCCAAGAGCATGTGCAGCAAGATCATCGCCGATCTCGAATCCTTCCTTGGCGCCCGGCTTCTGACGCGTACCACGCGGGCCGTCACCCCGACGGCCGCAGGCATGAGCTTCTATACCGAGGTCGGCGGAATCCTTGCGCGGCTGGACGCGGCGACCGAGGCCGTCCGCTCGACCACGCTCCACGCCTCGGGGCCGCTGAAGCTGGGCGCGCCGGTCCAATACATGCTCAACGTCTTCGAGCCGCACCTGCTGCGCTTCATGACCGAATATCCCGACGTCCAATTGGACGTGGTACTGGAGGACGCGCGCACCGACCTGACCCGCGACGGATACGACGCCGTCCTGCGGATCGGGCTTCTGGAAGACAGCAACCTGCATGCGCGCCACCTGCACGACACGCCGATCCTGCTGGTGGCCTCGCCCGATTATATCCAGGCCCGAGGCAATCCGGGGCATCCGTCGGACCTGCGCCATCACCTCTGCCTGCATTATACGAACCTTCGCGGTGCTGGCACCTGGCCGCTGCGGCAGGGGACCGAGGTGATCTATCAGAAGATCACCCCGGCATTTTCCAGCAACAACAACGAACTGTTGCGCCGGCTGGCGATCGCCGGAAAGGGCATCGCGCTGACGCCCCGCTTCCAGGTCGCCGACGATCTGGAGGCGGGGCGCCTGGTGGCGGTGATGCCGGACTATGGCCTGCCAGGCGCGCCGGTCCATGTCCTCTATTCCAGCCGCAAGAATGTCAGCGCCGCCCTGTCGGCTTTCCTGGACTTCGTGGCGACGCTGCGCTTCGAGTGACCGCGACGCCCGCACAAGCCCGCCGACCCGGCGCGGCGCCGCGATTCTCTCTGGTCAGGCGACCAGCTTCTTGCCGTTCTGCGCGTGGCGATGGGCCAGCTTGCGGCCCATCCGGCCCGAAAGAAGCTCTCGGACAGCCGGGTGGGACACGCCCTCGGCCAACTCCGGGAACAGGGCGAAGATTTCGTCCCGCGCTTCGGCCGGAACGGTCTTCAGCGCCTCGGTCCCGGTATAGAGCGATTCGGTTTCGGCGCCGTTGGCCAGAACGATCTGGTGCGCGTCGAACAGGAAGTGGACATAGGTCACCTCGTCCAGATCCGTCGCCAGGTCGATGCCGTCGGTGATCATCAGCTGCTTCGCTGCGACAAGCACCTCTGGTGTGCCGAACATCCGCTCGGCGATCTTCGAGCGCACCAGCACGCGGTGCTGCTGCGACACGATCAGGTCGCGCGTGGGCAGCCCCTGCCCCAGCGCACCGGCGCGGATGCGCACCGGCCGCAGCGCAGGGTCAGCCTCAAGCATCCCGGCCCCCAGCGGCCGCTGCGCGATCCAGCGGATGGGCTGGAAACCGTCGTCACGCGTCAGGACAAGATCGCCCACCTTCAGCTGGCCCGCCGCGACGGCCCCGTCAGCGGTTTCGATCATGGCGTCCGAGCCGAAGCAGACCACGCCCACCGTCTCGGTCGTCAGTTCCGCGGCGGCGACCGCGGTCCCGCCGTTCTGGATCGTCAGCGTGAAGTTCTGGCCGAAGCCAGCCGCGGTTGTGATGCTGTTCAGCACGCCATCATCGGCCTGATCGGCCTTCAGCCAGCTGAGGGTCGAGCGATAGGGCGACAGACCCAAGCCCGCCCGCTGTGCGTTGATGATCGCAAGGTTACTGTCGTTGTAAAAGGCGGACAGGTCGATCCGGTCGTTGTTCGTGACATCGCCATCGGCCACTCCGCCGCTGTTGCCCGCGCTGAAATCCGTGATGATGTCGCCGGAGGTCACCAGGAAGACGTCGTCACCTGCGCCGCCGGTCAGCGTGTCGATGCCTGCGCCGCCGTCCAGGGTGTCGTTTCCGTCACCGCCGAGAAGGACGTCAGCCCCGGCGCCACCCTGCAGGCTGTCGTTTCCGGCGCCGCCGCTCAACTGGTCGTCGCCGATCCCGCCCAGAATGGTGTCGTTGCCGATGCCTCCGTCGACGGTGTCAGCGCCGTCACCGGCGTCGACGAAGTCGTCGCCATCGCCCGCCGCGACAAGGTCGTTGCCGTCACCGGCGAGGACGCTGTCATTGCCGCCGCCCGAGCGGATGGTGTCGTCGCCCGACCCGCCATTCACGGTCTCTGCGCCGGCGCCTCCGGTGAAGCTGTCATTGCCGGCGCCGGTGACGAAACTGGCCGAGGTCGCGTTTGCGGACGCATCAATCGTATCGTTGCCGTCGCCGGTAATAATGCCCTCGACCGTGTTGAAGGTGGCGGTGCTGCCGCCACTTGCAAAGCTGCCCGATCCGCCACTGTAGGTGACCGTGCTGGCTCCCGTCAGCCCCGCGCCCGAGATCGTGTCGCTGCCCGCGCCGCCGGTGATCGTGTCGGCCCCGAAAGCACCGGACAGGTTGATCAGGTCGTCGCCGCCACCGGCATTGATCGTGTCGGCGCCGGTGCCGCCTGCGTTGATGGTGTCGGCACCTTCGCCGGTCAGGAAGCTGCCAGCCTGCGCGCCGCTGATGTTCACGGTGTCATTGCCGGCGCCGGTGACGATGCCCTCGATCGTGTTAAAGTTCGCGGTGTTCCCGCCGTTGACGAAGCTGCCGGCCCCGTTGGTGAACCCGACGGTGCTGGCCCCGCTCAGCCCGCTGCCCGAGATCGTGTCGCTGCCGGCCCCACCGGTGATCGTGTCGGTCCCGAAGGCGCCGGTCAGGTTGATCAGGTCATTGTCATCGCCGCCGTCGATGCTGTCGTTGCCCGCGCCGCCGTCGAGGACATCGTTGCCCGTCCCGCCGATCAGCGTGTCGTTGCCCGCCTCGCCCTCGAGGCTGTCGGCACCCGCGCCGCCAATCACGCTGTCGTTGCCCAGGCCCGAACGCACCGTGTCGTTGCCCGCGCCGGCCTGGATGATATCGTCGTTGTACCCGGTCGCCGGACCGGACAGGCCATCGCCGTTGTCGATCTGGTCCGAGCCGCTGAGCCCGGGCTCGACATAGCCGCTGACGATCGAATCGTTGCCACTCGTGCCATCGATCACGCCGTTGTCGAAGACACCCGTCTGGCGGTCCAGCAGGAAGACCGATCCGTTCGTATTGCTGCCCACCACCGGGCTGATCAACTGGATCGAGGTGATCGGCTTCGACGTCAGCGCAGCATTGACACCGGCGGTCGAAGGAGGCGGAGCCAGAAACAGTTCACCGGTTTGGGCCTGGACAATGACTAGGTTGACCGGCGTCGCGGAAATCGTTCCGTCGGCATAGGTGATGTTCGCGGAATAGATGCCGATTGCGTCGTGTTGCAACGTCGTGGGGGTGCCCCCGACCGTGAGGGGCGTCGAATAGCTTTGGCCGGCAAGGTCCGTATTCTGATAGCTGGTGGCGGAACCGCTTGGGGTCATCGTGGCCGTGACAGCACGGGAATAGAGCGGGCTGCCCGCCGACCCGTAGCTTGCTCCGGTCAGCACCGCGAGGTTGTCAGCGAGGCCCGTTCCGCCCTCCAACCCGCTTTCGACTGCGTCGATGCGGCTGGCAGTGGTTCCAAGATAGATCCAGTTGAATGTCGTCGGCATGCTGTGTCCTCTGTCAGGCGAAAGCAAAAAATATCAGCGCGGTGCCAGTCGGTCGGGCCACCGCTAGCGGAACGTCTAGTCGTCGACGCGTTGTCGGCCGCAGGTCCGGCGGATCTGCGGCAGGCAGGGTTTTACAGGGAACGACGGTTCGGACGGAGCGCACATGCTGACAACCTGTTCAGATGACTTGGGGTCAATCGAGGTC